>NZ_BCWD01000005.1 GCF_001592085.1 Levilactobacillus senmaizukei DSM 21775 = NBRC 103853
CCCCAATTTTGGCCGGGCTTTCATTTATCCATTTAAAATTTTCGCTTGCGACCAATGACTGCCAAGCCCAGTAGCGAACCCAGAACGGCCAGTCCCCATAGTGGGGAGACTGACTTATCATCGGTCTGTGGTAAGGTCGCCTTCGTCGTCTTATTTGCGGCGAGAGTGGTCATATGACCGCCATTTTGGCTTGATTCGGCCACAGTAACCGCTGCACCACCCGTTGCTGGCGTCTTAGCCGGCTTGGTCACATTCGGCTTCTTACCATCCGGTTTATCGGCCGCATCACCCGGATTAATCAGATTAGTATCCCCGCCATCCTTTGCATAGATGTAGGTCACCTCACTGTCTTGCTCACCATAAACGCCGTTAGCATTGGCGGGGGTCGTCGCGAGCTTATAACCATCGACAACTGCCGGCACGGTCGTGTAGCTGTCGCCGACCTTCCCAGTCAGAACCACATCCGCCGCCACCGGTGTGCCATTACTCGTTTGATAATGAACCGTCACTTTAACGGTAGCACTTGGCGTCACAACCGGCGGCGTAACTGGCGTCTTATCGTAGACGTAAACCACGTGGATATCATCGGCCGCATACGTTCCGTTAGCATTTTCGGGGGTCTTGGTTAAGGTATAGCCATCAAATTCCTTGGCCGCGGTCGTGTAACTGTCACCGACTAACTTAGCCTCCAAGATCTCATCGTCCGCGAGTGGTTTCCCATCCTTGTCTTGGTAAGAAACCGTGACCATCCCAGCTTTGTCGGATAGCACGTAGGGTTGGAAGAGCACGATCCGTTGATGCTTCTGGCCATCAACCTTTTCAGATGCTTGCCCAATCAAAAAGTATTTGTACGCTTGGGGGATCGTTTCCTTACTTTCGTATGGCGTATTTCCCGGTTCTTGATCCCGCAGGTTGTAAAAGGTAATCGATCCATCGGTCTTGTTAAAGGTATAGTCGCCACCACGGAAATAGGCGTACCCGGCAGCCGGCCCGGACTCAGGATATTCCGTTGGTTGCCATCGACTACCCGAAGTTCCAAGCTTCCAATGATAATTATCTTCATCGGTATAGAGCGCTGGCAAGATGGCGGTCCTAGTGGCTCGGTCAACCCTGATCAGTGGCAACGTCACAAATTGTTCCCAGGCCGTGACACTGGTATTTTCCATAAAGTGGAATCCAGATAGGTCTAAGATACTATTATATTGAATATCGACGCTCTTTAAATTTTTGAGCCCCCATAATGGACTAGCATCGGTAATCCGATTCCCCGTTAAATCTACCGTTTCCAATTTGGTCATCGATGCTAATTCCGAAATATCAGTCACATCACCGTAGTAGTGCTGAGAGGCATTCAAATCAGACTTCAAGGTTAAGTGCTTCACGTTGATCGCATACTCCAACCCCTTCAAGGAAAATGAAGTCGTACCATCAATGTAAGTATCCTTATTCCCTGAATTAGAGCTTCCGCCGACGTGAACTTCATCTAGTAGAGCCATATCATCCTGGGTGATTTCTTCTGGGGTGGTCCAGGTCCGCCCAAGGTCCATTTCATTCAGTCGATTCATGATCGTCAGTTGTAGGGTCTTGTTAGGCAGCCAGTCATTGATCGATTCCTTGACGACTGGAGCCGCCGTTGGGGCCAGCAAACGACGACTGCGAGTCTGTTCTAGCACCACACCACTAGCGACCGGTTCTTCGGTCACTTTCGTATCACTGTCGTCTTTAAGTGCCGGTGTTTTGTCCGGCTTGTCTACCGGTGCGGTCACCGGTTCAGGGTCCGCTTTAGGAACTGGAGCGACTTTAGGCGTCAGGCTAACTTTGTCGCTAGGTGTCGATTCAGCGGTTGTCACCGCAACCGGCGTCGATTCATCATCAGAGCCCACATCCGCGTTAGCCGTTACGTCCACGACCCCCAGGGAGAGACCTATAGCGATGATGCCCGCAAATATCCAGCGCTTACCTTTTTTATACATCTTATAATGCCGTTTAGTATCCATTTTATTTAACACGATATTTCCTCCCTTTCACGGGTTTGCTTAGGGTGTCCAGAATGAATCCGATTACATTATAGTCATGGTAATCAATTGCTTATAGTCATGAACTATGTAGATCCTTATGCAATTAGTATATACCGTCGTCAATAAAAAAGCTAATCTACTTTTCCAATCAAATTTATTTGGTGGTGATTATTTTCGGCAGAAATTGCGTCCCATCAACGTTGTCACACCAACTATTCAGTGAAATTCGTTTTAATTAATTTATCACTAAATAACTAAATATAGTAAAAGAACCTCTCACCAAAAATGGTGACAGGTTCCCTATCCTGTGTAAGTGAATTTTAGTACGAATTGACTCAGGCTGGCTTGCCATTGATTAAAATTTATGCTCCCAGTTCCCTGACTTCCAGAACCTCGAAATCAACCTTAGCCGGACTCATTAAACCCAGTCACCGCTTGGCTAGTCCTGTTCCGCTAGCCAACTGGTCAGTCGGGCTAAATAAGCCTCGGTTTCATCGATAAAAACCATGTGCCGGCTGTTGGTAAATAGCGTCCATTCCGCATTAGGCAAATGATCCACCATCGTTTTCGCTACCAATGGTGTACACAGGTCGTTGACCCCACTGGTCACCAAGGTGGGCATGGTCAGTTCGTAAAGACGATCCGTGTAATCATAGTCGGCCAGGGTCCCCGTTGGAAAAGCTTCATTGGGTCCCCAAGCCGTTTGATAGGCTTGGGTCCCACCAATTTTTGGTCGTCGTAAATATTCGGCCGACGTTGACGTCACCGGTCCGGACGCATGGGCAACCATATAACGTTGATTGGCCGCCAGGTACTCCGGTGTGCTGAAATCACCAGTCCGCTCGGCGGTCGCAAGCGCCGCACGATCGGCGGGCGCCATAAAGGTAATCAGCCGGTGCTGCTCCTGTGACCACAGTGACGAGGAGGATAACGTGCTAGCCAGAATGACGCTTTTGATACCGGCAGGCCGCCGTTCGCAAAGATAAATAATGGCCAACATCCCACCCCATGACTGGCCCAACAAGTGAACCTGATTGAGGTGCAAGTAGTCGCGTAACGCCGCGAGTTCATCGACCCAGGTCGTCGCGTGCCACAGCTCGGGGCGATCGGGAATCGACGACCGGCCGCATCCCAGTTGATCATACATGATCACTGGTCGGCCGGTTTCCGCCGCTATTTGATCAAAGACTTCAAAATAATTGTGGGACGAACCGGGACCACCATGTAGTAACAATAATGGCGTTAGGTCAGATTTGAGGTCCCCCACAATTCGATAATAAGTTTGGTATTGATGAAATGGCATAAAGCCTGTTTTAATTTTCATGAGGCACCTCGTGTTTTCTTATCTGTGACAGCAGCGATCCACTTCTCCGATCAGCATACTGCTAGTGCTCCCGGAACGTTAACTGGACGCCAACGTTTGTTATCCCAGTAGCCAGATCAACCAACCTGTGGATTCTACCGTAATGACCCCGTCAATTGTGCGGGTCCCTTGCTGGAAACAAAAAGTGGCGACCGCCGTGGCCGCCATTTCGCCGATCATTCAGTTAAGTAGTCTAATATCCGAAACATGGCCTGCTGATTGGCCGCTGGAACCGGTGTGGCCAAGATATCGGCCGCCGTTTGTCCCAGAACCGAGCCATTGATATAGGGAAAGTCATTCACGACAATTTCGCGAACGTCGTCAGCCACCGGTTCGAAGTGGAATTGTAGTCCCACGACGTGATGACCAATCACAAAGCCTTGATTGGCAACCCGGTCGCTGGAAAATAGCCGCGTGGCCCCGGTAGGAATGCTAAACATATCTTGATGCCAGTGCAGAACCGTTAGCTGCTCTGGCAATCCGGGAATCACGTCCGTTTGCCGATACACGGGTGCCCAGCCGACCTCCTTGACCGGGGCTTGAGTGACTTCACCACCCAAGGTCAGACTGATTAATTGTGCCCCGAAGCAAGCCCCAAAGATGGGAACATTTCGTGCCATAAGAGTCTTAACCAGCTCGCGTTCCTCTTCAATCCAGGGAAAATCATCGTTCGGACTCATTGGGCCGCCGAGGATCACCAACATGTCGGTCTCGTCCGCACTCGGCACGTAGCCAAACTGGTAGGGATGGTAGATGTACACCTCGTGGCCGTGGCCCTTTGCCCAAGTGGCGATTGAACCGGGACCCTCGTTGGGTGTGTGTTGCAAGATATTAATGCGCATAACGGCTTCCTTTCCATCAACGGCAATGTTGGCATGGGTATCGCCTGCAAATCCCTATAATGACGCTATTATAACACGCACCGCTTGGCTAGAATGCTTCATGGAGAACATCTCACTATTAATAATTACTATTTGTTATTAATAATGTTAATCCGAGAATGTATCCACCATTCTGGCAGCCCCAAGGGCAACGCGCCGAGAATCCGGCCTAGGCTCCAAGTGAGTGATTGACCGGATGGCAACTGCTGAGCGAAAAGCGGATCAAGAAAATCGACTGGAACACCAATTATGGTGCCATTCATGCTGACCCGCAATGCCGCAGCTTCCTGAACCGTTTTTTGCCAATACCGACCAATGGCCTGGCGCGCCAAAGGGGACACTACCTGGGCACGGTCGATATCGGTCACAGCCACTTCGCCATCCATTTCGGCGAGGCTCGAGAAATGCTGAAAAGCCGGTAGGGTCGTTGTTAGCTCTCGATCCAAGGGTAACTTTACCTGTTCAAGGGGATTCGAAACGTTTTGCAAATAATCACATAACCACCAATACCCCAATCGATCGGCTGGCGCTTCACTCCACCAGACCCGAATAGCTTCGCCACGTGCAATGGCCACATCCAACCGTTGCCGTTGTTGCTGAACTTGTTTAGTTAGGATCTCGGCACTCGGCTGATCCGCCTGAGCAGCTTGTACCGCCCAGGCCTCGGGATCAAACGTTTTTAGCCTGGTGAGGTCACCGACTGCCAGATCCCATTGAAGCCCCAGAACCGGTTGTTTTAACGCCATGGACAAGCCATTGGCAAAACTTTTGTTGAAAGTCACATCCATTTTCAAATACTCCCCTAATGCTTCGTTTTACTTTTCTAAGGCTGCTAGTTCAGTGGCGGAATACACATAGTCGACGTGGGCCATCGTGGGTACCTCATCCCAAGGAACTGGATAACCGGCCCCGTGCGCACAGAATACCGAGTCCGGTGTGTTATCCAGGTCGGAAACAGGGGCATAGTCCTGGGCTGCGATGACCTCATCGGCATTGTGACATGGCCGATAGCCGTCGATCAAGCACTCCAGAGCCCCTTGTCCATGTGTATAGGCCTGGACGGCCTGACTGTAGTCCTGCATTTCTGCAACCGGCGCCACACCGGTCAAGGTGGTCATCCCCGTGGTCGCATTTTCTACCGGGGATTCAAACTCTCCGGCCATTCGCTGGATGTCGGTCATCGCGCGACCGACCTGATCCTGACCGACTTCTAACCGGAATCGATACCACGGCTCCAATAGCTCGCAGGCCCCACGTTCCCGCAACATCATCAATCCCTGCCGCACCGCGCGCCAGGTAGCCTCACGAAAGTCACCACCCACGGAATGTACGATGCTGGCCCGGCCACTAATTAAGGTAATTTTCACGTCGGTTAAGGCCGAACCCGTTAAAACACCCAAGTGTTCCTTGGCCCGTAGGTTACTCAGAACCTGATGCTGCCAGTTTTTACCCAATACTTCCAGCGAGCAATCAGCGGCGAGCTGAATCCCGCTGCCCCGTGGTGCCGGTTGTATCAGCAAATGGACTTCCGAGTAGTGACGCAAGGGCTCAAAGTGACCAACGCCTTCCACCGCTTGGGAAATTGTTTCCTTATAGAGAATACTGCCCTCACCGAAACCAACGTCCAGATTAAAGCGATCATGTAAGATTTGTTGCAGAATTTCTAACTGGACAACCCCCATGATCTGCACCCGAATTTCCTGCAGATGACTCGACCAAGACACATGTAACTGGGGATCTTCATCTTCAAGTTCCCGTAAGATCGTTAAACATACATGAATATCGTTGTCCTTAGGATCCAGCGTGTAGTTCAAGACCGGTTGAATCTCCGGCGCCCGGCCATCCGCTTCCTGCCCAAGTCCCTGCCCAGAATAGGTCTCCGTCAGGTTAGGAATAGCACAAACTTGTCCGGCACTCACGGTTGGTTGAATCGTAAATTTGGCACCATTGTAAACTCGGAGCTGGTTCACCTTTTGTTCACCCAAAATCACGGCCTTATTGGCGAGCTCGCCGCCAGTCATCCGTAACCAGGTCAGGCGTTCGCCCTTCTCATCGTGGGAAATCTTAAAGACCTTCGCGCCAAATTCCGACTTGGTCGGCATGGCAACCGTCCACTTTTCTAGGCCGGCCATGAGTTCAGGAACCCCCGTTAGCTTTAGGGCTGCTCCAAAATATACTGGAAAGACTTGCCGCTGACTGATCATCCGTTGAATAGCCCCATCTGACAAATCACCGGCATCCAAATACTGCTCGAGCACCGCGTCATCTTGCATGGCTAGGTTTTCACGATCAGCCGCCGCAAACACGTGGTCAAAAGGCAGACAGCCCCCTGAAAAGGTCGCCTGTAATTGCTCCAAGAGTGCTTGTCGGTCTGTTCCGTTGGCATCCATTTTATTCACGAAAATGACCGTTGGTACCTGATAATCGGCCAGTAACCGCCACAGCGTTCGAGTGTAGCCTTGGATACCATCCGTGGCCGACACCACCAGGACCGCATAATCGAGAACGCTAAAAACCTGTTCCGTTTGGCTCGCAAAGTCGACGTGTCCGGGGGTATCCAGCAGAGTCAGATCCAAGTTTTCCGTCTGTAACCGTGCCTGATGAGAAAAGATGGTGATTCCACGTTGTTTTTCCAGATCATCGGGATCCAAGAAGGCATCCCCATTGTCGACTCGACCGAGCTTACGCAGACCGCCGGCATGATAAAGCATGGCCTCGGATAACGTGGTCTTGCCGGCATCAACGTGCGCCACAATCCCCGCTACAATTTGTTTCATCGGTCATTTCTCCTTTAATTTCATATTTTTAAATGATTTCGTTCATTGCCTAGCTAAAACATCCTCTAACATCATACCATCTCTGTTCCAGTAGGAACATTATGCGTACTCCCTACTCTTACTAACGAAATTACGGCCGAAATTTTCGCATGAATTGACAAAAAAAGCTGAAACAAATCCCATATGGACTTGTTTCAGCCTGAGTTTACAAGGTTTTGACGAGATTATACCAGATCTCCCCCGCGTGGTCGGAATCGGCCACGCCGCGATTATCAAAGCCATTCTTCTCGTAGAAGGGCACGTTACGATCCAAACTGGTGAGGGCAACTGTCTGGCGTTGTTGAGACCTGGCAAGAGCCGTCATGGCGGTCAAAAGTTGACTCCCCAAATGCTGCCCACGATAAGCCGGGTCCACTGCAATCGTAAAGATGAGCTGATTGCCGCCCTGCACCAGGTTAGTTGGCGTTGTCTCATACATCCAGTCTTCCACCAATGGTTCAGTGGTGGCGGGACCAACCACGAACCCCACAACCCGGCAAGCGATCTTCCCCACTAAAAATGTGGCCGCTAATTTGGCAATGCGGTCACGATATTGAGCCTCGGTCCCAGCCTCATCTGGCGTAAAGCCCAAATTCTCAATCCGTAAAATGTCTGGCAAATCCGCCAGTGTTACCTGGTTAATTTCCATTATGAACCCCACCTTCATTCGATAACTTTCGGATTAGCATACCAAAAATCCCAGTGTATGTCCCGTCGTCAATGTTTCATGTGAAACATTGACGACCGCTGTCGCCCCAAACAAAAGGACCGATCACCTTCAATGATGATCGATCCTAAAAGGTTTTGTTTAGCTATCTTGGCGAGTCGCAGCTAAGTCAATTTCCCGGACGTTAACTTCTTGTGGCATATCATAAATGAATTTTACCGTTTGTGCCACGTACTTAGGGTCCAACGTCAGGCCACCCATAGTCTGCTTCCAGGCTTCATAGTCCTTCAGTGCCCCGGCATCGGTCACATGGGTCAACAGTTCCGTTTCACCGGCACCCGGTGCCACCAAAGAAATCCGGACGTTATCGTTGGACACTTCCTGACGAATCGTCTCGGACAAACCATGAACGCCAAATTTGCTGGCGACATAGGCAGCATGGTTCGCGAATGCCTTGAATCCAGCAATGGACGACATGTTGATAATCGTTCCATGCTTCCGAGCCACCATCGCTGGCAGGACAATCTGGGTCCCATTTAGCACACCCATGACATTGGTGTCGAGCATCGTTTGCCATTCCTTAGGGTCTTGGCGTTGAACATTTCCTAACAACATCACCCCGGCATTGTTAATCAATAAATCAGTGGCGCCATACTTGGCTTCCGCTGCTTGAATGGCCGTCTTTAGCGCCGCCTGGTCGGTCACGTCAACGGCCGCCGTCATGACATTGGTAAAGTTCTAAGGGTAACGCTTGAATCTTCTCTACACGGCGTCCCAGTAGCAATAATGGGAACCCGGCCGCATTAAACAACTTGGCATCTTCTGCCCCGAAGCCTGAGCTGGCACCGGTGATCACAACTAATGGTTTTGTTTCTGTCATAATAATAAATCCTCCTAAATGGTCTTGTCTTTGATTGATTAATGGTAGTATAGTTTCTAGAGCTGACTCTAAGTCAAGCCACAAATTCAAAAAAGGCGGTTTATTTTATGAGTTATTCAATTGGTCAAGTATCTGAAAAGCTTTCCATCAGCCCCTATACCCTCCGCTATTACGATAAGGAAGGCCTATTACCATTCGTCGATCGCAACGATGCGGGGCGGCGGCGCTTCAAAGATAATGACTTTAATTTTCTGGAGGTCATCATGTGTCTCAAGGAAGCCGACGTTCCCGTCAAACAGATTGGCGACTTCATTGACCTGTGCATGACCGGCGACACCACGTTACAGGCCCGCTATGACTTTCTAACGGAGCATGAGCAGGCCTTGGAAAAGAAGATGGCTCAGCTTCAGCACACCTTGGACTTCCTCCGCTGGAAGAAATGGTACTACAAGACCGCGCTACAGGCCGGTACCGAAAGTATTCACTATCTTCCCGGCACCAATCATGTTGATCCGGCGGTCCATGTGGAATTTGAAAAATTGGTGGCCAACGGCGCCAGTCCCGAAGAACTGGGAAAATTAGCGTAAAATAATGACCGCCAAGTGATGATTAGCCATCACTTGGCGGTCATTTTAATTTATGACGAGACGGGCTTGTTGCATACAACATCCCACAAAAATCCCTTTTTTATGCCAGCTTCTTATAGAGCACCCGCATCGTTCGACCGAAGCGATCTGGCTTTTGATCAATCATTTGGAAGTCCAGATGCTCGTAGAGCCCCACGTGCTGGGTCACAATGTAAATTCCGTTGATATGGGCTTCAACGGCGACTTTCTCGGCCGTTCGAACCAATGTCAGGCTGAGACCGCGATGACGATACTCTGGATTGACGTATACCGTACTGATGAATGGTGTGTAAGTAACGTCGCGCACCACGTCCTCCGCGGTAACGCCGCAGAATCCCACCAACGTCGCGCCATCGGTCATGTAAATAACCCGCTCAAACGGTTGCCAAGACCCCGCCAGCATATGTTGCTTGAGGGCGGCCCCGGCCGGCCATTCGATGGCCCCGATTTGTTCCGCCGCCATATTCCATAGCGGGTCTGCCGGCGTCATGATTTGTGTTTTCAGCACGATAAGCCACTTCCTTTTACGATATTAATAAGTCCATTATAGGTCACTACTGGTTACCAAAGTAGTCGTTGACAGCTGTCGTGTCACTTATTTAAAAATCGCTTCGCCATTGCGATAGGCCTTAACCTGTCTGGCATATTGGGACTTAACAAACTTATGGGTCTTTTGGTAACCAAAGTCACCAAATGCCATCACCTTTCCCTTTCGGTACACGGCAAAATCAACATGTGAGAACCGAATCATGGCATTCTTTTTAACATGTCCTTTAACACGGTAAAGATGCTTGCCAATCTTTTGATACTTGAGATGATTAATAAATTCCGTTGGCATATTGGAGATGCCAATGACAAACTGGTTCCGCGTGATACTATACCGCGAGCCAAAGCCCTGTGCACCCGTCCGCTTCGCTTGAAACTCACCGCGGATGGCTTTAGGCGTTCCACTATGCCACCGGGAAGCATTGGCCGTTGTTGACATCATACCGCCTAATACGAGTGCCGAGATCGCTGCCATGACCATTTTGCCAACTTTAACCATCTTTTCTCCTCCAAGGTTGTGTGAGTGAGGTAATCCTCATCGATAACGTCATATTAATATTAATTATCAGCATTTTGATTAACACTGGGCATCTTTCATCAACGTTACTATGTGCCTTTTGAGAGGTACCGTCAACTAAGTCGCTGTATAAATAATCTGATACCCTAGCATTGACTATTCAACCCACCCAATCTTGAATAACCACAAAAACATCCTATACTAGAACTAATTAAGGAGGAGAAGTAACCATGAGAAAAACTATGTTAATTGGCACACTAGCAAGTTCATTGTTATTTAGTACAATCATGATCATGCCCGCAACTACGGCGAGTGCTAAAACAACCTACCTACCCAAATCCGTTCGGAGTCACAAATGGTACCGCCTTACCGATGGTTACCAAGCGGGCTACCACGACAAAACAATTTTCAAGGGTAATAAAATGACCGTATCAACCCTTGGTGGTAAGGCACACTGGCACTTTACCGGGCTCAAACGACACAGTAAGAAAATCTATTATGGCCGTCTACATTATTCCAAAAAGAATTCGGAACCCGTTAAGGTAAAGATCATTAGTTCTAAACACTTCGATATCATTCCCAAGCATTTTTCTTGGCTCAAGGGGAACTATACTGGCAACGAAAAGATGGGTGCTAGCATCTATAAGCGGTAATCATTAGTTACATATAAAGGGAAGTCGAGACAATGCTCGGCTTCCCTTTAATTTAATAAAAAAACCTCCATGGCTAGATCTTTCGATCCCACCATGGAGGCTTATTTTATCTTTTAATTATTAATAACAACTAATCTAATCTTTCTTGCCCTTCGTTTCAGACCGCTTGAATCCAAACAGGCCACCGAGAATAGCCAACAGAGCGACACCCCACCAGGATGACGTTTGCCGATCACTGGTTTGTGGTAAGGTCGTTGCCTTGGCCGCAGCCAAGTTAACCTTTTGCGAACGAGCGCCGTTAGCACTCAGCTTAGCCGCTTGGGCCCCACTAGCGACAGTTCCCTTGTTGGCTTGTGAGCCAGTCTTGCCGGTGTTAACCTTGTTGGCTTGCCCACCCTTTTGATCGGGCTTAGCAGGCTTCTTAGGCGTGATAACGGCCGCAGCACCACCGTTGTTGCTATCAGCAGCATACGTGTAGTAAACGTCTTGATTCCCGGCAGTGTAGACGCCGCTGGCATTAGCCGAACTGGAAGCCAACTTGTACCCTTTGATCGTTGGAGCGCTAGTCGTGTAGCTTTGACCAACTTCACCAGTTAACGTTTGATCGTCGGCAACCCTGGTGCCATCTGCCTTTTGGTAGTGGACCGTGACCGTCCCGTTCGTAACGGGATTAACTGGGTTAACCGGCGTACCTGGGTCGACTGGTGTGACTGGCTTTCCAGTTGATTTGTAGTAAACATAAATATCGTTGTTTACGTCGTGAATTGTTCCGCTCAAGGTGTTGTCAGTAACGGTACCACTCCCATCAACATGGTCGAAGGTGTAGCCATCAATCGTCGGCACGTCAACGGTCCATGCGGTATCCTTCTTGCCGGATTCCTTCACAACCTTGTCACCAATGGCATTCCCATTTTCATCGACCAGATAAATCTTTTGCAGTGGATTAAACAGCAACGTAATGTTTTGTGCATCACTATCGTAGGTCACTGAGGAGCTTTCGGAAGTAGCCGTCAGATCTGGCGTATACTTAGCGGGCTTTTCATATTCAAACCCACGGTTTTCCAGGTCAGCAATGGCTTGTTGAACCGATGGATCATCCAAGACATCCTGTGATGAACCAGTCTTGCCACTCAGAATAACGAATGGGGCAATCTTAACCCCACCGTCTAATTGGAAGGCCACCGTGACGGCGCCAACACTCGCATCCGTCGTATATGGAACGGTAATGGTCCCAGTGAAACTAAGGCCATTAGGTGCTGCCGGTTGTGTTAAATCGTTGTGCCGACTAACATCCCAGTCCAGAACAAGCTTACCAGAAGGGGACGTCAGATCATACCAAACGGACCAGTTCCCAGCACCAATCGTACCGCTTGTCGCCGTGGCTTGGGGATCGCCTTCCATGAATTCGTTAAAGTTATACAGATTGTCATAGGCAAATGACCAAGTCGATAAGTGCTTAGTAGTCGGATTCAAAACAGCCGGTGCCGTCGTCCAAGTCTGGTTATTGGCGGAAATCATGTAGGAGATCTGGTCCATGAATGGTTGCCAGTTTAGCCCCAAGAGTGGCGTAATATCATAAATATGGTTATTTGAGAATGAGAAGAACCCTGGTGTTGCCGTGATATTACGCAGTGGCGACACATCCTCAATATCGTTAAATGAAAGCGTAATGTTAGATAAGTTAGTCATCTTGGACATAAATGACAAATCTTTTAATTGGTTATGACCTAAATCAATCGTTGTCAAATTTGTCAACCCGGCCAAAGGTGCCGTATCGGCATCCGTCAACTGGTTATTCTTGAGCTTCAAGGTTACCAAACTCGTGAGGTCTTTCAAGGCCGACAGGTCACTCAACTGACCATTACCGCTGGGGTTACCCCAGGTCTTGCTGGCCGTCGCATCTGGATAAATTACTAATTTTGTCAGGTTCTTAGCGTACTGTAAGCCTGCCAAAGACTTCGCATTGGCAACCGCGTTGTAAAAGGCTTGGTCGGTCCGTTCCTTAGCGGTAGCCGCACTACTACTGAAGTCAATAGATGTTAATTCAGCGATTAAATCTGAGGTAATTTGAGAAACATCCGTCACTTCTGGATGGTTGTTTTGTTGAATAGCAAATAAGACCACCTGTTGGAAATCCTTATCGGGAACCAGATCGTCGACCGTTGGGGTAGCCGCATCAGCAGCCGGCGCCATACGGGCGTTCATCAGCGGAGACTTTTTCGACGTCTCTTCCGTGGTTCCAGTCTTGTCATCGGAATCGCCAAGCGAGTTGCTGACCTTCTTATCGTCGGTAACCTTCCCAGTGTCCTTAGCAACTACGTCAGGGCCATCGCCGTTTGACCCGGACTTATCCTTGCCCGCCGAGTCAGTGCCACCATTGCCAGGTAAATCACCTGAATTATCCTGAGCAGATTGCTCCTCAACTTCTTTATCATCAACTGGTGCATTCTTGCCGGATAGGGTGACTTGCTTATCCTGAGTCGTCCCATTGACAATCTGACCAGCCGCGTCATCGGTGCCGGTAGCCGTAGTTGCCGCATGGGCATTCGTCGATAAACCAATCGTCGTTAAGGTTAAGGCAACGGCACTGGTTAATAGCCACCGATTCTGACGCTGTTTACTGATATTTTTATCTAATTTCATTTTAAAGTCCCCTGTCATTCGTGACGTTTTTCCCTAGTCAAAACAAATAGTCATATGTAAGTTAAGGTACTGATTAGGTTCAATGTACCACCACTAACGCTTTTAATCAACACTGTAAACATTCATTTACATTGTAAATGTCAGCGGCTTAGCCACCCAGCGCTGATATATCAGCGTTTATCAAGACACTTTATTAATTGGATTTAAAAACGCGCCTCTCATATTTCAACCATAAATTATAACTGTTATGCCCGATATTACAGTATTCGTCAGCCGTTTTCGAAGCGCTTTGATAGATATTCACTAAACTGTTACGATCCCGGGGTTATGGATGAACTTTTCAACATTTAAGACTCATCGTCACAAGGCACTGACTACTTTAAAAATACAAATAGGGTAGCAACTGGTTCCTGCCACCAGTCGCTGCCCATAGCGTGTCTATAATGAAGCCGGCGGAAACTGCATTGGCATTGACACAGTAACGTTCCCCGACATGTTTCACGTGAAACTTCGATCACCACTGGTCCTGCCGCCAACACTCGTTCCGACCGGTAATTGACGCCAGTTCGCCATGACCCAAATATGATATAATCACCG
Organism: Levilactobacillus senmaizukei DSM 21775 = NBRC 103853; assembly: GCF_001592085.1. Taxonomy (GTDB): domain Bacteria; phylum Bacillota; class Bacilli; order Lactobacillales; family Lactobacillaceae; genus Levilactobacillus; species Levilactobacillus senmaizukei. Next base: position 14,208 of record NZ_BCWD01000005.1, read on the forward strand.
CTGGAAGTAAATCATACCAATTAGCGAAGTCTTAAGTATCACTACGCAACCATAAACCAATTAGGAGTTATCAAATGAATAAAATTCTACAAGAACAGTTCCTTGTCGATGACCTTTCGGCCGACCAAAAGACCGTGATCACCAACATTAATGACTATATCAAGCAAGGGCTAACGGGCAACACCTCATCCGTCGCCATCATTCAAGGAGCCGCCGGAACGGGGAAGTCCGTCGTACTGATGGAACTTGTCCGCCAATACATGACCGACAAGCGCTACAAGACCTCGTTGGTCGTGAACCATCCCGAGCTGTACAAGGCCTACCAAGACTTGGCGGAGTCCATTCCCAACATGAAGGTCAAAACAATTCGCCGGCCAACCTCACTGATTAACGACGCCCAAAAGAATCATAAACAGTACGACATTATTTTCGTGGACGAGGCTCACCTCCTGTATTCCAAGTCGGAACCCTACGCCCACTATCGCGGTCAGAACCAACTGACCGACCTAATGAATTTGGCTAAGGTCGTGGTCGTCGTTTACGATTTCGAACAGGTCTTCCAGTCAAAGATGTACTGGGACAAGGATCTCCTTTTCAAAACCATCGGCTCACATCCCCATAAACAATTCGATATGAACTTCCAATACCGCATGGTCGCCAGTGATGAACAGGTAGCCTGGATGGACGACCTGTCTGCCGAAAAGCCCTTGAAGCCGTTCCCTGACAACAGCAATTTCGAATTCAAGACTTTCGATACCGCAGGCGAACTCTTCGAAAACATCAAGAAGCATAACAAAGAGGTCGGCATGAGTCGAGTCGTCGCCACCTCGGGCTTCCCTCGAATTGACGGCCGCCACAACGTCGAAATGGATACCTTCAATCTGCCTTGGGACGAATGGGACCCGCAACGGACGCACTGGGCCAAGCGTGAAGGGTCAATTACCCAAGTGGGAACGATCTACACCCTGCAAGGCTTTGACTTGAATTACGTTGGCATGATCATCGGGCCTTCATTTGGTTACGATAAGAAGTCCGACACCATGACCATCATCCCCAAGAAATATTCCCACAAGGAAATCTTTAAGAAGCGGAAGGATATTCAGTTTTCACAGGAAGAATACAAGACCTTCATCGCCAACGTCCTCAACGTCTTGATGAAGCGCGGAAAGTACGGCCTTTACCTGACGGCCTACGATGACGCACTACGTCAACGACTGGTTGAATTGGATAAGGAACGACAGTAAAAAGCAGCCACCAGGACCCTAGTTCAGGGATCTGGTGGCTGCTTGTCAAGGCCACGTTAAACGACATGCGCTACAACTGTGTCGAGGTCTTCAAGCACGCCGGCGATGACTGGCAGGCCATCCATTCCACTTGGTCCGTCATCCGACCAATGGACGTGGCCTTCGATCCCGCCAAGCCCCTCGTTTAATCGCTGCCGAGGTGGCTGCGTTTGAATGAGGGGCATCTTGAACGCCTAATCGCTACCTAAACAACCATGTCCCATGACCACTAGAAAAGGTGTCCTCAATGAGGGCACCTTTTTGATTTAGCCGTTCTTTTCATGCCACGCCTTGATTTGTGCTAAGCGGTCCTTGAAGCGCCGCTCGTTGCCTTCGCTGGTGGGCAGATAATACTCATGTCCATCCACGGACGGCGGCATGGTCTTCATCGTGGTTAATTTATCCTTGGCGTAGTGGGCCAACTCGTAACCCTTGCCGTATCCCAAGTCCTTCATCAACTTGGTTGGCGCATTGCGAATCTGTAACGGCACGGGGTCATTGGCGGTCTCTTTAACATCCTTGGCCGCGGCCAGCCGGGCCTTGTAAATGGCATTGGACTTCGGGGCCAACGATAAATAGGTCACGGCCTCGACCAGGTGCACGTCACACTCGGGCATCCCCAGAAACTGGCAGGCCTGAAACACGTTAATCGCAATGTTCAAGGCGTTGGTGTCCGCCAGACCAACGTCCTCACTGGCGAAGCGGACCAATCGGCGGGCAATATACAGCGGGTCCTCGCCACCTTCCAGCATCCGCGACAGCCAGTAGATCGCGGCATCCACATCGCTATTGCGCATGGATTTGTGCAACGCGGAAATGATGTTGTAATGCTCCTCGCCGGTCTTATCATAGAGCACAAACTTCTTCGTAATCAGCTGACTGAGATCGGCCATGTTCACCGTGGTTCCTTCGTCAGTCTTGTTCCCATTCAAGATGGCCATCTCAAGCGTGTTTAACGCCATTCTGGCATCCCCATCGGCAAAGTTGGCGATCGCCTGAATCTCATCGTGACCAATCTTGATGGTTTGTTTGCCATAACCTTCCGGATTACTGAGGGCATTTTCAACCAATGTCACGATGTCGGCCTGCTTTAATTCGTGGAGGACAAAGACCTTACACCGCGACAACAGAGCCGAGTTTACTTCAAACGAGGGGTTCTCGGTCGTGGCCCCAATGAGGATAATGCTCCCCCGCTCCACATAAGGCAGAAACGCATCCTGCTGGGCCTTACTAAACCGGTGGATTTCGTCCACAAAGACCATGGTCCGCTCACCAATCTCGCGGTCGAGTTCCGCCTGCTTCATAATTTTCTTAATCTTGCTAATCCCGCTGTCCACGGCACTGAAGCTTAGAAAACTTGACTTCGTTTTTCGGGCAATAATTTCTGCCAGCGTCGTCTTGCCAACGCCCGGCGGGCCCCAGAAGATCATAGACGATACCTGATCATTTTCGATGATTTCACGCAGAATTTTCCCCGGTCCCAGGAGGTGCTGTTGCCCCACGAACTGGTCCAGGTCCCTGGGCCGCACGCGACTCGCTAATGGGGTATTCTCGGGTTGATTGGCGAAAAGTGATTCCTGTTTCATAGATAAGCCACCCCACTTTCAGATTTAACGTCATGAGCCAGTCTAAACCATGACGTAACGTGACAGTCAACGAAAGACCCCTCACTGACCACGCCGTCAGCGATATTTCTTCCGCCCAGCAAAAAAATCCGGTGACGTCCCTCCAAGGCGTCACCGGATTTCACTTCAACTTTGCCGTTGCCAGTCCCTCAGGCGGCCACTCGTTTAACAGAATCGAGTTTTCCCTGGACCACCAGCCGGTTGGGTTCGTTTCGCTTAGCCGAGGCACAAGTCACTAGTGTCACTAACTTCTGTCCTGGCACATCATCGATAACGTCCACCGCATGCCGGTCAACTACTCGCACCCGCGTTACGCGGTAACGGTAGACTTGATTCGCATTCGACAGATACACGCTATCCCCTCGTTTAACCTGTTTCAGCGGTGAAAACAGGAGGTGCTTCGAGGTCATATAGTGGCCCGCTAGTGCGTAGTTGCCTTGGCCCATCCGTTGATCGGCCTTGAACGTTCCCGCACCACGAACCATGACGGCATTACTGACGCCAATTCCAATCGGTAGGTTTACTCCCACCGCTGGAACGCGAAGCTGGCCAACCGCGCCATCGTACCCACTGTGTCCCGTCAACTCTCTGATTTCGTACCCACCAACCGTGAGTGGCGTCAACTGGGAAGTCTTGGCATAGTTGAACGGGGCTGTTTTGCCTTTAGCCGCCTTAGTCGCTCGCTGCACGCTTTCCGTCGTTATCTTCCGCAGAGCCGTGTCTCCCATGCGTGACACCGAGTAACTTTGCGTCAGGGCTAGCAGGACCAGCCCACTCCCGACCAGAAACATTACCAACAGCCAGAGGGAGCTTAACTTGAACGATCGTTTACGCTTCGTCATTTTGCTTCCTCCTTTGCTCGTTGGTAACGCCGGTAACCCGCCCATCCCCCACCGAGGAGCAGCAGGCCCGCTAACACTAGCAGCCCAATCTTGTACCAGTCCCAAACGAACTGTCCCTTAGGAATCGTCTGTGTTTCATTTGGAATCCGCCGACCGGTCACCAGCAGTCGATGCGAATTAATCATATACGGTGTACAGGTCATCAGCGTCACCTGATTCAGCTCTGCGTCGCGCTGAATGGGTTGGCGCGTACTCGGTTTCACCGTTCGCACGTCTGTAACCTCGTATGTCATCAACCCATAGGCATTCTTCAGGTAAAAGCGATCCCCACTCTTTAACCGCGGTAGGTCCGTGAAGAGTTGCGCCCCGGGCAGTCCCCGGTGGGCCGTAATCATACTGTGCTGGTTCCGTTTGCCTTGCGGGACGTCCGTTCCCCGAACCAACCCCGTATACTTCTGTAACACGTCTTCGCTGGCTCCCGCAAAGACCGGGAGCTCCACGTCAATCTTGGGAATCGCTACCAGCGCCAATGGCGTCGTGTCCACAAACCGGCCTGAATCTTCTTTGAATGGGTCCTTCACCATCGTCCGATTAATCGCTTCCTGCCGCTGTAAGGTCTGTCGGAGCGCCTTACGTTGAGCCGTGTTCGCCGTCCGCAATTGTTCTTTATACGCATCGAGGACCCCCTGCTGGCGCCATTCCGTTACCGTATTGCTGACAGCTGGGTAACTAATCAGGCCTAGGCCTAAACAACACAGTAGGATTACGAGCCATTTACGCATGTCGGGGTCCCCCTTTCTTTAATTGTCTAAGTTACGCGGCGTTCCGTTGCCGACGGTACAGGTAACCGGCCCCACCCATCAGGAGCATCCCGATGAGGATAAACAGCCAGATGCCCATTCCCCCAGTAACTGGGAGCGCATGACGCTCGTTTTGAATCGTCTTGATGTCAGTCTTGTCATTGGTTTCAAACGTTGTGGCCTTCCGCAGTGGCGCGTATCCCACCGGCGCTTGCGTTTCGATCAGGTTGTAAGTCACCTTGCCCTTGCGCTGGTCGTACACGTAAGGGACGCCCGTGAAGTCAAAGTGGCCATCGTCTCCGGAAGTTAATTCCGTTGCCTGGTCCTTGTTCGTTACCCATTTAACGAAGGTCTTGCCTTGGAACACTGCCCAGTAAATCTTGCCAGTGTGGTCAATCTTCTGCACTTTAAACTTGGCACCCGCCAGACCTTTGTCCGTCTGAGCATCAACCTTCTTGAATTCCGCGCCTCCCAGAATCAGGTGATTCAGAATCCCAATCCGCGTGCCGTTAATCTTGAAGTAGTCTTTGTTCGGCTGCATGTCCTTTGGGTAAACCTTACCCCGCTTGTCGACCGTGAATGATAAGGAAATTTTGCCATCCTTAACGTCCGTCTGGTTGTACCATGGGTGCCGTGAGATGGAGGCTTCCGTTAACACATACACTGTGCCAACTTCTAAGCCCCCAAATTCAATGTCGCCGTTCTTGTCAGTCACTAATGTCCTGATTTCTCCTAAACCGTCCGCCCGTTTCAGTGTGAATTTCACCTTGTTCAGGGCAACGTGTGTGCCGCTCGTTGGGTCTACTGGGTTGATCCCCACCTTGTGAATCTCAGGGTCAACATCCCGGGCAACCAGGTTCTTAGGGTAGAGGTGAATCGTGTCCTGGTCGTTCAGTGGTAGCGCCACAACCATGGGGGCCGAGACACCCGTCAAATGGTGCTCTGGTGCGGCCGTTTCCATAATCAGGTAGAAGCCCCGATTGTTCAGCCCCGGGAAAGTCAGGCTACTGTTCTGGTCAGTTAACGTTTTCGTCCGGATGGCCTTCAGGCCGTTGGCCGCCACGAAGTCCGTTTGGGCTTCGAGCACATCTTGGGGTTCCGTCTTGCCGTTCGTGATGTCACTAATCAGCTGGTCACGAGCCACCTTGAATTCATCGTCCGTGACCTTGCCGCTCTCAATTCCCCGCTTAGCGAATAGGTCCGTCAGGTCATAAACGCTGTAGCTCACATCGCCAAACTTACTCGGGTCGTAGGGAGTCATGCCATCCAGGAGAGCCATTTCTTCCCCAGTATTTTTAATCGTTTGCGTCGACTGGTTGTCTAACTTGTGCAGTTTCATCGTCACCGTTGCCGGTGCCGAACTACTCGCTTGGGCCGCTGCTGGGCCGCTAAACGTCATGCCGCAGGCGACCAGTGCGGTCACTGCCAGTTGGCGTAAAATAGTTAATTTCATGGGTTATCCTCCTCTAGGGTGTGCACGCCAAATGGCGAGAGACGATAGGACGAGTATGAGCCCTGCAACAATTACCCAGATGATGCCGTGACCCCCAGTTACGGGCAGGCTGTATGGGTCATTTTTAATCTTGTCTGGCGTCGCTTGACCTTGGTTAGAAACCGTGAAGTCATGCGTGCCGCCATTTACGTAGCCGTCTGGTGCTTTCGTTTCGATAAGCTTGTAGTCGCCGTGAGGGAGACCCATCACCTTGAAGTGACCGTTGTCGTCACCCGATAGCGTCGTTGCTTTGCTCTGGCGGTCTACCAAGCCCGTCATCAGACCGTTGTCGGCAAAAGTCAGGTATTGGCCTTTCGCATTTTGAATCACGAATTCTGCATTGGCGAGGGCCTTGCCCGTCGTGCCGTCAACCTTCTGGAATTGGTAAGTGCCCCGCTTGAAGTGCGTTACCACACGGTTCGTGCGCTTGCGCCAAGTGTGGCCCTTGCCGGAGTTAAACGTCATGCTCGCCCGATTCTTGAAAGTCCCAACGAAGTTGTCGTCAATAATCGTCGTCTTGATCCGGATGGCGAAGGGCTTGCCGTCAAACGTTAGCGCTTCAATTTCCTTTTCCGAAAATTTGTAAGTCAGTTTGCCGTCGTCTGAAATTTTGATATCACCAGTCATCGGACCTTCCAGCGGAATCCGCTTGCCGTCCGTGTTGAACAGTTCAACGTCGTCCTTGCCAAACTTTAAGCCCGCTGGTAACTTGTCGCGTAGCGTAATGGCGTTTGGCTTAGCAATGGAGTCGTTGGGAATGCTGTAAGTCGGTTGGTAAATCGTGTAGTACAGAACGTTGTGGTTGTCGTTGTCACGATCAACCGTCACGCCGTCTAAATTGTTATTGTCTAGTCCAACTTCTTCAGTCCGGTGAACTCGTTTCTGCGGTGCTTCTGGTTCCAGTGGCATCACGTAGCCGCTGGAGAAGGACTGCCAAGTGAAGCCAGACTCACTCTTTAGCATGAATAGCTGGTCTTGACCAACTAGTGGGAAGGATACGGCACCCAGCTCGTAGTCGCTGGATCCGAGGTAGTCACCCCAGTTTGCCGGACCATCTTCGCCATTGTAAGTTTCTTTGTTCGTAACACCGACGCCAGTTCCTTCATACCAACCGTCTTCGTATTCAGTGATTTTTGCGCCGGGTGCTAACTTTCCTTGCAGCTTTAACCGGCTGCCTGCCCACTCATGTTCGCCGTCCTTGTTCCCGTTTAGCGAACCAAAAGTGAAGTAGCTCCGAGCATCGCCATTGCCATCGAGTTCCGGGAACACCAGGGCTTGGCGCCAGTCGCTCGTCGTAAACGTTACGTCCATGTCGAGCCGCTTGATGCCGTTGTATACCATGCCGGAGTAGAAGTTGTTGGAAAAGTCGATGAAGGCTTTTCCATCATCATCTTTGCCAGTAATCTTTTCGTGGTACTGGATGTTTGAAATTTTAACGATGGCACCCATTGGTTCCGTCGGTGTGTCTGCCGATGCGGAGTCCGTGTATGCCCCAACGTTGCTGTAGTAAACGTAAATGTCGTCGTTTTCGTCATCAACTGGCTTGCCGGAAACCGCTACAGCGTAGGCTTTTTCTCCAGCTGGTGGGCCATCGATGTCGCCTTTTCTCATGTATGAAACGTGGTAACGGTCTTCAAAGCTGTTTGGAACGTAGTAACCGCCAATTTTAATTTTTTTGTCGTCGTATACCTTTTCATGAACCTTTACATGGTCTTTTGCTGGTAGTGAGCCACCAACGATGAGGCTGTCTGACCAGCTGCCCACCTGGATTTGTGCCCGGTGAACGTTGATGCCGGCGCCGGATGGGAATTGTGGCGTTGCCACCTGTGACGTCTTAGTTTCAGGTGCCTTTACCGCTGCTGGCTTAGCTGGGTCAGTTGCCTTGTCGCTGTCGTCCGTTTCGGCCTGCTTGCCCCGTGAGCTTGCGGAAGGTCGTGTGCCTGACTTTGAGCTGGAAGTTACAGCGTCATTGTCTTGATTGCTGTTTTGATCCTTGCTGTCATTGCTGCTACTCACCTTTGAGGATTCCTTCGCTGCTGATTCTTCGTCTTCTTTGGGAGTCATCACGGCAACTTTAGCCAAGTCAAATGTTTCTGATTTGTCGACTACCAGTAACTTAAGTTCTAGGTCGCTGATAAGTAGTGGGTTAGCCAGCTTAATTGGCACCAGGAGTTCGACCGTTTGCGCCCGGTCCTGGCTGTTGTTTAGGTTTAATTGCTTCTGTTGGTCAACCTCGGCCGCGATGCCTTCAGTTGCCTCTAATTCAGTAATTTCGCCAGGAACAAATTCTGCTTGGTCCTGGTCGGCCAGTGCAATCACCGTGTCACCAGCAGGAAGGTCCAGCGTTAACGCCATTTGCACGTCCTGTGGTTGGTGGCTTGGGATGCTTTCAACAACTCTACCGCTTTGGTCGTGGAGAGCAGCTGATTGAATGATTGTCTTGCGCTTCTTGGCCTGGCCCAGTAGTGAAGTTACGCCAATGAGACAAGTGATGATTAAAATGATTCGTAGCCATTTTTTCATGGGGAACACCTCCATATCAAAGCGGGTTGCGAGTCGTCTCTTCTTCAGTGATTTCAGAATAACAACGAAATATGAATTATTTATGAATACTATATGTAAATACTAATAACATTAAGCCTATTGTTGTGTTATATAGTGAAGCTATTGTAGGATAAGTGTACTTAGTTGCAGGTCTTTAGTCCTTTAGCGGATTTAAAACACTGCTATAACGATGTTCACGTGAGCTAACAATTAGTTTTTGTCAATATTTGTTAGCGATTCGGATCGATAACTTTTCCACTAAATTTTTGCAGAAAAGCTATTATTGCTGATGTCTTGACCGGGTTATAGCCGTCATTTGTATCGACAATCTCACTGATTACCGCTTTGGTTTAGAGCCGGTCAACCATTACTGATGACCGACACGCTAGGCTTCATAAAGCGGGATACCCATCTTCAGGCTCAGGATACCTCGCTTGTTTGTCATACGCGATGACTCTAACCTATCAGCCAGAGACCCATAGTTAACTCTCCCCAAAACAAAAAATAGGTAGGCGTGAATCGAATCTTCCGATTCACGCCTACCTATTCTAATTCTAACTTTCACTAATAAAACTACTTTTTAATCACTCTGGTTTTATTACTAGTAACGAAACTACCGTCACTGAGCATCAAACGCGTTGTTAAATGATACCGGACAATCTTCTTAACTCGTAATATTTCGCCACGCTTCAAATGTTTAACTTGATGTTTAAGCGCCTTGTCACGATAGGCATTCGTTTTCCAAATTACTTTGATTCGCTTAGGATTACCTTGATAGTATGAGTGAACCGTAAAGGCTCGTTTAGCCGTGATATAACCAGTCTTGCCGTATCGTTTAGAGCCAGATGTCACATCCCGAACCAAGTACCGCTTAGTGCCGTTCTTGGAGTACGCAACACCCATAATCACAAACTGGGGCCGCCGCGACCGCTTCTGCTTGGCATAGTAATACTGCCGCGTCTTCTTACTAAAGTCTGGGGTCCGGTAAAATCCGATCTTTTTAACGACGGTGATTGCCCGGTCCTTCTTGGCAACGACGACCGGCTGTTTCTGATCGCCAGTCGAAGAACTGTCACTTGAGCTTGAGGACTCACTGGTAGATGTACTGGTGCCGCTACCGGTCGGGATTATCGGCGCTACCTTATAGGATAGAGTAACACTTTGGGGATCGGCCGTATACGTCCCCGTCAATGAGCCTTCAGTGGCCTTGACGTACTGATACCCCTTAATGGCGGCTGGCTTGACGGTATAGTCAGTCCCTAACGCCCCCCGGCAGCTGGCTGTCGGCTTGAATCGACTTGCCATCCTGGTCAATGTAATGGATCGTCACGGGATTCCCCGGCGTTACTTGCGGTTCCCATTGATACGTTTCGTTCTCAGTTATCGCGAGTTGCCCATTATACTTACCGATTAGATCGGTTGTACTATAGGTCTTTTTATTAGGATCACCGTGTTTTATATATTGGTCCTGACGATTTTCCCAGTTCCCCGTATACTTTGCTGGATCTTTATCTTCCGTCGTATCTGGTCCGAGTAGCTTGGAACCCGTCAGGTCATCTTGCGGGCTCAATGTTAATTCAGTTAGGTTGGAGCTCATCGAGCCGTCAAACATCCCCGTTAGTGGTATTTGGGGCTTCCAATCGCCAATGTTGAGGCTATTAATATTGGCACCGCCAACCATGCCGGAAAAGCCGCCCGCCACCGAAGCCCCAAATGGCGTCGTTGATTTATCTTCATTAACTCGGTCCACATCAAGCTTTGCTAGGTCCAAAGAAACGGGATTGTCGTTGTTATCATTATAATTTGCAAACATCCCACTCACATCGGTAGCTTTACTCGTATCCAGGTTCTCATAACCCTTGACCGGATCAGCGCCATTGAACATGCCATGCATATCCGTGGCGTTGCTCGTATCAAATTTGGACACATCAATACTGTTCTGCTGACTACTCAAAAACATAAACGCAAAGTTAGTTGATTTGCTAGTATCCAGGTTTTGCCAGTTTTTAATCTGTGGCGTATCGTTCAAAAAGTTAGCAAACAGGAACGAGGCATTTACGGGCGTTGTGACCTTACCATCGAACGAGATTGTCTTAAACTTAAGATTATTTTGATCTGCGCCCTCCCGGATTTGTATAGCGAAAAAGGGGGTCACGTAATCACTATATGGTTTCGTCGCCTCAGGTAATTCTCCGCTACCAACATGCAAAACACCATCTGCAGTTAGTTGCCACGGGCAAGTTCCTAATTCCGATTTTTCTGCCGTTTCCGAATCAACGACCGTGGTTGCATCAGAAGCATGCGCCACCGTCTCGGTTCCAATCATAGGAAGTGTAGGGACCGTTCCCAACACCTGAACGCCACAAAAGACTACTCCTGCTGCAACTACAAGCCCAATTACATGTCGTTTCATGAGCGATACTCCTCCCAATATTTGCTGAGTCCATCTAGGTCTTTATTATCCTTAAGTTTAGGAAACCACTCGAACTATTACCGCGTAGCATTGTCGTCTTCAACGACCATAGTGTAACACATCTACACCCGAAAAAGAGGTAATCTTTAAGCAAAAAAACTCGTATCCGCTACGATACTTTCGGCATCTATGCTCAATAACAAACAGGACGACAAACATAAAATCTGTTTGTCGTCCTGTTTGTTATTAATTTGGAACGTGTATTAGATTAATATCACTTATTTATTTGCGGTAGAAGTACAGCAAGTGATCGTTGGAAAAACCATGATCTCCCAATGCCTGTTTACCATGGTGCTTGCCAGCGGTAAACGTCATGAAAGCCGCATAAGGCACTTTGCTCTTAGGAAGCCTGGGCGTATCAGGATAGATGCTGTACACATTGTACTTGCGATCATAATACATGCCACGAATTTCCTTTTTAGAAAAAAGAATGGTCTTGGACTTCTTATGGCCACCCTTAAAATCCATTCTCATGGAGTATGAGTTTTTCTTGAAAGTGTACGTCCATCTAACCTTGATGCCCTTCTTGTACTTAGAGTAACTCTTTTCTTGCCAGGTTCCTCGCAGCGCTTTAGGCATCGTCTTGTAATACGTAACCCGCTTCGCTTTCGCTGCGGCGTTGACCGGTTGGCCAAAGCTGGTCACTGTTCCGGCCAGCCCTAGGCTTAAGACTGCCGCTACCAAAAATTTAACTTTCATAATGTACTCCTCCAATTGACAATCGTTTACGCCATCAATTACATCATAATTATAGCACCATGTTAACCATCAGAATACATAAATATTTGTCGATTGTGACATTGTTGAAACGGTTACTTATAAAATGGTGATCCCGACTCATCGTCCGAACCCACCTGGTAGTAGCGTTATGGTGCTTCAATCTCCAAGGCCCCAAACTGTGAGTCTCTTTTTATATCCCAAGAACGCTGTCTTTCAACTGCAAATTCGTCACTTAAAAATAATAAAGAGGCCGTCCAATAATTTTGGACGACCTCTCGTAAATCGTTAACGTACGCCAGCCTTATTTATCAGTCAACCTAGCGATGATTGATTATTTGCGGTAGAAATAAATAATTCTGTCATCGGCGATAGCATGTTGTCCCAGCGCCTTTTTACCATTGTGGCGACCAGCGGTAAACGTCAGGTAAGCGGCATAAGGTAGCTTACTCTTGGGAATCGATGACCCACCAGGAAAGACATTATACTCTTTGTAGCGGCGGTCATAGTTCATGCCACCAATTTCCTTTTTAGAAAAATGAATGGTCTTGGACTTCTTATGGCCACCCTTAAAATCCATTCTCATGGAGTATGAATTTTTCTTGAAAGTGTACGTCCATCTAACTTTGATGCCCTTCTTGTACTTCGAGTAACTCTTTTCTTGCCAAGTCCCGCGTAAAGCCTTAGGCATCGTTTTGTAATATGTCATCCGCTTCGACTTCGCTGCGGCGTTAACCGGTTGGCCAAAAGTCGTTACCGCTCCGGCAAGGCCCAAGCTTAGGGCAGCCGCTACCAAATATTTAATCTTCATATGTACCCCTCCAATTGATTATCATTTAATACATCAATTACTTCATAATTATAGCACCATGTTAACCATCGGAATACATAAATATTTGTCAGTTGTAGCATTGTTGAAACGGAAATTTCCGCAATAAGAGGGAGGAACCTGCGAAACATTCAGCCAGAACCACTCATTGGTCATCCCTATTTGATCGCGTACTTCCAGGATTTGTAATAAGTATAGAGACCAGCCAATGACATGTACTTAACCTTTTTACCCTTTAATTTCCTGGTACCGGTGTAGTAGAAGCTAAAATCGTCCTCATAGGCCGCGTAGAAGCCAAACATTTGCTTATGATTTTGTTTCTGACGGTAAACATAAAGTTTTTTACCCGTTAAGGTCTGTTCATACCGCCATTTGCCATGCTTATGGAACCTGTAATACTTTTTGACTTGATGTTTCTTGACGATGATCTTACTGGCACCAACATCCTTATCCCAGTTGTACCACGTCCCCCGTGAACGTTTTGGCGTGGTATGGGTGTACTTGAAGCCCTTCAACGTCTTGGGTGACCTATAGGCTTTGGCGACGACATCTTGGGTGTTGAGTGTCATTCCACCCGCCGTCCCTAATACAGCTAGCGTCCCCAGTAAGATAGCTTTTTTAAACATGAAACCCCTGCTTTCCTGGATATGTCCGAAATAAGCCGGCCGTAAACCGATTCATTTCTGGCTTCATTATACAAAATGGTTCTGACATATTGTGTCGCTAATACCAAGCTGTTTTATTTAGACTACTCCCACCGCTACTTTATTAAGCTCAAAACTTATTTAGTCGTTTGAGCATCTAACTCCCTATATGTATACTTAAATTATTAAGGAGGGGAACCGTCATGAAGAAGTCAATACTTATTGGAACAACCATCAGTACCCTTTTACTTAGCACCTTTCTAACGACACCAGTCACCACGGCTAGTGCCAAAACAAAATACTATGCCAATCCATATACATTGCGACATCATAAATACTGGTACTCTTACCAGCAAAACTATTCCGGGAAATGGGGATATCGTCGCCTACACTTTGCCAAACACAGTGTTTTCATCGCGACTAAAACCCACCGTAAGGGCAAATGGCACCACAGTCATATCTCGGCCAAACATTATTATGTCAACAAGCATCACGGTTGGTACACCTTTGGTACCCGGGGGAGTGACAACGTTTATCACGTCAAGCCCAGCTGGCGGTACATGAACAACCATAGGCATTGGACACTGGGTGAATTCGATCCATCAAATAACAATGGCGGCTACCAAATCAATCCACCTTATACTGTTTGGTCATACACGACTTACATGACAGGCGATGGCTGGTATTACAACGTTAATCATGTCCCAAGTTTTTAGGCGGGTCCTATGATTAAACACTAAGAGGCATCGGTTGGTGCAATGACCACCGGATGCCTCTTTTTATTATCATAATTTTTTATTCCTAATGTAGCGCCTATCCAGGGGAGAAAAACCGCATCATTTATGATACAGACCCCCGTAACCACCCAGCGATTAATCCCAGGAAAAATCGCGTCACTTATGATACGGAGACCCCTCATTAATCATAAACGCCCGATAAACCTGTTCCGTCAACACCAACCGCATCAATTGATGGGGCAGCGTGAATCGGCCAAAGGAAATCTGCGTGTTGGCCCGCTTCAGAACGGCTGGCGTGAGTCCTAGGGAACCGCCGATGACGAACGTGATGTCCGAATGACCATATGTGGTCAAATCCTTTAGTTCCTTGGCAAACTCCTCAGAGGAGCGCTCCTTGCCTAGAATGGCTAGGGCAAAAACATACTCCCGATCCTTAATCTTGCTGAGGATGCGCTCACCCTCGGCCGCCATAACCTGGTCCATCTCCGCCTGAGATAAATTCTCAGGCGCTTTTTCATCTGGCACCTCGACAATTGAAAACTTACAGAAACGCGACAAGCGCTTCGCATATTCCGCGATCCCCTGTTTGAAGTACTTTTCCTTTAATTTACCCACCACGACAAACTTAATGTTCATAATTCTCCTCCTATACACAGGTTATCCACAAAGTTATCCACAGGCACTTGATTCACTTTCCCAGATATTGGGGGCAGTTATCTACCGACCCACCACATGTATTTTTACAAAAATGTCAATGATTTTTTAGTTATCCACCGCTGTCCACCAAAACAAGTGTTTGTCGTTCCCGCTTACAATCCGCGTCAAAACTGGGTTTTGAGCGCCATATTTTCACGAACGGTTTTTCTGTCCACAGTTGTCCACCGGGCCTGTGGATAACTTTTCCACCGAGTTCAGGGCCGTTATTCCGGACTTTTGTCAAAATCCCCAGATCTACGTCCGAGTTATCCTCAAAGTTATCCACAGGCTATTCCGAAAATAATTTTGCCGATGAATGACGATGCCCATTCATGGAACTTCGTTCGGTGATTTGGCGAACGAGGACGTTTTCATAGCCCTTCGTTAACCGTTAAACTTCGGTTTTTCATTCATAGTTTAGCATATCAAAAAAGACCGCCATATCAAATGGCGATCTTTCTTTCAAATTCTTTCAAAATTTTCGACTTAGCTTTCGGAGTTAGCGTTTGTCGAGGTCTTTAACTGTGAAGACGTTTCGGTCAATTTAACCTTTGTCGTCTGCTTCTTACCATTGTGATAGTAGGTCATAGAAACCGTATCGTTAATCTTGTACTTATACAACAGGTCCCGCAACGTTGATTGATTAGTAATCTTTTGACCACCTAATTCGGTAATCACGTCATACTTGGCCAATCCCGCATTCTTGGCAGGTGATCCTGTTGAAGCACTCATCACCACAACCCCGCTATCCACATTAGATGGCAGCTTCAAGACGGATTTCTGTTGCGAGCTGGAAACGTTGGCTAAGTCAACGTAAGTAATCCCCAACGCTGGCCGAACAACCTTGCCCTTTTTAACCAGCTGATTGATGATATTGACCACTTCATTGGAAGGAATGGCAAAGCCCATCCCCTCAACGCTGGTGCCTTCGGTGTCACTGGCAATCTTTGAAGAGGTAATCCCAACGACTTGGCCACCGACATTAATCAGCGCCCCACCAGAGTTCCCGGGATTAATCGCGGCATCGGTTTGGATAACCGTGGCGTTCCCAGTCTGCGTCCCGGCGGAATTTGTAGTCTCAATCGTCCGCTTCTTGGCAGAGATGATCCCCTGCGTCAGTGACGTTGCGTATTGACTCCCTAGTGGCGACCCGATGGCCAAGGCGGTCTCGCCGACCTTCACCTTATCGGAATTCCCAAAGGAGGCAACGGTCTTCAAGTCACTCCCATTAACCTTCAACACGGCCAGGTCGGTCACAGAATCTTTCCCGACAACCTTGGCCTGCAGCTGCTTACCACTGCTGGTAACCACCCGCAAAGCCGAGGAACCAGACACCACGTGATTGTTCGTCACGATGTAGGCCGTACTGCCACTCTTCTTGTAAACCACCCCAGAACCCTCGGAGGCTTCTTCCAGTTGTGATTTAGAACTAGATGATGAGGACGAAGAGTTCTCACCAAAGAGTTGGCCAAGAGTACTATTATTGCTGTTTTCCTTTTGGAGGTTAATCACTGAAACCATGGCACCTTTAACCTGATTAAAGGCTTTCGTTGACTGAGTGTTTACATTAACCGTCACGTTCGAGGTCGAGGCATTACCACTCTTGTTACTACCACTAGGAACAGCCGTATCATTAATACCGCTATTATTAATATATGAGATACCACCATAGGCGACCCCACCACCAAGTAACCCGGCAACAACTGCCGTAATAGCAACCTTTGTCAGCGTGAGCTTCCCCCGCTTCCGACCTTGTGGTGCCGACGTTGGCGTTTCTTCGTTGTTATTATCATTAATCTGATCGTTGTTATTATTATTGTCCATCATACTGCGCTAATGCGCTAACCCTCCTCATTTATGGCTGGGAACAGACAATCCGCCAACCATTCTGATTAATTACCCCAATCATACCGATGGAGTGTGAATTTTTTTTGATAAATTCATGCAAAACACCTAAAGTTTACCGTTTCTTATAAAGCCACAAGCGGTGTTGCTTCCTCTGGATTCGTATCGATCAACTGGAAATCATGACCAACACCAAAGTCTCGGTTTTCCATCATTGAGGCCACGGTTAAGTGACAGAGCGACTGCATATTGTTGTGCAGACTCCGGTGACCAAGATAAATCTTCTTGGTCCGGTTACCCAAGACGTCCATCAGGGCATCAGCCCCTTCTTCATTGGACAAATGGCCCTTGTCACCCAGGATCCGTTGCTTCAGAGGCCAAGAATACTCGCCCATCCGCAACATTTCCACGTCATGGTTGCATTCCAAGAGGTAAGCGTCAGCGTTCGCTATGACGCCCTCAATATGCTCTGAGACGTACCCAGTATCGGTGAGGATAACGAAGGTTTTCCCGTGATAATGAACGGCATAAAATTGCGGTTCCGCCGCATCATGTGACACGGAGAAACTTTCAACATCAATATCCCCAAAGGTTTGAACAGTGTCGGGGGCAAATAGGTGTTTCTGAGCCAAGTCAACCTTCCCAATCTTTGAGTCCATGGCATCCCAGGTCCCTTGATTGGCAAACACATTCAACTGTTCGTAGCGTCGGGCCAAGATCCCCACGGCCTGCCGGTGGTCGGAATGTTCATGCGTGACCAAGAGGGCGTTGACGTCCTCCATACTGCGGTTGATATTTCCCATCAATTTTTCAATCTTTTTGCCACTCAAACCGGCATCAATCATGATCTTCTCGTTTGGGCTTTCAATGTAGCATACGTTACCTGTACTACCACTAGATAACACGCTAATCCGCAAGTCATCTGCTGTTTCTGTCCGCAAATCCATCTGACCTCTCCTTAAATTCAATACCGTAATAATACCGCATTTTACGGTCGTTGTAACGAATATTAACATCCAAATAAAAAGGACGGTTCTGCCCGTCCTCGTCATCATTCTTTATTCCGTCGCCGTTTCGGTCCCACTAACCGACTTCACACTACTATCTGTCGTTAGGATCGCCCCGGTGAAGGCGTTGACGTGCTTCAATTGTAAGACGCCAGCATTGGTGCCACTATTGGCTTTCACAGCAATGACCCAGGTTGGAATGTACACGCTGCTATTCTTCAAAGTGAAGTAGCGGGTGTAAGCCAACTTGGTCCACACCACCTTAGTGTTATTCGGGATCTGGTTGTATTGATACAGCCAGATGAGCGCCTTCCGTTCGGAAATAGTTTCCGTCTTTTCCCGTAAGGTTGACACATTGTTCAGGAACCCTTGTTTATAGCCAGTTACCGAGCCATCATTGGTGAGGCTAAACCGAATCTCACCATGTCGCGAATAAATCTGGCCGTCCGCCACCCGCTGGGTATAAACCACTGTGTTTTGACTAGAGAGCTGCCGGTTGTACAGGTACTCGCCCCCATTAAGGATCAAGGAACCGTTGTTAACCACGGTGTCCAACGTCTTGTCGGGATGCTTGGTATCAACACCACTAATCGCGGTCTTGAAGGTCGCAGAGATAATGCCATCGGATTCATAGCGAACCGTTTGATCACTCAGTGAAGTTAAGTTGGTCTTTAAGCTACTGTCATTGCTCGTTGAAATGTAGTAGCCATTGCCACTACTCTTCGAGGGCGACTTGAAGCTAATGTTATCGGCACGCATTTCCTTAATAATCGTCGTATCACTATCCGTGGAACGGCTGGAGGTGGTGTCGGTCTGGCCCGTCGTGTCTCGTTGAAAGGCAACGAACAGGAAAATATCAATGACAATGAACGCAACTAAAAATAACCATTCAATGCGGCGAAAATCCATGGCCGGACCGCCCTCCTTTATTCCGCGTTATTGTTGCTGAAGCAACTGCGTGTAGGTCTTCCAAGCACCGTTGTAATAAACGTACCAGGTTGGTGTCAGGTTAACGACCTTATCCGATGATGCCGAAGCCTTCCATTGATACCCCAACTGAAGACTGGCCATCTGCTTTTTACTATAACCGGCCGCAACCAGCCGGTCAATCACCCGTTGTGTGCTAGGCAACGAAACCGACTTACGATCCGTGGGCACCGGCACTTGCAAACTATAGAGTGAGAAATTATACCGCCGAACCCCTTGCGAGAGCATCTGGATTCGCGCGGCCCCATAGTTACTCTGGTTGAAGATTGGGAACCCTTCAACGAAACTCCGGTAGGTCACCGTCGACTTACCATTGTCGTAACCATAATAGCGCAAGTTTTCCATTGGAATTCCAATGGCCTTTACCGCCTTATAACTGGTCGACAGCGCCTGACTAAAGTTTAACGACGCCTGTAAGGCACTATAGTCCTCGTACAACGCGGTACCACTCTTCGTGTAAATGGCCAGCTGGCGGGAAGCCCCATCGCTGTAGACGGTGCTGTCCTTGGTCTTCTTAGCCGAAACATTGGTGGATTCCCCTTTATTGAGGAGTCGCGTGGTAAAGTAGTCGGTTGATTGTTGGTTAACCAAATAACTATATGACTGAACTGTCACATTATTGGAAACATAAGCCATCGCGGATTTGTTCAGCCAGCCCATCTTGACGTTAACTCGCAACAGATTTTCCTTCAGAATCTTCTTCAACGAAGCCACGTAGGCCTTCTTAACCTGGACGCGATAGACATCCTTACCTACATCATCCAGTAAGTACAGGTGATCACGGTCGTTCAAGGACACCACAATCCGTGAAAACTCAACGTTCTTACGATTCAGCTTGGTACTAAACACCGTATTAAACATATTAACGTTAATTGGTGCGGCATACGAAAGTAACAGACTATTCTTCCGCTGCAAATATTGGTTATAGTCTGCTCGATCCTTCACTCGTACCTTGGTCACCCGACCCAACTGCCATTTGGACAATGCCTGCCGAATTTCCGTCGTCAGATTGACCTTTCGGTTATTCAGCAACTCTTGTTTCCCATCCTCGGCAGTATAAATCACCTGCGTCGGTAGATAGACATCCTTGGCTGGCCGGGCATTCAACTCATTGGTCGGTGTATTCGAACTCCGCTGACGGTTCCGTTCATACTGCGCGGGGTTCGTCCAAATAATTCCGGACAGAACCACACTGACACCAACCGCCACCGTTAAGCCTAGAGGCAAGAGGATTTTAGTTAGTTTCATCCCAAATATCCTCCTCATCGTATGGTTTATATGGCAAAGCAATGTAGAAGGTCGATCCGCGACCCTCACGGCTATCAACCCAAATTCGGCCGCCCAACATTTGGACAACTTCGCGAGAAATAGCGAGGCCTAGCCCAGTCCCACCTTGGGCCCGTGAACGGGCCTTATCAACCCGATAGAACCGATCGAAGATCCGTGGAATATCTGCTCGCGGAATCCCCAACCCTTGGTCAGAGACGCTAAGAATCACGTTATTATGGGTCTCAAGAAGGCGGCAGGTCACAACCCCACCATCCGGTGAGTACTTGATGGCGTTATTCATCAAATTATCCAACACTTGTGTGAATCGATCCGTGTCAATTTCAACCCATAGATCCCGCTTGGTAAAGTCGCGCTTGATAGTATAGGTCTTCTCAGGCCGGTCATCTTGTTTCAACATCATATCGAACCGGTCCAATACATAGTTAAATAGCTCGTTTAAATTAACCATTTCTAATTCAAGTTTTTGCGTCCCAGAATCCATCCGTGACAAGGTTAACAGGTCGTTAATCATCCGGATCATCCGATCGGTTTCTTCCTGAGTAACCTTCAAGAAACGCGGTGCAACCTCAGGATCCTTCCAGGCTCCTTCGGAAAGCGATTCAATGTAAGCCCGAACACTGGTCAATGGCGTCCGCAATTCATGCGAAACATTGGAAACGAATTGCCGGCGGTCCTGGTCAATCTTTTGTTGTTCGGTGACATCATGTAGCACACAGACCAATCCTGAAATAAAACCAGATTCCCGTTGAATCAAGGAGAAGTAGGCTTGCAAGATCAGGTCGTGTTCCTTCGTCGAGAAGTCCAGCACCAGATTATCTGGTGCTTCTAGGAGTTCTCTAAGCGTGTAGTCATCACGGATCTCCAAGAGATCCAGGATCGACTTACCAACGGCCTCGTCTGGATCGGTATCCAGGAAGCTGCTAGCCGTTTCATTAATGATCGTCAGATTTCCCCGCCGATCGGTCGCGAGAACCCCGTCGGTCATGTGTGCCATGACGGAATCCAGCCGCCGTCGTTCAGATTCGGTGGACTCTTGAGCTTCTTCCACCCGGACTGACAGGTTATTAACGGCACTCGCTAACTGCCCCAGCTCATCATTCCCGTAAACATGAACGTGGCCAGAGTAGTCTCCGCGGGCAATCCGCAACGTTTGTTTCTTCATTTCATCAATTGGCCGCGTAATTGCCCGGGAAATAATAATCGCCATGACCAAACCTAAAATAATCGCGACCAAGGTAGCCGAGACGTAGATTAGCGTGATCTGATTAATATTTTGATAGACCGAGTCCAAACTAGACCGCATGTAAATAACCCCGACTAATTCGCTATTGTTGCCCTGAGTACGAATCAGCCGCGTAATGGTGGTATAGTACCGGCTATTATTTTGTGAATTATAGGTCGTGCGGACCACATCACGATTGTTGTAGATAGCATTCTTAATGTTGTTATCCGTTGTTTTTTGGCCAACAATCCCTTGGTTGTCGGCCTCATTGGTTCCCCGGATAGTACCCTTGTTGTCGATGATGCGAATCTGCGCATTGTTTGTATTGTTAATCTCTGAGAGCGTCGATTTAATCTGTTTATCAGCCTTAGTTGTCTTCGTGGAAGACAGCTCGGTTGAGAAACGATTGACGATATAGGTCTGCACTGTTTGCTGCGCCTTAAAGGTGTTGAGGTTTTGGCGCTCGAGTTGCCGCACAAAGACCGCGCCAACAATCTCCAATGTCAATAACAGAAGGAGCGCGAACACCAGCGCGATTTTAAAATGTATCGACTGGAAGAATTTAATTTTACTATTCACGAGGTCACATGCTCCTCAATGCGAGATTTAGCGTTACCGCTAGCTTTAAGCTTGGTCAGAGTCTGGGTTACGTAAGTAGTACCCGACCCCACGCCGCGTTACCAACCAAGTTGGATGGCTAGGACTGTCTTCAATCTTTTCCCGTAGACGCCGCACAGTTACATCGACGGTCCGGACATCACCAAAGTAGTCGTAGCCCCAAACGGTCTGTAACAAGTGTTCACGCGTCATAACCTGACCAATATGTTGTGCCAGATAATGTAGCAATTCAAACTCACGGTGCGTCAACTCAATGTTGGCCCCGCGCTTAGAGACAGAGTACGCCTCCGGATGAATGGTTAGGTCGCCAATTTCAATATCTTGGTTTTCTGGCTCCTCTGGCTGAGCATGGGCCGCGGTATTTTGCCGCCGCAGGTTGGCCTTGACCCGTGCAACCAATTCCCGGTTGGAGAATGGCTTGGTCACGTAATCATCGGCCCCCAGTTCCAGTCCCAAGACCTTGTCTAACTCGGAATCCTTCGCCGTAACCATGATGATAGGCATATCATGCTTCTTACGAATCTCACGAGCAACTTCCAGTCCATCAACCTTAGGAAGCATTAAGTCAAGAATCACTAAGTCAGGGGCATCTTCTTCAACCTGTTGAATGGCGGCTTCACCGTCGTAAGCCACGCTAATTTCGTAGCCTTCTTTTTCCAAATTAAACTTCATAATATCCGTGATCGGCTTTTCGTCATCAACAACCAGAATTTTTTTAGGCATAATAAAAATTTCCTCCTTAAGGAAAGACACAGGCTAATCCGGTAATTGCAGGATTACCGGCAGACCGGCCGCTGGATGTCACATTACCATCGACAGCGGGGTCACTAACATTAAATTCATTTGATTTCATCGTTTAAAGTCAAGAATTAAGGGACCGACAAAAACCGTCGGCCCGCGATTTTTTTAAAAGTGGCGTTGAACGTTGCGAGATAGTTCCGCAAACGAGCAAACAACGCTATCTGAATTATAACACATCATGACCTATCTTTCAGGCCCGTCCGTTCTGGGCTTTAAGGTTCAGTTAACGATCTATTTCCCGGGAAATATTTGGCAACTAATAGACAGTTTGGCCCAATTTGTTTTTTCTCTAGCAACCGATTAAAAATAAATTAATGCTCTCCGGCGTCCATTTTCCTAATTTACAGGGCCTTTTCAGGCCGGCATTTTCAAAAATATCAATTTTTTTGAATAAAAAACAACTTTTTTTCAAAAAAGGGTTGCGCCCCCCAAATCTGCATGATATGATAGTTCTCGTTGATATGGAAGACATACAACACAACCGATATGGGCAGTTAGCTCAGCTGGCAGAGCAACGGACTCTTAATCCGTGGGTCCAGGGTTCGATCCCCTGACTGCCCATCACTTACTAATCAGCTTTCACGAAGCTAACTTCGTGGTTGCTGATTTTTTTGTATAACTAAAGAATAAATATCCGTCGAGCTAATATCTATTCACGGTCCGCCAATTCGTATCGCCGACAACCGTCATCGATAACCAAACCCGCAACGGAAACTTGCAGAGGTGACGTGTTATGGAAACAAAGCACCAGAAGAATCACATGTCGTACCGGATTGTGGCCCTCATCATCGGACTTTTGCTAAATGCTTTTGGAAACGCTCTCAGCGTTGCGGCCAACGCTGGTAGCGGGATTTGGACCGCCGCGGCCGTGAACATCGCCTATTGGATTCACGGCAACGTTGGGGTCATTCTCCTGATTGTTGGGGTGCTCAGTGCCCTATTGAATCAAATCCTTATCCGCAAGGTTGATCTCCCCCGATTTATTGGAGAAGTAGCCTTCATCTCATGTTTCAGCTACTTCATCGACCTATTCGTCGGGGTCTTCACCAAGTGGGGCATCCCCACCTTGCCGCTCGTGTGGCGGATGGTCCTCAGTATCCTTGGGGTAACCATCTTTGCCTGCTCCATCTCCATCTATCAACGGGCCAACCTCATCATGCATCCCAACGATGACACCTCGAATATCCTGCGATTCATGTACCTCGGTGGTCGGGCTACGGCATCACAGTTCGTGGACTTCATTCCGCCCATCATCATGATCGCTGTCTGTTACGCGGCCACTCATCAAATCTACTCAGTTAACGTGGGGACGCTGTATTCCATCCTGTTCAACGGATTCATCATCGCCGCCTCGGATAAGCACATCATGCCCCACCTGTATCATAATTTTCGCGCCTCTCATTAGCGCTAAGCCATCAGCCCCACGGTTGATGGCTTTTTTGTCTCCATCTGGACAATAACTACTAAGAAGACTAATCTGAATTTAATACGTGGATTGGACTATTTTGCCGAAAAGTCATTTATCGAATGGTCCATCCCCATCAGAGAGGATCGGTGTCGATGAAGAAGACCATTACCCTATTTACCTGCTGTCTCGTGCTCCTGAGCGGCGTTTCTGCCGGTGCGGCGACCAAGAACCCCGCCCCCGTCAACAAGTACCGCTATGCCCAGAAGCAGGCGTCGTACTATACAAAATCTACCAGCAAATATTACCGTACCATTTGGCATAACTCCCGGAAGGCTTGGAATAAGTCAAAGGCCTTCAAATGGTCGACGACCAAGAATAAAAAGTCCCGGTCATACGCAACGACCGTGAGCCGGACCACCGGGGTTTGGACCAACGCCACCGGGATGGCGTATAACGGCAAGGGCTTCGACAGTCGGGGTAATCAGACCGGCGCGGGCATGTACCTGAACCGTGCCATCCTGAAGAAATACCAATATAATAAAAAACAACGTACCAACGTTGCCATTCATGAAATGGGTCATGCGTTAGGCCTAAGCCACAATAATGCCGGCTCAGTCAGCGTCATGAACCCGGCCAACCGGCGCTATGCCCTGCGTAGCTGCGACATCAAAGGTGCCAAGAAGGTCTACAGCACCCCCGCTGCCACCCGGGCGACCCTGGCCAGTGCCGCCAAACCAATGCTTACCGTTGACCACATTCACGACTACTCCAATAACATTTATGGCGTCGAGCAACTTAAACACGATGCGGGCACGATCGTTGAGGGAACCATTACCCAAAGTGTGGCCCACCATACCGCCCCACAGAACTACTACACCACCCAGACCATCAAGGTTAGTGACCGCTTTAAGGGAACCAAGCACCAAACGATGACCTTCACCCAGGGTGGCACGCCTCAAATGGCCGTCGCCAACAGCGAGGTGTTGCATCCCGGTGAAGACGTCGTCGTCATGCTGGCCAAACATCCCAGTGGTCAGTACTACGTGATTAACGACGGCCAAGGCATGTTCATCGACACCCACACCTCGAACGGAAACGAACTCTTCGAACACGTTTCCGACCACGGCATCTATACTGAAGACATGTTGCATTAACTAAAAAGCGGCCGACCAGGACATCCTGATCGGTCGCTTTCACTATGTATGGCCGACTATCTTACCGTGAGCGCCAGAGGCGAAACGCCGCCACCAGATCAATTAACGCAAATAGCGCAATAAACCCGCCGACACTCTCAAAGAATAATAGACCGTAACTCCGCCAGAACAACTGGCCTTGCGTGATGAAATCAATCGCCCCTTTTACCAGAAACACGGGGACTAAGAAAAACAGATAAATTCCTAACAAATCAATCGTTTGACTCACTTGGTCTCTAAAAATTTTACGAAAGCTCATCACACAACCCTCCGTCTCCAATGCCATCACCAGATCAACGTCTTGCCCACCGTCAATTCCCCAATTAACGGGCCCCAGAATCAGTCGCAACGTCGGTCATGATTTCCCTAAGTTCCCCATGACGTCATGGTAACATGTCTCGCCCCTAAAAGACTATGCCCCTGGACTAGTTTTTCGAAAAAACCAACACTAATCATATGTTTTCCGGATTAACATGTGCGCTTGGACAGCAAAACGACCGGCTTGCCACCAAGGCAACCGGTCGTCATTTATTTAATCTTATTTCCAATAAGCATACTTATATTGAGCATCGCTCATCATGGTGTATTTCAACCCACCAACGGACTTAGACACTAAGTGTGCCTTGGCTTGTTGGTATAGTGGTACGAGGCCGGCTTGCTTCGTCACGTAGGTATCAGCTTCCTTCAGCATGTCCCACCGCTGTTGCGTGGTGTACTTGGAGGTATCATCAATCTGCTTCATCAGATTACTGAAGTGCGCATTATCCCACTTGGTGAAGTTCACTGAACTCTTGCCATCAGCCATTTGTAAGAAGTCGGATGGGTCCCGCCAGTCGGTCGTCCAACCGTCGAGGTCGATGTCGTAGTCACCAGAAGCCCCCTTAGCTATCTGTTGTGCCAACGGCATGGACTTAATGGTTATGGTCAGGCCTGGCATGTACTTTTGTGCCTGTTGTTGCAGGTATTGCGCCACATGCTTCTGTTCATCGGTATCGGCCGTCAGAAGTTCCAAATTGGCTTTTTTGATACCTAGTTCCTTCTTAGCTTGGTTCCAAAGAGTCGTGGCCTGCTTAGGATTGTAGCTTAGGAGGTTGCCTACGTCCTTAGAGAAGTCTTTGCCGGTAGTTGGGTCATTACCGTCCCCATAAGGAATGAGGCTCTTAGCGGCCGCTGAACCGTCTTGTAAGACGTTCTTGGTCAGGGTCTGCCGATTAACCACGTAGGAGAAGGCTTGCCGGACCTTGGTATTGTGAGTCACGGTCTTCTTGTCGTTAAATTCCAGGAACCGCATGGAGCTCCCTAAGGTCTCCTTCAACTCCGGATTGTCGGCATTTTGCTTGATATATTGACCGGAAAGGACGGTCTCTTGAACCTTGCCGGACTTGAACAAGCTGGAAGAGGTCCCCGGATCTTTCACAACTTGAACGTTAACCTTCTTAATCTTCACGTTCTTAGCATTCCAGTACTGGTCGTTCTTCACGTAAGACCAGTTGTCGGATGAGCCACTCCAGCCCACCAACTTGTAGGCCCCTTCGGACATGGTCTTGTCAGCAGAGGTCCCATACTTGCTCCCATACTTTTCAAATAAATCGGTCTTCATGGGATAAGCGGCGGTGGCTAGAATGTCGCCCAACCATGGTTGGGGCTTTGACAAGGTCATCTGTAACGTTGATTTATTAAGGGCCTTCACCCCTAAAGCTGAGGCGGGTTTCTTCCCAGCTTGAACATCATCATAGTTCTTCACAAACTTAAGCTTGTTAGCCACCTGCGACTTAGACTTCGGATTAACCTGCCAGTCAAAGGAGGTCACGAAGTCTTGGGCCGTGACGGGATCGCCATTTTGCCACTTCGCATTCTTCTTAATCTTGAAGGTATAGACGGTGCCGTTCTTGGTTGGCTTCACCACTTTAGTGGCCACTCCGGCAGCCACCTTACCATTCTTATCCAACGTATACAGCCCCTCAGCCGTCTGGGAAATCATGCTGGAACTGTTACTGTCGCCGGAGATGGCCGGATTGGCCGTGGCTGGGTTGCCCACGATCGTCACGTTCAAATCCTTGTCCGCATTACTCTTGGCTGTGGTGGACCCACAACCGGCCAACGCTGCAACGGCTAATAGCCCAAATCCTAATCCGATAAATTTTTTCATTTTATAATCCCCTTTATTCTGCTCAATTTAAAAAGTCACCCATCCTCGTCAATCATCTCTGATCGACAAGGGCGAGTGACTCGCGGTACCACCTTGTTTTTTACTTAGGAGTCAACCATAGCCGACTCACGTGAGGTAATGGTCACGGACCAGTGACGGCTACTCGTTTCACCGTCACGACGCGCCGATGCGTCCCACTTTCCGTTAGATTCGGCTTCCATCGTCCCGAACTCGCTGGCCTAACAATTGAAAATGGCTCTTCTGCGCTTTGTCGTAATTATTGATTATAAATTTATCATAATTCATTTTAGATGTCAACAACATTATAAATATTCATTTTTATGTATATAGAGGGCGAATTAGACTAAAAAAAGCGGCTAACCCATGTCGCTGTAGGTTAGCCGCTATGAATATTCTGTTAAATAATCGTGTCGGATTGCTCAAAACTTTTTATTTATTCACGCCATGCCACGGTTTAGCATGTTGGGCGTTAGAAACCGTGGTTGTCTGACGACTGACAGTCTTCCCCGCCTGACTAGTCGTCTTCTGCGTTTTCATTTGTACGTGACCCTTGTGAGTCCCATCGGACAGCTGAACCGCCGTCTGACCGGACGTCGGCTGGACCACCGAGTCGGTTACCGTTGGTCGCTGATGAACCGGTTGGATAAAGAACAGCCCACCTGCCACCAGGCCAACCAGCAGACCGTTGATTCCCCTAGTCAATTTTTTCATGTATTTCCCCTGATTTCCCTGAAAACTTGATAACTCCCTGTGTGTTATTATACACCAAAATTTATGATTGCCTATTCATACTTTTCGATATGGGGCTTGTTGCCTACGACCGTGAAGAAGGTTAGTACCAGCATGAAGAGGATGGCAATCGCCGCCGTAATGAACAAGATGGTATAAGAGGAGTGGTCAATGATGATCCCCCCGATTAGCGGACCGAACGCCCGACCGAACGCGCCCCACGCATTGGCTAGGCCTTGATATTTCCCTTTTACCACCTCCGGCGTCAACGTGTTAACGATCGATGGGATCGCTGGGAATGCTGTCGCCTCACCTAAGGTCAAAATCGTCATGGCTAGGACAAAGTGGAGATAGTCTTTGGCAAATATCAGGGTAACAAACGACATTGCTACAAAGAAAATCCCGGCATAAACCAGAACATATTCATTTTTGAAATAGTGGGCCAGCCAATTTAGACAAGCTTGGAAAACTACGATTAACCCAGCGTTTAACGTCCACAGTAAACTGT
Organism: Levilactobacillus senmaizukei DSM 21775 = NBRC 103853; assembly: GCF_001592085.1. Lineage (GTDB taxonomy): Bacteria > Bacillota > Bacilli > Lactobacillales > Lactobacillaceae > Levilactobacillus > Levilactobacillus senmaizukei. Next base: position 42,668 of record NZ_BCWD01000005.1, read on the forward strand.
ATTCCTTCATGGGAATGCCCATCCCAGTCATATATACAGCTAGGTTGGAAACCCATTGCTCATACATAATCCAGATAACTACCAGCGAGGCAAAGAAGATAAACATAATCCGCAGGTTAGGGGCCGCGATATGAACGTGTTCGGTTGTTTTCTCTACGGCTTTACGGTGCATCACCGCTGGCGCCCGATAATAGGCGATCACAATACCGAAGAAGATAACAAACAAGCTAAAGGCCAAGCCAAACAGCAAGGTGACACTGATACTATAGACAAACCCGACCATGGCGGTTCCTAAAACCACCCCAAGGTTTTGCGCAAAGTAAAGCATATTAAATATGTATCGCCCATCTCGACTATGGATGGTGGTTCCTAGCGAGTTGACCATCGTCAGCGTCCATCCGGAAGCGAATCCCAGGAGGACTAGGGCAATTGGAAATTGTGGCCAGCCGTGATTAATCATCAAGCCGGCCAACGTAACCAGCGAAATGGTAACCCCACCAAGCGTCAAATAGTAAGGATTCGTCCGGTCAAACAACCGGCCACCCAACATACTTCCAACCACGTTGGCCAGGGAATACATCAGGAGAATCACCCCAACCCTAGTCAATGATGCACCTAGTCGATCATGCATATAAATGGTGGTCAACGGCCAAATAAAGCTCATTCCGATACTACTAAATAGCGCACCCAGCAGTAACCAGCGCAGCTTGATTTCTTTCATAGACCCTCCTCCTAAGAATTGCGTTTATTCCTCATTCTAGCACGGACCTCCCCCGTTTCACCAGCCTTCTTCGGGAATCGCCTCAATTGCTTTAAGCGACCGCTTTCTCTAAACTAACCCCAAGGAGGAAGACCATTATGACAACGCTATTTATCAACGGCAGTCCACGACGACACGGAAATACAGCCACTCTCGGTCGGCGACTCCTTGCTGACCTAGACCATACGACGATTCACCTCGCGGATTACCGATTAAACTTTGAACAGGACCAGCGAGAAACCAACGACCCCCAGATCGACCAAAGTGATGACTTTGAGACCCTCATGGACCAGGTTCGCGTCAGTGAGACCTTGGTCCTAGGCACACCCGTTTACTGGTACGGCATGACCGGTCAGCTCAAGGTCTTCATGGACCGCTGGTTCGACAGCTACTCGGCCGATTTCCCCTTTGCGAAGAAGCAGGTCTACCTACTGATAGTTGGTGCTGATCAGCCCGAGGTGAAGGCGACGGGGATTACCCAAGCCGTGCGCAATTCTTGTGAGTGGCTACAGATGGACTTTCGGGGCACTCTAACCGTCACGGCCGATGGTATCGATGATGTGGCTAATATGGAACAGTTGCCCCCTGCGTTTACCCACATGCGATCCGACCTTAAACATCCTTAATCAACCCTAATGTTTCATGTGAAACATTGAAAAATAAAGCCACCACCGGACCAAGGATACTGGTCTGGCGGTGGCTTTCCGTATTTATTGTCATAGCTGGGTGTAAAGAAATGGTGCAATGCTTTAGGAGCGCTGAAGCTTTAACTAGCAATGGACCCCCCCGGAGCCCTCATTGAGAACCAGTACCGCTCCTGGATACGATCCCCGGCATCTGTGGCTTCCGAGACGAGTTCCCGAACGCAATCAGTTGTGGCTAACCGCTTTTAGGAAAACTCTGAACACAAAAAAACCACCGCTCGGGGAAAGCGATGGTCATCGGAGTAGGGATAACGTCATTTATAAGAATGACGTTAACTATTTTTTCATTATTCCAGGGGAGGAGGAGTACATGAAAAAAGATTGTTAATCTTTGGTAGAAGCACCCAATTGGTTAACTTCTATAATCCATATATTAATCGGAAAATATGACGAAAGTGTGAACTTTTTGACACCACCATATGAATTTTACACATAAGTACTATTAATCCTGTCATTTCAAGTCAAACTCATTGGTTGCGCCCCATCATTGTCCTAATCAAAAACGACTTATCGGACTAAACTCGTCGATAAGTCGTTGGCACTTTTACTATTTATCGGGCACATAGGCCACAGAAGAAAATTTGTTATAGGATTTAACAAATAATAACTTCACCGTTCCACGAGGACCCGACCGGTTCTTTTCAATAATGACTTCAACTTCCCCAACATCCTGGTCGTCACTATCACGGGGATCGCTGTCGCCACCACCATCGTCACCTTCGCCGTCCCGTTCGTAATAGTCATCCCGGTACAGGAAGGAAACAATATCAGCATCTTGTTCGATTGACCCGGATTCACGGATATCAGACAACACTGGCCGCTTGTCCTGACGTTGTTCCACGCCACGAGAAAGTTGTGACAACGCGATGACCGGCACATGCAACTCCTTGGCGAGCTTCTTCAATTGCCGCGAAATATCGGAAACTTCTTGTTGCCGACTTTCATGATTGGTCCCTTCAATCAGTTGAAGATAATCAATCACGATCAACCCTAAGTTGCCCCGTTCCTTGGCTAACCGGCGACACTTAGCTCGGATCTCGGTAATCTTGTTGCCGGCGGTGTCATCGATATAAATGCTGGCCTTAGCCAAGCTACCCATCGCCACAATCAAGTTTTGCCATTCGTCTTCCGACAATTGCCCCGTCCGCAAATGGTTGGCATCAATGGAACCTTCTGCACACAGCATCCGGTTAACCAGCGATTCCGCACTCATTTCCAAACTGAAGATGGCCACCGTCTTGTCGGTTTTGGTCCCCACATTTTGCGCAATGTTTAGGGCAAAGGCCGTCTTCCCCACGGCAGGCCGAGCAGCTAGGATCATGAGTTCATCGTCATGCAGCCCGGTGGTCATCTTATCCAATTCGGCATAGCCCGTCGAAAGCCCGGTGATCACGTCGCCCTGCTCGGATAGCTTATTAATCTCTTCAAATGAGGTATTTAAGACATCACGAATCGGTTTAAAGCCGGACTGGTTCCGGGTTTCGGCAACACTCATGATGTCACGTTCGGCATTATCTAACAGGTCTGAGACATCCTCATCCTGTTGATACCCCTGTGTCGCAATGTTGGTAGCGGTTTGGATTAACCGCCGCAAGATCGCTTTTTCCTGAACAATTTTAGCGTAGTAAGTCGCGTTGGCCGCCGTTGGGACGGCACCCGCCAACTCGGCAATATACGTCACGCCACCGACATCATCCAGTTCATTTTTAGCTGTTAAGCGATCGGTGATGGTTACCACGTCAATGGCTTCATCCCGGTCATTAAGGTCAATCATGGCCTGGTAAATAATCTGGTGTTCCCGCCGATAGAAGTCCGCCGGTTCCAGATATTCCAACGCATCCACCAAAGCATCGGTACTCAAAAAGATCGCCCCGAGGACCGCCTTTTCGGCATCGAGGTTCTGTGGTGGTGTGTGATCGGTTAATACATTGTTATCCATGCTGACTATTTACCCCTTCACTAGACCGTGCGTTTTTGTTAGACCTCATCTTACCATGTAACGCGGGTTCTCGTAAAATAAAAAAGGTCGTCAAGAATCGACGACCCTCATCTATCAAAAGTTAGTGTTGCTTTTCAGCAACGTGAACCCGAATCTTAGCGGTCACGTCGGTGTGCAGCTTAACGGGTACGTTGGTAAAACCAAGCGAACGGATTGGTTCTGGCAATTCTACCTTGCGTTTATCAATCTTCAAATCAAATTGCTTAGCCAATGCTTGAACAATTTGTTTACTTGGAATTGACCCGAATAACCGACCATCTTCCCCAGCCTTAGCGACCAATTCAACGACCGTCTTGTCGTCTTCTAATCGAGCTTGTAAGGCCTTGGCTTCAGCCAAATCTTCGGCTTCGCGCCGATCTTCAGCTTTCTTTTCAGCCGTTAATTGGCTCATAGCGGCCGCGTTAGCTTCCTTAGCTAGGCCCCGCTTGATTAAAAAGTTTTGGGCGTAGCCATCAGGAACGTTCTTGATTTCGCCGCGCTTACCCTTGCCACGGACGTCTTTCGTAAAAATAACTTTCACGTTGGTCACTCCTCATCTTATTGCATCTATTATTTATGGTACCCCTCAAATTAATGAGAAGCAATTAACTACGTCGTAGCCGCCTCCGGCTGTGGCGTGTGATTTAAAATGTCGATCAGCTGTTGCTTAACCTCGGCAACTGTTTTGTCCGGAATCTGGGTCGCGGCGTTGGACAAGTGGCCCCCACCACCCATGGCTTCCATGGTCAATTGAACGTTAATAACCCCGAGTGACCGTGCGGAGATCCCCACTCGACCATCGGCCCGGCGCGTGACAACAAAGGAAGCATCCACACCAGACATATTCAACAGGTCATCGGCCGCCTGGGCAGCCGTCACGGGATCGTACGTCTGATCTTCTTCCCCAGTAATCAGGGCCATGTCTTCATTAACGAACTCAACCATTTCAATTAAATGATTGCGCTGTAGATAATTATCCACATTTTCTTTCATATACTGTTGCAGCTCAACCGCATCGGCGCCGGCAGACCGCAGGTAACTGGCCGCATCAAAGGTCCGGGTCCCGGTCCGCAACGAAAAGTGCTTGGTGTCGACGAAAATTCCCGTCAACATCGCTGTAGCTTCCAGCTTATTAATCGGTTCGGCTTCTTGTGATTGATATTCAAACATTTCGGTAATCAACTCACAAGTTGAGCTAGCGTATGGTTCGATGTAAACCAACAGTGGGTTTTCAGGGAATTCTTCTCCCCGCCGGTGATGGTCAATGATCATGACCCGGTTCTCTAAGCGGTGGTACAAGTCAGCCGAAATGGAAATCGATGGCTTCGAATGGTCAACCATCAGCAACATACTCTGATCATTGGCTTTTTCCAAAGCTTCCTTAGGCGAAATGATGGCGGCCTCGATGTCCGGATAGTCCTTCAGATTATCCAACAACCGTTGAACATCCGAGTGAACGGTTTCCTTGTCGAGAACAATCCAACAGGTCTTATTATTCATCTTGGCAATCCGCCGAATCCCTAAACAAGCCCCTAATGAGTCCATGTCCGGTTGCGAATGCCCCTGAACAAAGACCTGGTCGGACTCGTTCATTAATTCTTGCAGGGCTTGGGAAATCATCCGGGCCCGGACCCGCGTCCGTTTCTCCATGGGATTGGTTTTCCCACCATAATAGCGGGCTTCCTGATCAGCTGCCTTGACGACCACTTGGTCACCACCCCGGCCGAGTGCCAGGTCCAAATTACTTTGGGCTTGATCGGCCAGCTTATTCAGATTAGCGTCACCATACGCAATCCCGATACTTAACGTCAACGGAAAGTTTTGCTTGGATGTACTCTCACGAATGGTATCCAAGATCTTGAATTTATCCGTTTCGATTGCCGTCAACGACTTCGCATAGGCCAAAATAAAGTAATGATCATCGTCCAACTGTTTAAGATACATATCAAACTGCTGAACCCAGGCCGATAATTCATTGGTCACATAGTTCCGCAAATTTGAAATGTCTTGGTCGGTCATTGATTGAGTGACTTCATCATAGTTATCCAAGAACACTTGACCAATCGCAATCTTTTCATCATCATATTGTTCCTGAATCAACTCATAGTGCGAGATGTCATAGAGGTAAAGGGTGTGAAAGTCCGGCTGAACGTACAGTGTAAAACGGTAATCCCGCCATTTCACCGTCGTCATGGTCTTGGGCTCAGCATCATCCACCAGCTTGGCCAACTCGGGATCAACTTCCTCTAGCTCACGGTTCAGAATATCCGTATCGCCAAAAAAGTCTTGTAGGTAAGGGTTTACCCACTCGATTTGGTCGCTGTCTCCCAGAATCATGACACCTGGTGGCATCCGAATTAGGGCTTCTTGCTCCCCCTGCTGAATTCGAAACGACAAGTCCGAGATATACTGTGTCGTATCGGCACCGATTTCCGCCATGGTATTGAAGGCGACTAAGGTCGCAATCCCTACCAGGACCAGAATCACAATCCCGAAGATCCAATTAAGCAGGAACGAAAGCACAATCCCTAAAATCGCTAGAACTGCCGTCATAATGGCGATGCCCCTCAAGCGCCGGTTCTGTAAAAACTCGGGCACATTAGCTCGCGAAAATAATTTATTCATGCTTGCTCCTCATCTGATTCATCTGGAAAAGTTTGTTCTAACCGATCTAATAATCGGACAGATTATCTGCCGACTAAAATGTTACAAATGATAGGTTTATTTTATCACATTCACTGTCAATCACAAACTTTTACCAAGCTGCAAGCCGGAATGACGGGCTTACCACAACTTTTCTAACAATTAAATTGGCGGCTTGACCTTGACGCCACGACAACCTTTATAGTAGGTTTACAGCAAGATTGGAGGTGGCCGCGATGGCCTACAATATTCAGCAGCTCGCGGACCTGGCCGGCATCAGTTCCCGCACGTTACGTTACTATGATCAAATTGGCCTATTGATTGCCGACCGCAACCCGATCAATGGCTACCGCGAGTATGCCGCAGATGCTGTGGATCGATTACAACTCATCCGGTACTTTCAAACCTTTGGTTTTAGTCTACAGGCCATTCAAGCCCTATTGGCTGAGTCACCCGCCAACCAGCTGACGGCACTGACCGATCAGCGCCGACGTCTGGCCGCCAAGCGCGACCACCTCACCACCCTGCTGAATACCCTGGACCGCACCTTAGCGGCCCAGCAAGGAGGTCCACAAATGTCCGATTCCGAAAAATTTGCCGCCTTTAAACGCGATCAGATCGCTACTAATGACCGTGAGTATGGTGCCGAGTCCCGACGACGCTATGGCAAAACTACTTTTGCGGCGAGCCAACAACGCTACGCCAGCTTGAGTGAATCTGATTACCAGGCCATGCAAGCAACCGAGCAACAACTCTTCACGCAACTTAAACAGGTCACAACTACTGGTGATCTGGACAGTCCAGCGGCCAAGGCCGCCTACCAAGCCCACCGTGACTGGCTATGTTTCACGTGGAACAATTATTCAACGGCGGCTCATCGGGGTCTCGCCCAACTCTATCTGGATGACGCCCGATTTACCGCCTACTACAACGACCGCGTAGGCCACCCTAATGCCGCCAAAACACTGGTCGCGATCATCAACCACTACGCCCAATAGACCATTTAACCCCCTGAGACTAGTCTTAGGGGGTTAATATTTGTTAATTATTATTTAGTAGGATCTTTGATCTGGCTCCAAGGAATCACGTGCAGCATCCAAGAAATCCCATACTTATCAGTGAAATGGCCCATCTTGCCACCCCAGAATTGCGTTTCAAATGGCATGTCGATGGTCACTTCGCCACTAGCAGCCAGTTTGTCGTAAAAGGCTTCGGCAGCGGCCACACTGGTCGCGTCATCACCATCGATATCCAGAATAATATCAACTTGATTTGAGGGCTTAACCGGTCCCCGAAAACTGTCGGCACATTGGAAGCTCATGCCCAACACCGTAAAACCACCATGCATGGTCATCGCCTCGAGATCGGCGCCTTCTGGCAAATGAAATTGTTTGGCCTGCTCCGGCTGTGGGCTGAAGCGATAAACATCGGTCGCACCGAAAACTCGCTGATAATAGGCAAGCGCCTCTTTAGCATTTGTAAAAGCAAAACTAGGAATAATTCGGGATTGCATAAATAACCATCTCCTCAATTTGGATAATCTCAGTATAACCACCCACATCACCGAATGGTAGTAAATGCCCTCAATCGTTATTGCTAAGAAACTGTTTATTCCGCTCAAAACAAAAATAAAAATTTTTCCTACATACTCTGTAACCAATCAATTGAGCCCATCTTTTTCAAATTTACCTTTGACTTTCAGGAATTACATGCTAAACTAGCAATCATTAACAAACGATTAGAAAATGAAAAAGTGATGACGAAGACTAGTATCGTCGCTGGTCATTGTTAGCGAGCCCGGTTAAGTGCAAGCGGGTCAAGGCTAGCGACGCGAACTCCCTTCTGAACTGTCAGCTGAAGTCATAGTAAGCCCGACCGGTAGCAACCGTTATCAATGCAGTGAATCGCGACCAATGGCCCCCTCTGCAGGACCTAGCCTGTCAGATCTCGCCTCTAGGAGTGTCGCCGTTCATGTTCAAAGTTAAAAGTTAAGGTGGTACCGTGCATACGCGCCCTTACGGAGAAGTTTATTCCGTAGGGGCGCTTTTTGTTTATCACAACAATTCTAATCGTTTGCCCTAGGAGGTTATTCTTATGCATCGTTCAGTATTTATGATTCCAATTGCTTTTATTATCGCCGTCACACTCAGTGCTTGTGGTAATGCCGCGGGCAATACCAGCAAAAATCGGGCGCTGAATGTCACATTAGCCGACGAACCCGCCACCACTGACCCCAACAAGGCCACCGATACCAATAGTGGTAGCCTGATCTATCAAACGATGGAGGGGCTCTATAAGTACGACAAACACAACAAGATCGTGCCCGGGGTTGCCCGTAAGGTGGTTAAACCCACGAATCACGGCAAAACCTACACCTTCACGCTAAAAAAGAATGCTAAATGGGCCAATGGCCAACGTGTCACGGCCCAAGACTTTGTCACCTCGCTCCAGCGAATGGTGAACCCCAAGACCAAGGCCCAATATGCCAGCGTCCTTTCCGCGTTTAAGAATTATGACGCCATTCAAAAGAGTCAGATGGATCCCTCGAAAATAGGCGTCAAGGCCCTCAGCAAGACCAAGCTCCAATTTCAATTGACCAAGGCCGTTCCTTACTTTAACGACCTGGTTGCCATTGAATACTATCCACTGAACACCGCCGCCGTTAAGAAATACGGCGCCAAATACGGGACCAACGCCGACAAAACCATGGCCAACGGTCCCTACAAGTTGGTCGGTTGGACAGGTAGTAATAACGCTTGGCACTACGTGAAGAATCCCTACTACTGGAACGCCAAGAATGTGAAGATTAATCGTGTTAATGTGGCCGTTACCAAAGATTCCAGCACCGCTGCCAACCTGTTCAAAGCCGGTAAAGTTCAAGAAACTACGGTAACTGGCCAATATATCCGGGCGAATGCCAATAGCAAGGATATGCAGACCCACCTGTTAGGTCGGATGCAATTACTCTACTTCAATCACCAAAAATCGGCTAGCAACTCCGAAAACCTGCGTCAGGCCGTGTCCTATGTGATTAATCGGAAAACCATTACGAACGATGTCCTGCAAGACGGCTCTAAGCCGGCGATGAGCGCCATTCCTCGCGGCGACCAGACCAACCCTAAGACCGGCCAAGACATGGCCAGCGAGGTCGGTAACCTGTTGCCAACTGACGTACAAAAGGCCAAGCAATACTGGGCCAAGTACCTGAAGGAAAAGGGGAAGTCCAAGGTTACACTGACTGTTTTAACCGACGATTCCGATGAAGATAAACACGTTGGCACCTACATGCAAGCCGTCATGGAGAAGAACTTCAAGGGTCTGACCGTTAACTTGACCTCACTCCCCCATGCCCAACACGTTGCGCGCGACTTCGCCGGTGACTTCGAAATTAACCTGATTGGTTGGTCAACCAACTGGCTCGATTCTGCCGATTACTTGGGGTTGGCCACTAAATCCAACTCCGTCAACTTCACACACTGGAATGACGCCAAATACAACCAGCTCTACACGACGGCAAACGCCAAGACGGGTCTGGCGCGCTACAACGGTTTGATGGCCACCGACAAATACCTGATGAAGATTAAGGGTTATGTCCCCGTCTACCAACCTTCCGAAGCCAAGTTAATCAGTCACCAGGTGGGCGGCCTGCACTACTCCCTGTTGAAAGAGGCTCAGTATCAATACGCCTACTGGAAATAAGCCTGATTACTATTAGCTGTTACCCTAATCGCTTTATATAGGAGGAATTGTCTATGACTCAAACCACTTTTAAAAATTTCACGCTCTTTGATGGGGCCCTGGATCAAAATCAGGCAGACGCCTGGTTCGTCGTTGATGATCCGACCGGTAAGCTGGTCGATCGCGGTCAAGGAACACCGCCCGCGGCCGATCGAACCGTTGACTTCGCTGGTCAGTATGTCATGCCGGGTTTCTTCAATGTGCACACCCACATTACCAGTGACCCCGATAGTGCCTCCGGTAACCTCGGTCGCTCGGAAACCGTGGCGACCGTCATGGCCGTCCGAAATCTACGGACCCTTCTCCGATCTGGCGTCACCTACATTCGTCAATGCGGAACCGACTTCGACGTTGATATCAAGCTCAAGCAACTCCAACGTGCCGGTCAACTTCCCCATACCCCCCACATGATGACCTCTGGCCGTGCATTTTCAATGACCGGTGGCCATGGCGATATGCCAGGCTTTGCCTACCTCGTCGATTCTCCAGATGAGATGCGTAAACGCATCCGCCAGGCCTTTAAGGCCGGTGCCGAAAGCATCAAGATCATGGCGACAGGCGGCGTCATGACCCCGAACGACTTCATGGAAGATCCCCAGTTTTCCGAGGCGGAAATGAGGACGGCCGTTGAAGAGGCTCACCATAAGCGGCGTGTGATCGCGGCCCATGCGGAAGGGAATCCCGGCATTCAAAATGCCCTCGATGCTGGCGTTGATACGATTGAACATGGCTTCTACACCACTGCTGCAGAGGCAAAACAGATGATCCAACAGGGGACGTACATCACCCCCACCCTCGTTGCCGAAGCTGCCGTGGCCATTCAGGGCCAGGGCGTGCTACCCGATTGGGAAGTCAAAAAGGCCGCCGATGCCCTCGATGACACCTTTGAGAACCTCACGCAGGCCTTTATAGCCGGGGTCAAATTCACCTGTGGCACCGACGCCGGCACACCTTTTAATGGTTTCGAGCGCACCCCTGACGAATTTGGCTACCTGACCAAACTAGGCATGACCCCAGCACAAGCCTACCAATGTTCCAGTATCAACTCCGCCAAGATGATGGGCGTGGACGCGGAATATGGCACGCTGGAGATTGGTAAATTTGCCGATTTTCAAGTGCTCACTGCCGATCCGCTAGCAGACACGGTCGCCGTCACCCAGACCGACAAACAGGTCTTCATGGGTGGTCATCGGGAATGCTAATCACTGTATAAAAAAGTCCAGCGTCAACCTAATCAAAATTAGGCTGGCACTGGCTTTTCATTTAATATAACCCGGGTTAAGCCTCCGGTATAACATGATAAGCATGGTAACGCCCATGCACCCGCCGCACAGCAAATTCACGAACCGTAAAGGAACTATCACTAGAAGTGTAACCTGGTTGAATCAGGTAATGAGTGAATTCACGCCGACTAACACCATGTCGTCCTTCAATTAAGTATGGCATCTGAGCCTTAATCCCCTGGGGATGTGTCTGCATAGCCATAATCGGATGGCCATCTAACACGATTTTACGCCGAACGGCTCCCTGTGGACTGGTCGTGCCTAAGGTCGTTGTGCCCCATGCCAAGACCAGTAATCCCGCTGCTAAACCGCCACACCACCATATCCGTCGTTGCTGTCTCATCTCTTCACCCCTCGGTATTCCTATTATTAAGAATACTGATAAAGTACTAAAAAATCAATATTGACGAACTTTTATTAATATTTATTCATTTTCAATCATATATTGGGCTACTGTAGCTGAATGACCCTTTATTTCCAACTTTCTTCATTATCGGCCGCCGATTCCCCCATCACCACTCGATATAACCTAGCCCCTTCCACCTCACCTAAAATAATACTAAATTATTTTTCAAGTCCATTATTCCTGTCGGCAACGACTTCTAAACCAAAGCTACCAATGACTTAGCCTTGGTTTGGTCATCACACTTTTGCTTTCATTTTTGCTCAACCCAGTCATTAATTTCAGAAAAATCGTTGACAAACTTAATTTCGGTGCTAAACTAGCAATTATTAACAATTGATTAGAAAATTAAAAAGTGATGATGAAGTCCAGTAGTGGTGGACGAACTTGTTAGCGAACCCGGTCAAGTGCAAGCGGGTCAAGGTCCCTACCACGAACATCCCTTCGGAGCTGTTAGCTGAAATCCAAGTAAGTTTATACCGGGAGCATCCGTTATCAATGCAGTGAATCGCGGGAGTGGTCATTTCCCAAATGTTCCTAGCTTTTGGGGCTTGTCCTCTAGGAGCCCGCCGTTCATAGATGAGGCTACTTTTTGAGTAGCAAAAACTAAGGTGGTACCGTGCGAACAGCACCCTTACAGAGAATCATTTTCTGTAGGGGTGCTTTTTATTTTCTCTGCTAATCAATTGAATCTAGGAGGTTGTTTCACATGAAACATTTTGTTTGGGCAGCGCCCATGTCAGTATTATTACTATTATCTCTCAGCGCCTGTGGTCAAGCGTCCGGTAGTACCAACAAGAACCGTACGCTCAATGTCACACTGGCCAGTGAACCCGCCACCGCCGACCCTAACAAGTCGACTGACACCAACAGTGGGAGCGTTATTTCCCAAACGATGGAAGGCCTCTATACCTATAACAAGGATGGCAAGGTTGTCGCCGGGGTGGCCACTAAGGTGGTCAAACCAACGAACAACGGAAAGACTTATACCTTTAACCTAAAAAAGAATGCCAAATGGGCCAACGGTCAGCAAGTGACCGCCCAAGACTTTGTGACTTCTTTGCAACGTTGGGTGGACCCGAAGACCAAGGCCCAGTACGCCAACCTCCTCTCGGCCTTTAAGAATTACGATGCCGTCCAAGCCGGCAAAGTCTCACCCGACAAGTTAGGGGTCAAGGCCCTCAGCAAAACCAAGGTTCAATTTCAATTAAACCAGGCCGTACCTTACTTCGATGACCTAGTCGCTGAATATTATCCTTTAAACACCGCAGCCGTTAAGAAATACGGCGCCAAGTATGGAACCAGCGCCGCCAAGACGGTCAACAACGGGGCCTACAAGCTAACCGGCTGGACCGGGAGCAATTCTACCTGGAACTACGTCAAGAATCCTCACTATTGGGATACCAAGAACGTTAAGATCAAAAAAGTTAACGTCAACGTTACCAAGGATGAAAGTACGGCGGCCAATCTCTTCAAGAGCGACAATGTCCAGGAGACCACGGTCAGCAGTCAATATGTTCGGTCAAACGGCAATGACAAGCAACTCCACACCCATTTGTTAGGCCGACTCCAATATCTCTATGTTAATAGTAAAAAGAAGTCCACGAATTCGGAAAATTTGCGCCAGGCGGTCTCCTATGTTGTCGACCGGCAACAATTAACTAGCAAAGTCCTCCAAGATGGTTCTAAGCCCGCGCTGAGTGCCGTACCGCGTGGTGATCAAGTCAATCCCAAGACTGGCAAGGATATGGCCACCGAAGTTGGGAATCTCTTACCACACGACGTCACCAAGGCCAAAGCCTATTGGCAGAAATACTTAAAGGAAACCGGAAAATCTAAAGTCACTCTGAATCTCCTAACCGACGATACGGATGATGACAAACACGTGGGCACCTACATGCAATCGGTTATGGAAAAGAACTTCAAGGGACTGACCGTTACCGTCACCTCAATCCCCCATGCCCAACACGTGGCGCGTGACTTCGCGGGCACGTTTGAACTTAACTTAACGGGCTGGTCCTCAAGCTGGTTAGACTCCGGCGATTACCTGGGATTAGCAGCCAAGTCCAACACGGTTAACTTCACCGGTTGGAATGATGATCAATTCAACCAGCTACTTGCTTCCGCTAACAATAAGACGGGCCAAGCCCGTTATGATGGCTTAGTTTCCGCCGACAAGCGGTTAATGGAAGTCAAAGGTTACTTACCACTTTACCAACCTTCACAAGCCAATTTAGTTAGCAGCAAGGTCGGTGGTTTGAAATACAACCTGGTTCACACCGCCAAATACCAATACGCCTACTGGAAATAGCCTGCAACCAAGATCTGAATTTAAACTCGAAACACTAATTATAGGAGGACATTTATATGACTAAAAAAACATTCTTCAATTTTACCCTTTTTGATGGTACCAATGACCAAAACCAAGCCAACGCCTGGTTTACCGTCGACACAGACACGGGGAAACTCGTCGACCGTGGCCAAGGAACGCCCGCTCAGACGGACGAACAGGTAGACTTAGATGGTCAGTATGTCATGCCCGGCTTCTTCAACGTCCATACCCACGTTTCCGCTAATCCCCAGAAGCCAAACGGCGACGACAAGTCCGAATCAGAAACCGCCGTCATGGCCTGGACGAACCTGCAAGCATTGCTCAAGTCCGGGGTAACCTACACCCGGGGCTGTGGTAACGAATACGACGTCGACGTGAAGCTCAAGCGGCTGCAAAAATCCGGTCAATTGTCACATACGCCGCGGATGTTAACCTCCGGCAAGGCCTTCTCAATGACCGGTGGCCACGGGGACTCCCCTCACGGTGGTCATGCCGTGGATTCTCCCGATGAAATGCGCAAAGCCGTGCGGACAGCATTTAAAAATGGCGCCGAAAGCGTGAAGGTTATGGCAACTGGTGGTGTCATGACGCCTAATGACTTCATGGAGGACGCCCAACTATCGGTCGCCGAAATGCATGTCGCCGTTGAAGAGGCCCACCACAAGCGCCGCGTGGTTGCCGCCCATGCCGAAGGGAATCCTGGGATCCAAAATGCCCTCGATGCCGGCGTAGACTCCGTCGAACATGGTTTCTACGTCAATGAAGCCGAGGCAAAACAAATGGTTAAGCAAGGCACCTACCTGACGCCAACGCTCATCGCCGAATGGGTAATCCCCGAATACGGTAATGGTGACCTACCCGATTGGGAAGTCAAGAAGGCGGCCGATGCCTTGGACGACACCTACGTCAATATGCGACGTGCATTCAAGCTGGGCGTCAAGTTCACCTGTGGAACTGATGCGGGGACCCCATACAACGGCTTCGATAAGACACCCGAAGAATTTGGCCTCTTAACCAAGCTGGGGATGACCAATGCCGAAGCCTACCAATGCTCGACCCTGAACTCCCCTAAGTTGTTGGGAGTTGCCGATGAATATGGCACCTTGGAAGTTGGCAAGTTCGCCGATTTCCAAGTCTTGAAGAAAGATCCTCTGGCCGATACGGCCAACGTGGTCCAGGAAGACAAGCAAGTTTACCTGGGTGGGCACCGCGAGTTCTAAGTCTAAAAAAACAATGCGTCAGCATGGGATCCGACCCCCAGTGCTGGCGCATTGTTTTTTGATCTTTATTTAGGCAGTGACTCCACCATCGGCGGTCACCGTCGTGCCATTAATAAACTTCGAATCGTCCGACCCTAAGAACAAAGCCAACTTGGCAATATCTTCGGGTTCACCCATCGGATTGTTGCTAGGATCACCGGTCGCCTTGATTCCCATGGGATCGATGTCGGTCAACGTTTTAGCAATATTGGTATTCACACCACCTGGGGCAATCGCGTTAGCCCGAATATTACTGAACATCCCTAAGGTTGCCGCGATATTTTGTGTTAGCCCAACCAGACCATGCTTCGAAGCCACGTAGGCCGCACCACCCCAGGAACCCCCGAGGCCCCCAATCGAAGCATTGTTCACGATAACCCCGCCGCTAGGGTTCCCTTGCATAATCTTAACGGCATCATGGATGGCTAAAAACGGCCCCGTCAGGTTAACTGCCATAATTCGATCCCATAGATCCTTATCAGCCGTTGCCACCGTCTTGAAATTATCCATAATACCGGCATTATTGACCAGAATATCAATCGTGTCATAGGTCTTCACCGCAAAGTCCACCATGTTCGCAATATCTTCGCTCTTGGACATATCGGTCACCACAGCGCTGACCGTGCCATCGGCCGCCTTAATACCGTCGACCACCACTTTCAGACTATCGGCATCAAAGTCCGCGGCCACAACCTTGGCCCCTTCTGCCGCGTAGAGTTCGGCAATCGCTTTACCCATCCCGGATGCCGCACCCGTCACAATCGCAACTTTACCGTCAAGCTTCTTTGTCATGTTCACACGCCTCCATGGTTTTAGAATTAACCACAATGTAGCATGGACCGTAATCGCTTTCAACGTAGCGAATCATTTCAAATTTGCAAGTTTTTTGCTCATTAGTGCACAAAAAGACTTGAATCCTCGCCATTCCCGTCGACAAGCTCCTCCCAAAAAGCGTATAAAAAAAAGACCAGCCACATTGTGGTTGGTCTTCATGATGACTACTCTTCGCTTACGAATGGCATTAAGCCCATGATCCGTGAACGCTTGATAGCGATCGTTAACTTACGTTGGTTCTTGGCACTAGTGCCAGTAACCCGGCGAGGTAAAATCTTACCCCGTTCGGAGATAAACCGACGTAATAAGTCAGTGTCTTTGTAATCAATGTATTCGATGTGGTTGGCTGCAATAAAGTCAACCTTACGACGGCGACGGCCGCCACGACGTTGTCCTGCCATGAGAAATTCCCTCCTCGTTATTTAGTGATTAGAACGGTAAATCATCGTCTGAAATGTCAATCGAATCACCGGAGTTAGCAAACGGATCGGCCGAGTTATTGTT
The DNA here is from genome assembly GCF_001592085.1 of Levilactobacillus senmaizukei DSM 21775 = NBRC 103853. Classification (GTDB taxonomy): domain Bacteria; phylum Bacillota; class Bacilli; order Lactobacillales; family Lactobacillaceae; genus Levilactobacillus; species Levilactobacillus senmaizukei. Next base: position 59,106 of record NZ_BCWD01000005.1, read on the forward strand.
CCCAGCATTTCCTTGGTTGCCACCTGCAGGATTATTATTCGTAGTCGGTGCTGCACTGGAAGCAGGCGCCGGATTACCACTCATAAATGGATTGTCATTCTGATTCTGATTTGGAGCCTGAGGAGCATTATTCGTGGAACCAGCGTTGTAATTACCACCGGCGTTGCCACCCGCACTGCGATTGCTCGAGCGTGGTTCCAAGAACGAAAAGTTCTCGACGACAACTTCGGTCACGTAAACACGTTGGCCTTGCTGATTTTCGTAATTCCGGGTCTGAATCCGACCTTCAATCCCCACAAGGGAACCCTTGTGCATGAAGTTCGCAAAGTTTTCCGCGGCTTTGCGCCAGATGACACAACTTACGAAATCAGCTTCCCGTTCACCTTGTTGGTTGGTGAACCGCCGATCAACGGCCAACGTAAAGGTGGCAACAGCAGCACCGCCTTGGGTGTAGCGTAAGTCAACATCCCGTGTCAGTCGGCCAGTAAGTACTACTCGGTTGATCATTGCTGAATAACTCCTCTCAAATTAAGTTTAAATTAGTCTTCGCGCTTAACGATCATGTGACGTAAGATACTGTCATTGATCTTAGCTAAACGGTCGAATTCGTTTAAAGCTGCGTCATCGGTAGCATTTACCATATCGATATGGTAGATACCTTCGTTAAAGCCACCAATTTCGTATGCGAACCGACGCTTTGACCAGTCTTTCGAGTTGATCAATTCTGCACCGTTATCAGTCAGTAACTTGTCGAAGCGTTCAACCAGAGCGGTCTTCGCAGCATCGTCAAGGTCTGGACGAATGATGTAGGTGATTTCGTATTTAGTAGTTTCCATGAATGTTACACCTCCTTATGGACTTCAGGCCCCCGCTGCAATGCGGAAGCAAGGAGAGACACTAGCGTAAGCCAGATACTCACAAGCTAGTAGTATAGCATATCCTGATACTTTAAGCAAATCGGGGCCGACCGATGAATGCTGCTTACGTTACACCAGTTAGCTCCGTTGGTCGGTCCCGGTTATTTTTGCAAATTCAATCTTTTTCCATACCTTCCGACACATTGACTCGGTCAACTAACCGTCATCAATGGCCTTTACAGCCATGCTATGGCTTACCGACAGCCGCACCAAGCTGTTCAGGAGAATCATTTCTCCTTATCGGTATTGACGTTAGAACGTCTCAGAACGCGTCTTTCTTCCTCTAATATCCAATACAAAAACCGCTCAGCCTAACTGAGCGGTTCCATTTAGTCAATTTTATTAGTTTTGACGCTTAAACCAGTTCAACCCCAAGAACCCGAGGCTCAGAGCACCGGCAATCACAGCCAACCAACTGGTCCTTTGTTCACCAGTTTGTGGTAAAACTGTTGCAGCCAATTGTGACTTACTTTGGTCGTTAGCCGCGGTCTTCTTGACGTTGGCACTGGCGTGGATTGCCAGTGGCTTTGCGGCATTCGTGGTACTCGTGACCTTCGCAGCAGCTCCGCCGTTATTCAGCGTCACCGCCTTGCCAGTCGCACTGGTCTTCTTGTCGCCGGCATGGCCCTTAGACGTGACAGCGGGCTTCTTGGCCGGTGTCGTTGGCTTAACAACTGGTGTTCCTGGGTCAACCGTTGCGCCATTGCCGCCCTCTGAAGGATCGGTTGTTGGTGTAGTCGTGCCACCGCCATTGTTACCCGTGTTGCCAGTATTACCAGTGTCACCACCGCCGGTCGTTGCGGATGGTACCTTTTGCCAAACGTAAGTGTCGGCCATGGTAGCACCATCGTAAGCAGTGTTCAATTGCGCACTCGTAAAGGTTGCTCCGGCCGGCTTGTCCACCGTACCGGTCCCAACGGCTTGCCAGAGTCCTGTGTAAACGTCGGTCTTTGGAATGTCAGGGAGACCAGCATCGTAGTCAGCATCACCCAGCTTAGTGTTTGGTCCTAAGATAAGTTCCTTTAAGTTCGTATCGCCTGACAAGGCTTCCTTAATCGAAATCCCTTGGTCGCCAGACAAATCAAAGTTAGAAAGATCCAACTTCGTTAAGGCCGAATTGTTTCTGAAGGCCCAGATCATGTAGGCAATTGGCATTGGGTGCCAGTTGCTCAAATCGATCGTTGCCAATGAAGCATCACCATCGAAGAGTGACCCAAATTGCTTAGAACTGGAAACGTCCCACTTGCTAACATCCAGGTCTGACAACTTTGGATCGCCTTGGAAGGCTTGAACCAAGTTGTTAACCTTCGACGTATCCCAGTCAGCCACGTTGATACTCGTCACGTTTGGCATTTCGGCAAACGTGCTGTTCATTGACGTTAACTTGCTGGTGTTCCAGCCACTTAAGTCCAGACTGCCAATTGCTGTTTCTCTGAAGAGCGCATCGGCACTTTGTAGGCTATCCACGTTCCAGTCGGCCGCATCGACATCGCTCAGGTCCTGATCGCCACTGAACATCATCGACATATCCGTGACCTTACCAGTCGTCGAACCCAACTTGACACTTTGTAATTGCATTGTTTTGAGACCTGTACCATCGTTGTACCCGCCACTAAACATGCTAGTCATCGAGGTCACATTGCTCATGTCCCAGCTGCTCAGGTCGATACTCTTTAACGAGGTGTTGCCTGAGAACATATTGTTCATCATCACAACATTGCTAGCATCGACATTTTCCAGACCATCATATTCAGTGATGTTAAACCAATTTTGAAATAGATTCATGGCATACTTTGGCAAAACAACCTTTTGGCCGGTATCACTCAAGGCAAAGACCACCTTGTTGATACTTGCCCAAGTGCCCATGCTTTGGAAATTACCACCATAAATGGTCATAACCCCATTACTATCCTTGGTCCACTTGCTGGTACCGGCAACCCCAGAATCAACAATCGTCGGGGCAACTGGCACATCGGCAGCTCTCAATAAGTTTCCTCGATTGAACTTAGCCGTTGTGTCGCTGACAACAGTTGACCCACCGGTTTTGTCACCGTTGTTGTCAACCTTGTCATCAGTACTCGTAGAACCGTTGTCGCCGGCATTCTTATGAACATCGGGACCGTCTGTGGAACCATTGTCCCCAGATTTGTCACCGCTATCTTGATTATCATTTAAACTATCAGAACCATCGTTGGCATCTGAACCAGTGCCCTTATCCACTGATCCATTAATAGCCCCAGCCTTATCTAAATCAGATTGTGACTGTGAACCATCACCGATAACCACTTGTTTACTTTGCGTGTCGTTAGCCTTTTCTCCGGTCTTAGTCACTGTGTTGGCGTCAATGTCTCCGCTGTTGGTTGCCGCGTGGGCATTGTCCATTTGGTACCCAACACCTGTTACTAATCCCAGTAATACTAAGGTAGTCAACCTTTGTTTTGAAAGCATCCTCAACTTTTTATCCATGGTGAATTCCCCTTCCATGTGTAACACTTCTCAATATCTGGCTAAAGTATAGTCTCTATCCCCCTGAAAGTCCAACAAATATAACAATTAACAACTAATTTGATTCATTTTCACATTTTTAGTTTGTTCGCTTAATAAACACCGTTAAATTAGTGTTGTAGCAATCATTGCTACCCGTGCTTTATGCCTTGGGTTAGCACAATCTTTGCATAAATTATGACATATTACGAAATCCTCATTTTTTAAGACTAAGAAGCAAACGATTTGTCCACTATATAACCCATTTTAAGGAATATTTCACCCCTCTAAGCCTTCAAACCGTTGGGTGATCCCACAAAAAAGGCCGATTAGTCAAAATTGGCTAGTCGGTCTTTGCTTGATTTCACTGAAACTTAGTCTTCGCTAGGGGCGTCGGTATCGGACTCTGCAGGCGCAGCTTCACTCGTAGCGGCTGAATCAGTCACTGTCGTGTCATCGCCATCTGTTTCGTCTTCCTTGGCCACCTTTGCCATCGTCGCAACGGCAGTGTCATCGTTCAACCGAATCAGGTGAACCCCTAAGGTTGACCGACCAGTCTCGGAGACATCGGCGACGCTGAAACGAATCATGACACCCTTGTTGGTCACCAACATGATGTCCTCATCGCCATCGACCGTGGTCAATCCAGCTAACGGACCATTCTTGGCCGTCACATTAACCGTCTTGATCCCTTTACCACCACGACCCTTGATTGGGTATTCAGTGGCAACCGTTTGCTTCCCATAACCCTTTTCAGAAATGACAAACACATGGCTATCAGGCTTCAAGACACTGGCACCGATCACGTAATCATTGTCCCGGAGACGAATCCCCCGAACACCGGTTGCGGAACGACCCATCGACCGGACATCTTGAGCCGCAAAGCTAACGGCGTAACCCAAGTGAGTCCCGATGATGATGTTGGCTTGATCATTGATGATGTCTACACCCATCAACTCATCGTCTTCTTTCAGGCTAATGGCCTTGAGACCATTACTCCGAATGTTGGCGAACTCATCGACTGGTGTCCGCTTGACCGTCCCTTGAACCGTGGTAAAGAACAGGTCACGGTCGGGGTTCTCCCCGGGGTTGGAAACGTTGATGACAGCTTGAACGTGCTCGTTGTTATTGATTCCCAGTAAGTTAATCACCGGAATCCCCTTCGCGGTCCGGCCGTATTCAGGGATTTCATACCCCTTCATGCGATAAACCTTCCCAGTATTGGTGAAGAACAACAGCATGTCATGCGTCGACGTTGCCACCAGGTGCTCGATGAAGTCATCATCGTGGACACCCATCCCTTGGACCCCTTTACCACCACGGTTTTGGGCCTTGAATTCGGACGTTGGTAACCGCTTGATATAACCGTTATGGGTTAAGGAAATCACGACGTCTTCTTCAGCGATTAGGTCTTCATCTTCCAAGCTGAGTACTTCGCCGACCATCAATTCGGTCCGACGAGCATCCCCAAACTTGTTTTGAATGTCGAGTAATTCTTGATAGATGATGGCTTGTTGCCGTTCCTTGGAGGCCAAGATTTCTTGATCATCCTTGATGGCAGCCATCACATCGTTATATTCTTTTTCGACCTTTTCCCGTTCCAAACCGGTCAGACGAACCAACCGCATGTCCAAAATGGCTTGCGATTGCTTATCCGACAAGCTGTAACGCGTCATCAATTCATTCTTAGCCACTTCCGCGGTCTGCGACTCACGGATGATGGTAATGATGGCATCGATATGGTCGAGGGCAATTCGCAACCCTTCCAGGATGTGTGCCCGGGCTTGGGCCTTCCGCAATTCAAACTCGGTCCGCCGGCGAATAACTTCCAACTGGAATTCCAAGTAATATTGCAAGATAGACTTCAAGCCCAAGACCTTAGGCGCACCGTTGACGATGGCCAACATATTAATCCCGAAGGATGTCTGCATCAAGGTCATCTTATACAAGTTGTTCAGGATGACTTCGGCACTGGCGTCACGGCGAACATCGATCACGATCCGCATCCCAGTCCGGTCGGTCTCATCGTTAATATCGGTGATCCCTTCGATCCGTTTATCCCGAGCCAATTCAGCGATCCGTTCGATCAACCTAGCTTTGTTAACCATGTAAGGAATTTCCGTGGCCACAATGCGTTGTTTGCCGTTCTTTTCCTCTTCGATATCAACCTTAGCCCGCAGCGTGATGGTCCCTTTACCAGTCTCGTAAGCCCGACGAATGGCGGCTTTACCCATCACGATACCCCCAGTAGGGAAATCGGGTCCCGGTAAGGCTTCCATCAGATCGGCCAAGGTAGCATCTGGATTATCCATCAAGATGTGTAAGGCACTGATAACTTCCGTCAGGTTATGTGGCGGAATGTTCGTGGCCATCCCGACGGCAATCCCAGAAGCTCCGTTAACTAATAGGTTAGGGAACCGGGATGGCAAGACAACGGGTTCCCGCTCGGAACCATCATAGTTATCTTGAAAATCAATCGTATCTTTATTGATATCCCGCAGCATTTCCATGGCAATTTTACTCAGACGAGCTTCGGTATACCGCATGGCGGCGGCACCGTCACCATCGACGGACCCAAAGTTCCCGTGACCATCAACCAACATGTAGCGGTAGGAGAAGTCTTGGGCCATCCGTACCATAGATTCATACACGGCGGAATCACCGTGAGGATGGTACTTCCCCAAGACATCCCCAACCATCCGAGCAGACTTCCGGAATGGCTTATCAGGGGTAATCCCCAGTTCATGCATATCATATAAAATCCGGCGGTGGACTGGCTTCAAACCATCCCGCACGTCCGGTAACGCCCGTTGAACAATCACACTCATTGCGTAATCCAGGAAGGATGATCGCATCGTTTGTGAAAGGTCAACGTCGGTAATTCGACTTAAATAATCTTGGTCAGCCAAATTTTTACCCTCCGTTCTTCCTGGCACTCACTAAACATCGAGATCGGCATACGTGGCGTTCTCTTCAATGAATTCCCGCCGTGGCGCAACCTTGTCCCCCATTAACATGGTGAAGACCTGGTCGGCATTGATGGCATCCTGGGCATCCACCCGCAGAAGCCGCCGATTTTCTGGATTCATGGTCGTGTCCCACAGTTGTTCCGCATCCATTTCACCCAACCCTTTGTACCGTTGGATTTGTGGCTTAGGGGCTGGTGGTAATTGACCCAATAAGTCCTTCAATTCTTCGTCGCTATCCAAGTAACGTTGCATTTTCCCTTGGCGAACCCGGTACAACGGTGGGCAAGCAATGTAGACAAACCCAGCGTCCAATAGGGGCCGCATATAACGGTAGATCAGGGTCAGCAACAGGGTCCGAATGTGGGCCCCATCGACATCGGCATCGGTCATGATGATCAGCTTGTGATAATTGGCCTTACCCACGTTAAAGTCATCCCCGAATCCCGTCCCCATAGCCGTAAAGAGGGAACGAATTTCTTCGTTCGCCAGAATCCGGTCCATGGAGGCCTTCTCAACGTTTAGGATCTTCCCTCGAATTGGGAGAATTGCTTGCGTCAACCGCGAACGACCCTGCTTAGCAGAACCACCGGCAGAATCCCCTTCGACGATAAATAACTCAGAAATCGCCGGGTCCTTGGACGTGTTATCGGCCAATTTACCTGGCAGGTTAGAAATTTCCAACCCACTCTTCTTCCGCGTTACTTCCCGAGCACGCTTGGCAGCGACCCGCGCCTTGGAGGCTAAAGTCCCCTTATCGACAACCTTCTTCGCAACGTCCGGATGTTCCATCAGGAAGCGCATGAAGTGGTCGGCAAAGGTGTGGTCAACCGCCGTCCGGGCATCGGAGTTCCCCAACTTGGTCTTGGTTTGTCCTTCGAATTGTGGGTCCGGATGCTTAACCGAAACCACAGCCGTCAAGCCTTCTCGAACGTCATCCCCGGTCAGGTTAGGCTCGTTATCCTTCATCAGCTTCTTCTGACGGGCATAGTCGTTAACGACCCGCGTCAAGGCACGCTTGAACCCTTCCTCATGGGTCCCACCTTCGTAGGTATGGATGTTGTTGGTAAAGGTTAACAGGTTATTGTGGTAATCATCCGTGTATTGCAGGGCCACTTCCACCGTAATCCCGTTTTCCTTGCCTTCCACGTAGATTGGGGGTTCAAACAGAGTCGTTTTATTTTCATTTAAGTAATCCACGTAGTGCCGGATCCCGCCTTCGTAGAGGAAATCATCCTCAGTTGGCTTCTCGGGACGTTCGTCACGAATCGTAATCCGTAGGCCCTTGTTCAAGAAGGCTAGCTCACGGATCCGTGTGGTTAACGTTTTAATATCAAAGGTCGTGGTTTCCCGGAAGATATCTGGGTCTGGCAGGAAGTGCACCGCCGTCCCATGTTGATCCATGGGTAGGCCTTCCTTCGTCACGTGCATCGGTACTGTCACATGCCCACGTTCAAAGGTGATCGAGTATTCCTTACCTTGCCGATAGACTTGGGCGTCTAACTCGGTGGATAACGCGTTAACTACGGACGCCCCCACACCATGCAGACCACCAGAAACCTTGTAACCGCCACCGCCGAATTTACCCCCGGCGTGTAAGATCGTAAAGACGGTTTCCAAGGCTGGTTTCCCAGTCTTCTTTTGAATGTCAATTGGAATCCCCCGACCATTGTCGGTCACACTGATACTATTATCCTTGTTCACGGTCACGTGAATCTCATTGGCAAAGCCAGCCAAGGCTTCGTCGATCCCGTTATCCACAATTTCCCAGACCAAGTGGTGAAGCCCTTGGGCACTTGTTGAGCCAATGTACATCCCGGGCCGTTTCCGGACCGCTTCCAAGCCTTCCAAGACTTGGATTTGACTGGCATCATATTCTCGGGCTTGTTCCGCCTTAGTTTCGTGTTCGTAATCAGCCACTGCCTAATCCTCCTTTGTCGCGCCACCAGAGCCTTTGTCACCATCCGCCACCACCTGACCATCCGTAATTTGGAAGATGGTCGGATCTTTAATTAACTGGCGAGTAATGCCACTTAGACTCGTGGTAGTAATAAACGTCTGTACCTTGTCCTGAATAGCCGTCAGCAAATGTGTCTGCCGGGCATCATCCAGTTCCGAAAGCACATCATCAAGTAGTAACACGGGATATTCACCCGTTTCTTCCTTCATCAAGTCAATCTCGGCGAGCTTGACACTTAACGCCGTCGTCCGCTGCTGTCCCTGGGAACCAAACGTCTGCACGTTCTTCCCATTAACTTGAAAATGTAGATCATCGCGGTGCGGACCAACCAACGTCGTCCCCTGATACAACTCTTTTTCTTGTTGTTTCTGGTAGAGTGCCGTCAATGCTGCACAAATGGTCTGTGGGTCCGTCAACTGGTCGTCGGGGACCTGCGTCGCATAGTGAAAGGTCAGCTCTTCACGGCCCTGTGAAATCTCACCGTGAATCACCTGGGCCCAGTGCTCTAATTTTTTAAGCATGCCCAGCCGCGCCGCGATAATCTCTGCCCCGTAGGCCGCCAACTGGTCCGACAACACCGACAGAAAAAGTAAATCCTTCTTCTGTTTGTGTTGCAGATCCTTTAAGTAGCGATTTCGTTGCTTCAAGAGTGTGCGGTATTGGCTGAGATTGTAAAGGTAACGCGGGTTCATCTGACCGAATTCCATATCCATGAATCGGCGACGAACCGTGGGGGCCCCCTTCACAATGGCCAGGTCTTCTGGCGCAAACAAAATGACGTTAAGCTGGCCAACATATTGTGACAGTCGGGCCTGTTCCAGGTGATTAACCTTGGCTCGTTTCCCCTGCCGCGAAAATGTCAGCTCTAACGGAACCGTCCCAGCGGCTTTGACGACTCGTCCGCTAATCTTAGCGGTCTTGGTCTGCCAATTAACCAAATCATGGTCATTCGCTGTCCGGTGGCTCCGCGTTAACGCCAAAACGTAGATTGCTTCTAAAAGGTTGGTCTTCCCCTGCGCATTTTCTCCCAATAAAACATTAATCCCCTGACCAAAGCGGAGATTAGCGGCGGTATAGTTACGAAAATGCTGCAGCTGCAACTCTTGCAAATACATTATTCACCCTGCTTTGAGCGTATAAAAAATAATCCGGCATCAGGGACGGCAATCTTATCACCAGGATACAGCTTACGACCGCGTCGGTTGTCCGGCTCATCATTGATATTTACGGTATTCTCCCGCAAGTACCACTTAGCCTGACCGCCAGTACTGATAATGGATTCTTCCTTGAGCATCTGGCCTAAAGTAATGTAGGGCGTCTCAATGAAAACATCTTTTTTCACAATTTCACCCCTTAATATTCTTCTCTACTATTATACCGCTTTTAGCGTGAAAGGTACAGTTGCACTACCTTATTTCTGCGTTCTCAGCCGATCTACCCATTTCTTGAGTTTTTTGGTAAAAGACCGGTAAATTTGCTCAGGTTTAAAAATAGCGCCGTTCTCGCCGAATAACCCTATTTTTAATCTCATAATCCAGGTTCAAACGAAACTCCAGCAAAAAGCCGTGAAAACCGGTGAAAATTACGTAAAAAAAGAGGCGTTTCGTCCAGAAACGTCTCTTTGTAGATTAGATTTAATTAGAATGTCCGGACTGGCGTGATCAGTTGGATAAAGTTACTGGTATCTTCCGTTGGTACCAGGGTAAATGGCCGCAATGCCGACGTGAAGGCCACCCGAATCGTTGCTTGGCCAAATGAATGCAAAGCATCTTTCATGTAATCAGGGTTGAACGAAATCTCCAGGTCATCCCCGTCAATTTCTTTTGGTGCCAATTCTTCTTCGACATTCCCGACATCGGGAGAGTTACTGAAGATGGTAACCGCATGATCGGCTGGCGTAATGGTTAATTTAACCACGTTGTTACGCGATTCATGAGACAACAGAGAGGCCCGTTCAACGGCGGCCAACAATTCTGGCGCTTCAAACTCAACCGTCGTGGACGCTTCCTTGGGAATCAACCGTGAAGTATCGGGGTAATTCCCCTCCAACAACCGAGAATAAAACGACGTGTCCCCTAGCAAGAAAAGTACTTGGTTTTCGGAGAATTGCATCTTCACATCAGCATCGTCATCCCCGATCATTCGGGATAGTTCGGTCAGACTCTTCCCAGGAATGATGACGTCAAAGTTGGCATCGGTTGGCATTGGCAATTCAATTTGTCGTTGACTCAACCGGTGACTGTCCGTGGCGACCGCCTGGAATTGATTATCTTTCAGACTAAAGTGAATCCCGGTTAAGATTGGCCGACTCTCCTGGTTAGAAACGGCGATAACCGTTTGGCTAATCAGCTCCTTGAAGACCGCCCCCGACAAGACGACGGAATCAGCAGCATCGATCTCTGGTAAATGCGGATAGTTATTGGCATCTTGGCCATTAATGTTAAAGGCTGCGGATCCCGAAGTAATTTCAGTCTGGAAACCGTCCTTAACCTCGACCGTCATCTCTTTTTCGGGAAGCCGCTTAACGATTTCGCCAAAGAAGCGCGCCGTTAACACGATTGAACCGGGATCATCAATGGTTAAGCCAATATCCGGATCATCGGCGCGAATGAGCGTTTCAATTGAAATGTCGGCATTGGACCCAGTCAAAAGTAACCCTGCGTCACTCGCAACAATTTTCAACCCCGTTAAGATGGGAATGGTGGTTTTTGAAGAAATGGCCCGGGACACGTTATTGAGTTCTTTGATGAAAGCTGCCCGGTTAATGGTAAATTTCATAAGATGGACACTCCTTTTTCGTGATGCGTAGTTTAACTTAATTAAAAGAAAAAATAGTAGCCGTAGTAGAGCGGTGTATATTGTGGATAACTTTGAGGAACAGGTAACGGATACGGCTTTTCCACCTGTGGATAACTTGTGGAAAACTCTGGACCTTTTCATTTTTTATCCACACACTGTGGCTGATACTATTTATCATACGCTTTTTAAAACCAGAAAGACCGACAAGTGGCTCCCAATTTTCTGGGGGTCTCGTGACGGTCATGGCATTTAACGACGAAGTTCTTCCTTCAAGTCGTCAATGGCCTTTTGTAGTTCGGGATCGCTCTTGAGCGAAGCGGTAATTTTATCATAGGCGTGAATTACCGTGGTATGGTCCTTACCGCCGAATTCAGTCCCGATTCGTGGTAGCGAGGCTTCGGTTAACTCCCGCGACAGGTACATCGCGATTTGGCGTGGCATGACGATGGCCTTCTTCCGTTTTTTCCCCTTTAAGTCTTTCAGGGAAACGTGGAAGTAGTCGGCAACCCGATCTTGAATGACGGGAATCGTAATGGCATCGCTGGCGTTAGCAAGGTTGAGGCTCTTCAGGGCCTCGGCTGCTAAATCAGTGGTGATCGGCTGGTGCATGAGTTGATGGTAGGCTTGGACGCGGGCCAAAGCCCCCTCCAACTCCCGCACGTTTGAGTCGATTTGCCCGGCGATGTAACTCAAGGTATCGTCGGGAATATCGATTTGATCGGCATCGGCCTTATTCCGCAGGATGGCGATTCGGGTTTCCAAATCTGGCGGCGTAATGTCGACGGAAAGTCCCCAAGCGAAGCGCGAAACTAAGCGGTCTTGCAACTTAGGAATTTCGTTGGGTAGCCGGTCGGACGTCAGCACAATTTGTTTGCCGTCGTCGTATAAAGCATTGAAAGTATGGAAGAACTCTTCTTGAGTCCCTTCCTTATTAGCGAAGAACTGAATATCATCGACCAGCAGCAGATCAACGTTACGGTACTCTTGTCGGAACTGCTCCTGCGTCCGTGTTTGAATCGCATTAATAAAGTCGTTAGTAAAAGCCTCGCTAGTGACGTATTTGACCTTGGTGTCGGGACGATCTTCCAACATTTTGTTGCCAATCGCGTGCATCAAGTGGGTTTTGCCAAGGCCAACGCCACCATAGAAGAATAGTGGATTGTACATGACGCCGGGTTCCTCAGAAACAACTAACGCGGCGGCATGGGCCATCTGGTTACCCTTCCCAATAACAAAGGTATCAAATGTGTAGCGAGGATTCAGCGCCGTTTCTTTCATAAAAGTTGGTGTGGGCTCGTCGGAGGCTGCTTCCCCTGGGGTTGCGGTCTTGGCTTTGAGCGTTGCCTGTTGTTGGCGTTCACCTTCTAGAATTAAAACGGGTTGAATATCTTCGTGAGCGGCTTGGTATGCGTATTCTACCAATTGCTGGTCCAGGTGTTGGTGGGTCCAGTAATCACGATGCAGGGGTGATGGGAGTTCCAACGTTAATTTGTTGCCCTCTAAGGCAATGGGCTTGGCTGTATCAATCCAAGTTGAATAGGTCGTTTTGGAATAATTCTCCTCAAACAACTGTTTGATATCAGTCCACAAAGTTAACAAGTCTGGCACTGATGTATCCCCCTATATTAGTTTAGATGGTCAATTATCGCAGGACGGACTCCGCCCTAACGAAAACGTATATTCAGTGTAGCATGAAGAAAAAAAGTTTTCCACAGGGTATTGGAGGCTGTGCATAATTGTTTCACAGGAAGTGCAAGAAGTTATCCACAAGGAAATATGAAACTGTGGATAAAATTATTAAGCACTAGTTATCCACACCGATCTGTGGAGTAGGAATGGCATGATATCAAGTGTTTCACAAGTTATCCACAAAATGCACAGTTCCTAAAAATAAAAAATAAACAACCTGTGGATCGGTGGATAACTCGGTGACCAAGTCGAAATTAACTTTTATAATATTTGAGAGTTATCCACAGGCAAAGTGCATGAAACAAATTTCTTCGGGGAAAACTTTTAATGAGAAAACCAAAGTTTCGGTTTCATTCTTTCTTTTTTTATGCTAATATGTTCAGGAAATGCATTTAGTAAGTATTGCCTGAGTTATCGGGTAACCAATCAAAATAGAGTTAAGGAGGTGTCACGATGAAGCGCACTTTTCAACCAAAGAAACGTCACCGTTCACGTGTCCACGGCTTCCGCAAGCGTATGAGCACTAGCAATGGCCGTCAAGTATTAGCACGTCGCCGTCAAAAGGGACGTAAAGTATTGTCTGCATAGGCCGCTGAAGGTTCAGTGGTCTTTTTATTTTATCTGCGGGGAGACTGGGACCCCAATCCCTCGCGGACTGTACACAAATCGTGAGAATTTTGGAGATGCACCATGCGAAAATCTTACCGCATTAAGAAAGAAGCGGAATTTCAGCAGGTCTTTGAAACCAGAAATTCAGTCGCTAATCGGCAATTTGTGGTGTATTCAATGGATAAACCAGACCAACCACACTTTCGGGTCGGGATTTCCGTTGGGAAAAAAATTGGTAACGCCGTTCACCGTAACTGGGTGAAGCGCCGGATTCGTCAGAGCCTTCTTGAGTTGAAGCCCTACCTTAAACAGGACGTGGACTTCCTCGTGATTGCCCGGCCCCGTGCGGATGGTATTTCCATGCCCGACGCGAAACATAGCCTGATTCATGTGTTAAAGCTGGCGAAACTACTGGATTCCAACTATAGTGAGGAATAAACGTGAAAAAGTATAAACGAACCCTACTTATGCTGGGTATTGTGAGCTTAGTGTTCATTCTCTCCGCTTGTAGCAACAAGCCAATTACGAATCAAAGCACCGGGTTATGGGATGGCTTAATTGTCTTGAACTTTTCCCGGGCCATTCAATGGTTGGCTAGTCTGTTCGGCGGAAACTACGGGGTAGGGATCATCGCCTTTACGATTATCGTTCGGGTAATCTTAATGCCGTTGATGATTTTCCAAACCCGCAGCATGCGGAAAACACAAGAAATTCAGCCACAATTAAAGGCTCTGCAAAAGAAATATTCGTCACGGGATCGCGAAACCCGTGAGAAGTTATCCCAAGAACAACAGAAATTATATTCAGAGGCCGGGATCAACCCAATGATGGGTTGTCTGCCAGCCATCGTCCAATTACCAATTATCTGGGCTTTGTACCAAGCTATTTGGCGGACGAAGGTTCTGCGTTCGGGGACCTTCCTCTGGTTATCCCTGGGTGATAAGGACCCGTACTTTATCCTGCCATTATTGGCCGCCGTCGCAACGTTCTTGAGTACGTGGCTGGCAACTAAGTCAGCACCAGAAACCAACTCGGTTAACAACATGATGGTTATGGGGATGCCCGTCGTCGTCTTCTTTACGGCGATGAACGTGGCCTCATCACTGTCACTGTACTGGACGGTTTCCTACGTCTTCCAAGTTGTCCAAACCCTGATTATCCAAAATCCGTGGAAGATTCAAGCGGAACGGGATGCCAAGGAGCAGGTCAAGTTGGAACATGAACGGGCAATGAAGCGTGCCGTTCGTAAGGCTAAGCAGAGTCGTCGTAAGTAGACTACCCCTTAGTCATCAAGTAAAAAATGCATTTTAGAACCGCTACCGAAGATTCGGTGGCGGTTTTTTCTATGGTATACTAGCCATTAAATAGAACCGGACGCATTGGAGGAATCAAGTTATGACCATCTTTACGGGGAAAACAGAAGAGGCGGCAATTCAAGCCGGATTAACAGCGCTGAATAGTGACCGCGATCAGGTGACGATTAACGTTGTCACCGCGCCACGTAAAGGGTGGCTTGGCATCGGACAACGCGATGCGATGGTGGACGTGACCTTGAAGGTTGTCGCCCAAACGGCGTCTGCGGCCACGTCGGCCGTGACGCCGGCCAAGAAGACACCCGTGTTCAAGGTCCAACAACCCGCAACGGCTGCGACGCCCGTAGAAGCACCTGCACAGCCAACCGTGAACCCAGCAGAACGTCAGGCACGGCGGGCGGCCGCCATTAGCGCGGTGGAAGATTACCTAGGCACCATCGTCGATCAACTAGGAATCGACGCAACGGTGACCGCCACCAGTGCGGGCCATCGCCAGGTCCAGCTTGAATTTACGACGGACAAGGAAGGTTTGCTGATCGGGAAGCATGGCCGAACCATTAATGCCTTGCAGAGCCTGGCGCAGTTGTTCCTGAACCATCATGGGGCGGCGCATGTCGAGGTTGAACTGGACGTGGCCGGCTACCGGGAACGACGGCGGGTGACTTTGTCCCGGCTAGCGGACAATACGGCGCGTGAAGTCGTCGCCACTGGCAAGCCGATTTACCTGGATCCAATGCCTTCATTTGAGCGAAAACAGATTCATGCCGTATTGGCGAAGAATCGCTTCGTCACAACGTATTCAGCGGGTAAGGAGCCCCACCGGGCGGTTGTCATTGAGCCGGCCTAAGTTTGGTTTGACAAATGGTGGGATTGCCCTTATAGTGAAGACAATCATTCTTATCATGTTTACGATAAAGTAGTGAAAGTACTTTATCCGTGCCCAGTTAGGTGGCGCGGAGTAGGTGCTTTTTTTTATGGCTATAAATGATACGCCAGGGATGTTTGCTAGTTCAGAATTACGATACGGATTATCGCTCAGACAAGGGCTGACGAGGCCTGCAGGCGTGTTACGGGTCCGGTGGTCTAAGTAGGGTCCTTGACTGGTAATCGCCCGGATACGGGAGCTGATCGCTATCATTGGGTAACAGGATAAGAATCACAGACGAAACGCAGTGTTTGATAGAAAAAGGAGGATGACTCATGGCAGTCACCACAACGGAATTTGATACGATTGCGGCAATTTCTACCCCACCTGGTGAAGGGGGCATTGCGATCATTCGGCTATCTGGCGAAGAAGTCTTTAACGTCGCTGGTAAGCTATTTAAAGGTGTCGATTTAAGTCAGGTTGCGAGCCATACGATTCACTATGGCCACATTGTGGACCCTGAAACTAATGAAGAAGTTGATGAGGTCATGGTGACCGTGATGCGGGCGCCTAAGACTTACACCAAGGAAGACATTATTGAAATTAACTGTCATGGTGGGATCGTGGCGACGAATCGGATTCTCCAGCTGTGTCTGAGCTACGGTGCACGGTTGGCCGAACCTGGTGAATACACCAAGCGGGCCTTTCTCAATGGTCGAATCGATTTGACGCAGGCCGAATCCGTGATGGACTTGATTCGGGCCAAAACCGATAAGTCCATGAAGGTGGCCTTAGACCAATTGGATGGGGATTTATCCAAGTTAATTCGGCATTTGCGGCAAGACATCTTGGATGCTCTGGCGCAAGTGGAAGTTAATATCGATTATCCCGAATACGATGACGTGGAAACCATGACAACGAAGATGTTGTTGGAGAAGGCGCAGTCCGTTCAGAAGCAGATTAAGGTGCTTTTAGCGACGGCTAAGCAGGGGAAGGTCTTGCGTGAAGGTTTAGCCACGGCCATTGTTGGTCGGCCAAACGTCGGCAAGAGTAGCCTGTTAAACCATCTGCTACATGAAGACAAAGCGATCGTGACCGATGTGGCTGGAACCACGCGTGACGTGATTGAAGAATACGTCAACGTCAAGGGAGTTCCCCTGAAGTTAATCGACACCGCTGGGATTCGTGATACGACGGATAAGGTTGAAAAAATTGGGGTGGAACGGTCGTTGAAGGCCATTGATACGGCCGATTTGGTCATCCTCGTGCTGAATGCCAGTGAGCCTCTGACAGCTGAAGATAAAAAGTTGCTCAGTGCCACGGCCGCTAACCAGCGCATCTTGATCTTAAACAAGACCGACCTGCCGCAAAAGCTTGATCTGACGGCGGTCAAGGCGGTTGCAGGTGACAGTTCAATCATCGAAACCTCGATCTTGAAGAGTACGGGGATGGACCAATTGGAAACGACCATTGCCCATCTGTTCTTCGATGAAGGGATTGAATCTAACCAAAACAACGTCATGGTGACGAATGCCCGGCACATTGGCCTCTTGCATCAGGCTAGCGATGCCTTGTCCGACGTCATGCATGGGATTGCGGCGGGGATGCCAGTGGATCTGGTCCAGATCGATATGACCCGGGCCTGGGATTTACTGGGAGAAATTACCGGTGACAGTTATCAAGATGAGCTGCTAGACCAACTGTTTAGCCAGTTCTGTTTAGGAAAATAATCAGAAGAGAAAATGGTTGGCGACGAGTCAACATGAAGGGAATCGAAAAGACCATGACTGAAATCAAGGAATATGCCGGTCGCGACTACGATGTTATCGTGGTTGGTGCTGGTCATGCTGGTAGTGAGGCCGCTCTCGCCGCAGCGCGGATGGGCAACCGGACATTACTGATGACGATTAATCTGGATATGGTGGCCTTTATGCCATGTAATCCTTCCGTTGGGGGTCCCGCAAAGGGGATTGTTGTGCGGGAAATCGATGCCCTCGGGGGCGAAATGGGGCACAACATTGATAAGACCTACGTCCAAATGCGGATGTTGAATACCGGTAAGGGACCCGCTGTGCGGGCCTTACGGGCGCAAGCCGACAAGCATGCCTATCATGCCGAAATGAAGCACACCATTGAAAAAGAACCGAACCTGACCTTGCGTCAAGGGATCGTGGATGACCTAATCGTCGAAGACGGTGAGTGTAAAGGGGTTATCACCAATACGGGTGCCCGTTACGCTGCCAAATCAGTGGTAATTGCCGCTGGAACCGCCGCGCGGGGGAAGATTATCATCGGAGAACTGATGTATTCATCTGGTCCCAACAATTCCCAACCCGCAACTAAGCTGACGGCGAACTTGCCAAAGTACGGCTTCGATTTGGAACGTTTCAAGACGGGGACCCCACCGCGAGTGGATGGTAATACCATCAAATATGATGAAACCGAAGAACAACCTGGGGATGAACAACCCAACCACTTTAGCTTCACCACGCCTGATAGTGCCTATCTGGAATTGAAGAATCAATTGTCTTGCTGGTTGACCTATACCAACGAGAAAACGCATGCTATCATCCGGGAAAACCTGGACCGTGCGCCGATGTTCACGGGTGTGATTGAAGGGGTTGGCCCCCGTTACTGCCCATCCATTGAAGACAAGATTGTTCGCTTTGCTGACAAGCCTCGTCATCAAATCTTCTTAGAGCCAGAAGGTCGGAAGACGGATGAATGGTACGTTCAAGGCCTTTCAACCTCAATGCCGGAAGAAGTTCAACAGAAGATTCTCCACTCCGTTAAGGGGTTAGAGAATGCCCAAATGATGCGGCCGGGGTATGCCATCGAATATGACGTGGTTGCGCCCTATCAATTACGGCCGACGTTGGAAACTAAGTTGGTGAAGAACCTCTTCACCGCTGGTCAAACCAACGGGACGTCGGGTTACGAAGAAGCTGCTGGTCAAGGACTCTTAGCCGGGATTAACGCCGGCTTACGAGCTCAAGGCAAGCCAGGCTTCACGTTACAACGCTCCGATGCCTACATTGGGGTCATGGTCGATGATTTGGTAACCAAGGGGACGAACGAGCCTTACCGGTTGTTGACGAGTCGGGCCGAATACCGGTTAATCTTGCGGCACGATAACGCCGACCTGCGGTTAACCACGAAGGGCCACGAGCTGGGATTAATCAGTGACGACCGCTATGAAGCCTTTCTGGCTAAGCGGGCAGCCATCAATGCCGAAATTGACCGGTTAAATAGTATCCGGATCAAGCCTACCGATGCCGTGAACGACTTTGTTGGCCAACACGGTGATAAGCCATTGCAAGATGGCATTATTGCGGCCGCCTTCCTGCGTCGGCCTTACGTCACTTATGCGACGTTGATGGACTTCATCCCGGCTCCAGAACAGCCATTAGACCGGCATATCATTGAAGAAATCGAAATTTCCTTAAAGTATGCGGGTTACATCAAGAAGTCTGAAGAAAACGTGGCTAAGCTGAAGCGAATGGAAGCCAAGACCATTCCAGCCAACATTGATTACGATGCTATCGATGGTTTAGCCACCGAGGCCCATCAAAAATTGAAAAAGATTCAACCAGAAACCTTGGCCCAAGCCACGCGGATCAGTGGGGTTAATCCCGCCGACATTGCCATCTTGAGTGTTTATATTGAACAAGGAAAGATCGCTAAAGTTAACTAGTTAATCATTAATAAAGCCCCGAGAAAATTATTCTCGGGGCTTTATTGTGCCAACAAATAGCTTAACGATAGCGATTAAAGGATATATCTGGGTGATAATTATTAATAATTATCATGTGATTATCAATTTAATAATAAAAGGGACACGTAATCTTTACAGGTTCTTTGCAGTTTTACCACAGAGCGGCGGTAAGGTAGTGAAGGTAGTCAGTTACGTTCGGACCAACCGGGGAGTGTCACGTCAGTGGGGTGTGGGCTAGCAGATTTCGCTGACGAATACGATTGGGGGATGAATCGCATGCAGATGGTTGTGATCACGGGGATGGTCATCACCATGGTGGGTCTTGGCGGTCATGGCTGGTATTTATCTCGGTTCCAGAGGACCCGATCATTGGCCGCTGGGGCGATACTGAGACGCCGCTGTTTAATTTACATCTGGTTGATTAGCTTCGGGGTGTCGTATGCCGCGATGAGTATTTGGGTTCCGATGGCCGTTGGGGTTCGACCGTTATGCTTGTTGATCGGGGCCAACTTGATCGCCTTGGGTCACTGTTTGGTGCACAATCGCCGGCAATGGCCCACGGGAACGGTGCGGCACTTATGGATTCGACAATGGCAATGCCTTGCGGGGAGTCAATTGAGTATCATAGGGACTTTAACGGTGGTCTTGATGACGCTAGTGCAGCGTTAATTAAATGAAGGCAAGACTCGTTGATTTCAAAGACTGATCAATGAGGGTTTTAGAGGGAGGAGCATTAGCGATGAAGCAATATTCACCACTTGCAGCACAAGAAGACTTTTTACAAATTTTGACGGCGGTGCACCGGTTAAAGGAAACGATTTTGGTGACACCGACGGATGCTAATGATGCCGAGGCTGCTGTGATCGTTCCCAAGGGGGAATGGGAAGCGTTGGCAGAACTGGCATTTTTACAAGAACCGATGGTACCAAAGGATGGTCAGTCGGTGTCCAAGGATACCAAAATTAATTTGAGCAACATGGAGTGGGGTTAGCTCGGATTCGATCGAGATCGAAATAAGCGTGAGGGATTAAAAGTCCCTCACGCTTATTTTTTGGTTTAATAACGACCGCCGCCGTATATAAAGGCCTTGACGACCCCAACGAGAATGAAAACGACTTGGACTCCCAGGTCGATTCTGGTCAGAGGATTCGTGTCCCGGGTATCTTCGAAAATATTGAAATGTAACATGATGGTGATCAGGGAGCTGAAGGCCAGAAAGGCCACAATGATGGGTTGCTTGATCATTAGAATGGCAATCAGTAAGGCCCAGGTGATAATGTCCACGAGAATCTTAAAATGTGTTGTTGGATAATGAATTTTAGTCATTGCACTCACCTCATTTGATTAGTCATCGACAAATACAGGCTTCACCATGAGTTTACCTGAGCATAGTGGTGAATGACGGGTGGTGGCTATCGGTAAGTAAGCTAACCGTTATTTCGGGTGGCAAGGCGGCTAAAGAGCCAGCCGATAATCAGTCCGATAATGGCGGGGACGACCCAGCTGAATCCTAGACTGGCAAAGGGGAGGTGTTGGTTCCACGATAGAACCAGTTGGTACCAGGCCTGCCGGTGAAACATCGTCGGTAACGCAATGATGCCGGAGAACAGTGCGGGAATCATGGTCAGCCAGATGCTGGTATTGTAAAGCCAACGAGAATGCCCGAGCCAAGGCATCACGGCTAGGACAATGAGCACGATGGCTAATGGGTAGAGCAACATGAGAATGGGCTTCGAGTAGGTAATCAGTTTGGTCAGCCCAACGTTAGCAAATAAACAAGGGAGGAGACTAGCAAAAATGATCAACCCAGCATAAGGGAGGCGAGGAAACATTTCGTGAATCGTGTCCCCAAAAGCCGATATTAAACCAATGGCCGTTTTGAGGCAGGCCACGATGACGATCAATGCTAACAGGATATTACCAAATGTTCCGAAATAGTTATTAGCAATTTGTGCGAGGGTGACGCCCCCGTTGGCTGCCCGAGTGAACCGTCCCAGACTCATAGTTCCCATGACCGCTAGGAGAGAGTAAATTAGTCCCATCATGACGACACTAATGGTGCCGGCTCTGATCGTGTCTTTAGCAATTTGAGTCGGATCTGAGATGCCTAATGCCTTGATGTTATCGATGACCACGATCCCAAAGGCCAATGAGGCCAAGGCATCCATGGTGTTGTAGCCTTCCGTGAATCCTTGCAGGAGGGGAGCCGTGGCATATGGCCCTTGCGGTGCTGCCGATAGGCCACCCAATGGTCGGACGATGGCAGTCAGCATGAGAAGACCCAATAGAATCAGGAATAGGGGCGTCAGCCATTTGCCGATGTAGGTCATTAACTTACCGGGATTCCGTGCGAGCCACCAGGCGAGGCCAAAGAAACCGATGGAGAAAATTGCTAGGACCAGGGGTTGTTGCGGGGTTGGCGTGAACGGGGCCAGTCCAATTTGAAAGGAGGTCGTGGCGAGCCGCGGGAGCGCAAATAAAGGGCCCAGGGTCAGGTAAAGCAGGATGGTAAAGACGATAGCAAAGGGCCGATTGACGCGGCTACTGAGGTCGAAGATTCCCTTGCTACGGGATAGGCCGATGCCCATGACACCAAGTAGGGGTAAGCCGATTCCAGTGATTAACAGACCGAAGATAGCCGGCCCCACGTTGTGGCCGGCTTGTTGGCCTAGGTACACGGGGAAAATGAGATTTCCGGCGCCAAAGAAGAGCCCAAAGAGCATCATGCCGATGAAGAGGGTCTCACGCCAGGTTAATTGCTTTTTCAAGGTGATCGCAACTTTCTATGCAGGATTAGTTAGAGCTATTATACGGGATTGTCCAATAAAAAACGACACTTACCCAGGGGTTAGTGTCGTCAGGTGGTTTAGCGATCGGCAACGGTGAACCGTTCTTGATGATGCTTAGGAGTTTCCAGTTCATCGAGGATGGTAACGGCCATGGTTCCAGTAGAGGTACCGGATTCTTTTTGATCATTGAACAGTAAGTTGTTGTGACCTAAGATAGCAGGAACGGCAGCTCCCGGGTGGAAGTTTGCCGCTGGAGAAATCCCTACCCAGTTGACGTTGTCGACGTCGTTTAAGAAATTCAATTCTTTCAATTGACTTTTGGGAATGGGAATGAAGTTGGCTGCTTGTGGATCTTTTTCGATGTCGTGGACAAACAGATGGTTGTCATCCCCGGTGTGTAGACTACCGGCTCCTAAGATGAAGAAGAGCCGGGGGGTTGTTGTGCCCCGCAGGAGGTGGACCAAGTGCGCAGCCAAATCCACATGAAGGTAGGCCGTGTCTGCGGCGGTGGCGAAGGCGTCAATGACAACGTCGACGGCTTGTAGGTCTGCTGCCGTGAGGCTGAAAGCATCCCTGACTGCGGTCGTTAATGCCGGACTGGTCGGCAGCTTCGCCAATTTTTCCGCTGAGCGTGCTAGAGCAGTAACTTCGTGTCCCCGGTTTAAGGCCTCGTTGACGAGTTCTGAACCGGCCATACCGGTGGCCCCAATAATCATAATCTTCATGAATAAATGTCCTCCTTCATTGTTTTAATTATTATAGCTGTTTTATTCTGGTGACCCAATTATTTTGGTTCGTACTCGCCGGCTGTGCTAGAGTAGGAACAATTAGTCAGGAGGGGTTACGATGAAAGATGTGGTTCAAGGACGATTGGTCCACTTAACAGAAATGCGCGATGGAGATGCCGAATGGCTACAGGACACCCAATGGGAAACGGGTCTTCTGCGTAATTTGTCAGCGGATGCCTTACACCCAGTGACGGCGGTCCAATACAGCGAACTGGCCGAGTATCCGGATAATAATGATCAGTTTTTCTTCATGGTTCGAGCCAACGCGGATGATGGCCTGTTAGGTTCGGTTATTTTGAATAATATTTTCTTCAAGAATCGGCGGGCATCGTTGGGAATTGCCTTACCGGTCGTCAGTGACCGTGGTCAAGGCTATGGGGTGGACACCCTCAACACCATCTTATCCTTTGCCTTCAATGAACTGGGCCTCCATAAGGTTAATCTGGAGGTCAACGCCAACAACCTGCCGGCGATTCACGCTTACGAGGCCGTGGGTTTTGTGCGAGAGGGGGTCAATCGTGAGGCGGTGTTCCAGGATCAACGATGGATCGACCTTTATCAATATGGCATCCTGGTCAGTGAGTGGACTGATGTTTCACGTGAAACACCAGTTGACCTGACCGACTAAATTGGCCAGGGGGATGCGGTGGTGACGTGGGCGTTCAGGTCGGCCTGCTCATGGCGGCGTTCCCGACGTTGCGTGGCACGTTTGGCATAGCCCGCACAGAGATACCGTTGTTCATCGGTCACGGGCTTCATGGCCGGTAGTGGGGCGCTGGCGGTGGGATCCTCGATGACATAGGTGATGAAACAAGTGAAGCCTACGAACCGGTCACCTGTGGTCAAGTTTTCACCAATTATTTTGACAAACACTTCGAGAGATCGAGTGCCGGTCCCACAGACGTAGGCTTCCAGGTCCATTGAGTCGTCGAGATGAAACGGCGCTAGGAAGCTGACGTGATCAAAGGAAGCGGTAACCACTGTCTTGTGGGTTAGGCGAACGGCGGCCACGGAGGCGCTATCATCCACTAAGGAAAGAATCTTACCACCAAAGACGGTAGCGTGCTCATTTAAATCGGCTTGAAAGACGCGATGGCTGGTGACAATCAGTGTCGCGTTGCAGGATACGGGTACGGAAGCTTGAGTCATAATATCACCTCATGAGTTTAGTAATAACTTCATTCTAACAGAGTCGGTCGTAAGCGACGACCGAGCCCATAGATTACAGCTTTATTAATTTTTACCAATAGTTAGATTGAATCTTGGTGGTTGTTGCGGCGCCTTTGCTATACTGAAACTAATTAAGGCAAGGAGGGGTGTTCGCATGATTTACCATGGTGAGCCGTTGGATTTACTAGCGACTTTAGATCCAATTCAGACGTATCCATTATTGGAATGTACGTTGAGCTTAACCCAACCGATTGATGTGGCTCGGCTTAAGGCTGCGGTAGCAACCACGCAGACGGTCGTTCCCCAAGTTTTAGGACGGTATAACCTTAAACGAAATCGGTTTGAGGTGGATCGGGACACCCTGGATCAAGTGATTAGTGAGTATTCTGAAAGTCACGATCCTGGCCGAGCGCAGTTCGATGTTGAGGTGGGACCACAACTAAAAATTCAAGTGATTCATTATGACACGTATGATCAAATTCGCTTAGTCATGAGTAGCCTGCTTACCGATGGCGAGGGGTTTAAACACTACCTGTATTTGCTGGCGGCGGCCTACTCTGGCGAAGACTTAACCAATTTTACCAACGAGCGAGGTACCCGGAAAATTTTGCAGCACCTCCGGCACCCCCATCGCCCGTTACCGACGATGAATGAGCGCACGGCAGAAAAGGTTCCCGCTCAGCGAGGAGACATTCATCATCACCGTGGTGAGGCGATTATTTCCCAGGTTATAAGTCGACGAATGCGGCAAAAAGCCCACTTTCAAGGAGTGACCATGAATGCGGTGCTTCTGTCGGCCTACGCCTTGTCGTTATCGGCTGTGACGGGGGAACGGCAACTGGTGATTCCCGTTCAGGTCGACCTGCGGCTACATGGGCCGGTCAGTGCGGCCAACGTGGTTCAGGTGGCTAATATGACTAGTGAGATGCCCTTAAAGATTGAGATTGGCGACGGAGATACCCTCCAGGAAGTGGTTCAGCGTACACAGGCCACCATCAGTGACCTCCGGGATCGCCTGGCATATTTGCCACCGTTGGTTGAGGTAAACCGAATGAGTCGGGCGTTGCCACCAATTATTGTGCGGCGGTTAGCGGGGAAGTTTAAACCCCAGGCGCCAATTTCCTTTGCCAATTTTGGGCACATCGATCACACCCGTTTAGATTTCGCCGGTATCGCCGTGACGCAAATTTACTTTGCGGGGGCTTATCGAACCATGCCACACTTCCAGCTAACCGTCAGTATCTATCACGATACCTGGACGTTAGCCTTTCGCATGATGGGGTCCGAACCCGATTACCAACTAGGGATTAAAATTTTAAAGAACGTCGTGGCACAACTCACGCAGTGGAGCCAACACGACTAATAAAGAAGACGCCGCTGAGATTAAATTCTCAGCGGCGTCTTTTGGTTGGCATTAGGATTCGTTGGTTAAGCGATGTTGGTATTTGACCAGTCCAAGAGCGCCTGCGCTACATAGAAAGAGCATGACACCCATGGCGGCATAGGACTTGCCAGACAGGCCGACTAGCGGTGATACCAGTCCACCGCAAGCATCCTGTGATAGGCCAATGACGGCGGAGGCGCTGCCGGCATTGTGGGTTGCTTGGTCCATGATGATGGTGACGGTAAGGGTCAGCAGCGCCCCAATTAGGATGACCAGAATCAGGATTAGCCCACTGACCAACCATACATTGGCCGGGAATAATAGGGAGACAATCATGATGGCACTGACAATGGCGGCCAAAGTTAACAAGCCGGTGACCTGTTGGCGATTGCTAAAGTATTTGATCAACCAGCCGGGAAGATTACTCCCGACCACGATGCCCAAGCCGTTGAAGGCATACAGGAGACTGAAAGTCTGAGGCGCCATACCAAAGCCCGTTTGAAAGACAAAGGTTGAGGCCGAAATGTAGGCGAACAAGGCGCCATAGACTAGCCCTGTGGCCAGAATTAATGGCCAGAAGCTGGGTTGGACCGTCAGTTTACCCATGGCCAGTAGCGACGCGCTGAAGCCGCCCGTTTGCCGCCGGTCGATTGGTAGGGATTCCGGTAGGCCGAGAGCCACGGCCAGGGCAATGAGAACCCCGATGATGGCCAGTAGAACGAAGATGGCTTGCCAGTCAACGTAGTGGATCATGAAGCCCCCGATAATGGGTGCAATGATGGGGAAGACGCCGTTAACAGTGTTGAGTAGGGCATAGAAATGGGTGAGACGTTGGCCGGAGAAGAGGTCTCTGGCGACCGCTCGAGCCATTACTTGGCCCGTTGCGCCGGCTAATCCTTGCACGAAACGGAGAATAATGAGCAGGGTAATCGAATGAATGAAGGCCATGGCCAGAGAAGCGAGGCCAAAGAGAATGAAACCAGCAATGAGGGGCTTCCGTCGGCCATATTGGTCGGATAGGGGACCCGCAATCAGTTGACCGAGGGCCAGGCCGATTAAACAACTCGTGATACTGAGTTGCATGAGGGAAGCGCTGGTGGCAAATTGGGTTTTCATTTCTGGTAAGGCCGGTAAGTAAAGGTCAATGGCTAAAGGTCCGGTGGCGCTGACCGTTCCTAGTAACAGTGTGAGCCAGATGAGTCGGCGCCGTGAAATGGCAGTATTCAACAACAGTCAGTCCTTTCAAATCGATGCCATCCTGAAGGATGACGGTCGATATTATATATTTTATATTCGTTAGAAACAGCACTGGACCGCTAATCTGCTTAGCAGAGTGCGGCCCAGGGAATGGTCTAGATAATTTAAGTATTCTTCTATTATTGCCGGAAAAAGCTGAATTTGCAAGCGCCGTTTTAACGTTGAGTTAGCAAATTTATGATGACTTCATTAAATTCGGTGAAAGCGTAGGGTTTTGCGAAGTTAAATGGTAAAATTACAGGTGACCCTATCAACGACTTGTTTTACTGCCAGGTGTCGGGGTGTATGATAGCAGTATCTAATTAATCTAATTGAAGAATGAGGAGTCACACGCCATGAAAGCATTAAAAGAAGTCATGAGTTGGATTATTCCGGTGGTCATTGGGTTAGCCATTGCTCTTGCCATCAAACAATTTGTTTTCACGCGGGTTCGGGTCGATGGACCTTCCATGGAGCCCAATCTGGATAACAATGAGAAGGTTTTTGCCTTCAAACAATCCAAGATTAAACATCTGAGTGTCATTGTCTTCGATGCCCACGGAGAAGACCCAGCGGCGAAGACCAACACGAACTACGTGAAGCGGGTCATTGGCCTGCCTGGTGATACGGTAACCAGTAAGAATGGTTACATCTACGTCAACAAGAAGAAGATTAACCAGAGATTCATCAGCAAGTCGGAACAAACTTCCGGAACGGGGAACTGGACCCTTGCTAGTCTGCAAAAGACGAACGGCTGGGGTAAGGGGACCACGGTGGTGCCAAAGGGGAAGTACTTTGTCCTCGGGGATCACCGAAGTGTGTCGAATGATAGTCGCTACTGGGGATTCGTCGATAAGGACAAGGTCCTCGGGGTTGTTAAGGTGCCATTCTGGGCATCCAACAAGACCAAGCGCGCGAATGTTAATAATCTGGCTTACTAAATAAAAACGTGGTCGCTAACGCAAGGTCGTTGGGATCACGTTTTTTTCTGCGGGGCGCCCCTTGCTATTTCCTATGAGGTGGCCTATACTTGCGCACGTAAATTTAGGAAGGAGATCGCTTATGGTCAATAGCAGCAACGATCCAGACATTTTAAAATGGTTATCAATTGCCAATCGTTATACGCGGATTGCGCTTGATCGGGATCTCCAGCCGTACCGACTGAATGCCAGTATGTATTACGACATTCTCAGAATTCATGAGCAACCGCGGCTCACGCAAGATAAATTGATCAAGCTAACTTATTTAAATCCTAGTAATGTTACGCGAGCGGTCAATCAACTGGTTAACCTGGGTTATGTTCGTAAGCGGCAGTCCAAGACGGATAAGCGAGTTTATGAATTGTCGCTGACGAAACGTGGTGAGGCTATTTATCCGGATATTGTGGCAATTCGGCAGCATGTGGCCGATCAGTTACTCACAGACATCCCGGCTGACCAGCACGACGAGTTGGTGACCCAAATTCGGCAGCTGGCGTTGCGCGCCGTTGCCAATGAAACGCCCGATCAGGCAGAATGATGAGGGGTTAATTGGATCGGCTTAAACGACCGACCGTCCAGCAATGCTGGGCTTTTTTTATCTATGATTATTAGTCCCGAAGTTATATAATCATGTTATCGGTGTTCAAGGTGTTTTATTGTTCCAATAAACAGTTTTGGAGGAGACGGAAATATGAATACTACACGGGTTAAGAAGATTCTGGGGATGGTCTTGTTAGTTATGGTCGCACTGTTTGCCGGCCTAGCTAACCCACAAACGGCAGCTGCTAAGTCGGTCAGCTATCATAAGACGACTAGTGTCCCAAAGGCCTTCCGGCGGAATTGGTATCACTACGACAAGCCAAACAAGTATGTTTGTCGAGATAAATTTTCCAAGAATCACATCACCTCACGGTCCAAGATCAACGGCCACGTTGGGTCATATACAGCCAAATTGGCGATCCGTAAGAACAGCTATGGTTTTTACAAGACCCAGGAGTATGGTTGGGATAATCAAATCTACCCAGACAACTGGATCATCGTCAAAAATTGGAAGGTTAATGGCAAGAAGCAAACCGTTTTGATGCATATTTTGTTTGAATATGCGCATATTTACACGAAGAAGCCCATCAAAAAAGAACTCTACGTGAAGGTTTATAATCATAAGTCAGTCTTTAAACATATTGGGAGTTACTATACCATGAATCAGTGGCTGGCTAAATTTTAATTAGAATGTTATCGCGGTGGTGACCCTTTAATGGGGACCATCGTTTTTGTTTGGCCACTATCCCATGAACGTTGGGAAGATTGCCTTCCACGAAGAGAAGCGCTAGAATTAGTGCAATGCTTATTATGAGATTATAATGAGAAGTTCAAGGACGAGAGGAGTTAGCTTATGCCAGACATTAAAAACGGGCACGTGCTGAACGCCACCGAGATGGCGGACCTACACGCTGACCTCCAAAACCAACCAGCCCATGACGTGATTAGTCGGGCGGTGATTAAGAACGGTGTCCTAGCCGCTTCGGAAGACCCCCAAGCGACGGTTCGGTTAAATCGTGCTTTTTCCGTGGAATTGGATACGGGGAAAGTGGCCAATCAGAAACATTCGGGACGGTGTTGGTTATTCTCAACACTGAATACCATTCGCCATCAATTTGCGGCCAAATATCACGTAAAGGATTTCGAACTATCCGAGAGTTATCTATTCTTCTGGGATAAGGTCGAACGGGCCAATATTTTCTATGACAATATTCTACGGACGGCCCAGCAACCCGTGACCGATCGGGAGGTTGCTTTTTATCTCAGTCGACCGGGTGAAGATGGTGGACAGTGGGCCATGGGTGCCGCATTGGTTCAAAAGTATGGCGTGGTTCCGGCCAGTGCAATGCCCGAATCATTTAATACGAATGATACGACCGGGTTTGCGGCAACCTTGGACCTGAAACTTAGAAAAGATGCCGTGACGTTACGGCGGCTAGTGGCTGCGGGGGCTAGTGATTCGGAAATTGTAGCCGTACGATCCCAGGCGTTGAAAGAAGTCTATCGAATGGCAGCCTATTCGTTTGGCGAGCCGCCAGCCACCTTTGACCTGGAGTACAAGGATGATAAACAGGTCTACCATCGGGATGCCGACCTGACGCCCAAGGCGTTCTTCGATAAATACTTTAATGTGGACCTAGACGATTACGTGGTGGTGACGAATTCACCCGACAAGCCGTTTAACCAGTTATACAGCTTGCCGAGCCAGGATAATATCGTTGGGGGCAAGCCCATTACCTTCCTTAATTTATCGATGGACGTTTTGAAGAAGACCGCTATCGATCAACTGCAAGGCGGAGAAACGGTCTGGTTTGGCAATGATGTGCTGCAACAGATGAGTCGCGACCGGGGCTTCTTGGATAGTCAGCTCTATCGTACGGCTGACTTATTTGGCGTCGATTTAAGCCTAACGAAGGCGGAACGGCTGGCCTATGGTGAAGCTGAGGTTTCCCATGCCATGACCCTGACCGGGGTCGATCTGGTTCACCGCGAGCCGGTGCGCTGGAAGGTTGAGAACAGTTGGGGTGAAAAGAACTGCGACAAGGGTTATTTCGTGATGACTGATGCTTGGATGGACGACTTCGTTTACGAAGTTGTGGTCCACAAGCGTTACCTGAGCACGGAACAACAGGCATTGTTGGCAATGACGCCGGACGAGTTACCGGCTTGGGATCCCTTACAATAAGATTGCACCAAAATACCAGTCCGTAGACTGGTATTTTTTTAGTTCTAAAGGGTAGAATGTGATTAATGAGTCTCAACTATATTGATGAGGTGAAGTGCGCATGCAAAACTTTTTATTCGATTTTGATAGTACCCTGGCCGATACACGCGACGTCGCCGTGATTGCGACCCAGCGGGCCTTCGAGTCGCAGGGATTATCGCTACCCGAACGAGATATTGTGGTGAGTTACATGGGGGTGCCCATTGAAGTATCGTTTGCTAAGATGGTGAAGGAGTCCTTGAGTCCAGCGGCATTAACGGATCTGTACACCGCCTTTCGGACGCAGTATCAGGCAGCCGAGAAATTGGGGATTAACCTGTTTGATGGTATGGCAGCGACCTTAACGAGTTTGAAGGATCGCGGTGCCCAGTTGTTTGTAGTCTCGAGTAAGCATTCCGTCCCCTTGCAGCGTAATTTGGCTCAAGTGGGCTTGGGTACCATGTTCCAGGCAATTAGTGGGTCGGACACGGTCGATCACTATAAGCCGGCTCCGGATGGTATCTTGGCGTTGGTTGATCGCTTTCACTTAGATCCTAAGGAAAGTGTTATGATCGGAGACGCCAAATACGACATACAGATGGGAAAGAACGCCGGGGTGGCAACGGTTGCGGCCATGTGGGGTGCAGCCGATCCGGATTCGGTTCGCGCCGAAGATCCCACTTATCTTCTGGCTAAACCTGCTGATTTATTAACGTTATAAAGTGAAAAGACGAGTCAGTGACCAAGGTCATTGACTCGTCTTTTTTGGTTAATTAGTAGCTTAAGGCGCGGTAAGCGTCGTGTTTGCGAAGGGTATGAAGTCGTTTGATGGTCATACTAGTCTTTTTCTTCGTCCAGGGGTCGTTGTAATAGGCCCGGGTTTTACTGTAGCCGGATAGGGTGATGGAATGGGTATCAAAGCCATCGAGGCCAGCCACCCAAATAACGACGGGATGTCCCTTGTTAATCTGCTTCTTCATCTGATTGAAGGAGGCCCCCGTCATGTTCTTGGCTGTTCCCAAGTGTCTTTTTACGGTGGACATCAGGCCTTTAGGCGCGACCCACCAGCCGGTCTTGTTGTAAGGGCTGCCGATGAAGCCCTTGTTGGGATTTGAACTGCGGGGCATCTCCTTGGCCAGGGACAACTTGGTGACCTTGACACCGGCATACTTTAGCATCATGGTTGTGGCCGTGATTTCGCAGCCGGTTGGGAGCTGTGGACGCTGACCAATGAGCGGGACGGCCAGAAAGCGGTAGGATTTAACGGTCCCGTTCCGGTGAATCCAACCCGTGGTTTTATGGTTGTAGGTAAATTTGAGCCAGGTTCCGTCGGCCATGGTTTCTTCCCGGGTGATGTGAACCTTTTTGTTTGCAAAATGACGACCACTGCTGATGGCCTTAGCGTTAGCGGCGGAAGAGTGGGCACCACCGGTTCGATAGACCAGATAATTATGGGAACGGTTGGCGCCAATCTTGGTGTAGTAGTTGACCTTCTTCAAGTGGTGTACTTGCCGGTAGACGGGTTGGGTAGTGGCCGCGTGGCTGATGGTTGGCTGCGCTATGCCGGCTAATCCTGCCAAGCTGAGGGCTAGGAGAAACCAATTAAGTCGTTTCATTTGAATACCACCTTAGTTGTCGGATTTTAATGATGACTAGTCGTTGGCCAAGCACCAGGGCTTGGAATCACTGACACCAGACTACTACGGCTAGTTCTCTTAAAGTGTACCTCCAAACCGTTTTGGGTCGCAATAGGTTTAGTGTAAGTTCTGGTAAACAAAAAACCGCCCAGATTAAGGGCGGTTACGCTGAACTGGTTAGGAACAGAGTGGTAAAAATTTTGATTGGTTAAAGAGAACTTGGTCTATGGGTATCCTAACCGGAAATTGTGAAGAAATTGTGAAGAATATTTTTAAAATACTAATGCAAATACATAGATATGGGTAATGATTCACTTGAATCCTGCTAGTTCAGGTGTTGGATTAATTATTACTAATGGCTATTAGTCGAATTTGGCGAATTTACGGGTTTTTAGTTGATAGTAATCGCTTGTTTTAAGTAAAAATGATGGTTTACATAAGAATCTAAAGAAACGTTTGCATGAAAAAAGCCGCTAATATTTTTAGCGGCCGCCGAAGCTAATGGTGAAAGTGCGGATGGGGCAAATGCAATGGACGGGGATGACCGGCGAAGTCATCTGGCTCGTCTGCTTGAAGGCGTAGTTGCTTCGTCCGTTCACGTTCAATTTGAAGTTGTTTTTTAAGCTGACGGTTTTTCCAGTAGCCGTGAATGAGGACGGCAGCCGGGATAACTTGCAGGGCGGCGGTGGCGGGAATTAGCCACGGATTTTCTTCGATGAGAGTGAGCAAACGCGCACGCTGTTCGGGAGAAATGGCCGCGGCGGGGTTGATGGGTAATCGGTGTCCTAACATGGTTCATCACGCTCCTTTTGCCTATGATAGCTCAAAAAGTAAACGCTGTCAGGTTGGACGACTATGCTAGTTAATGGCGATTTCGCCAGACACTGATGATGTGCAGGAGGCTAAAGACAACCCCGATTCCCAGAACGCCGGTTTCTAACATGATTACCAGTGGCAGGTGACGCATTTGCTGGTAAATCACGATACCACCAACCACTATGACGCCTAGTAATCCGGGAATAATTCTTTTCATCAGTGCTCACCTAACCTTTATTTATGTTCGTCGACGCAAAGAAAACGGTCGGGACCGAAGTCCCGACCGTCTTAAATGCTGTCGGTGTTACTTACCGACCTTAACCATAACTGCTTTCGTGACGTCATTATCGACGTCACGGGAGATATGGTAACCGGCAACTTTAAGATGCGTTGCTTTATTCTTACCCGTCAGCGTGTCCTTGACCGTAAACTTTTGGGTCATCGGAATGTCGGACAACTTACCTTTAAAATTGATGAGGGTATCATCACCCTTGGTCTTAAAGGTTGCCTTAAGCGTGCCTTCCTTGTTCAATGCCTTGGCCTTATTGGCAGCGGCATAGGACTTGTAAAGCTTATTGACATTATAGACGGTTACGTTACCTTGCTTATCAAAGCGGTAGGCTTCGAGGCCGGAGTTACTCTTGGCGTTCACTGAACCGGTGACGTACCAAAGTTGTTTTGAACGGGTTAACGTTGACTTAACGTCAGCCTTCTTAGTGGTTTTGTTCTTAAAACTAGCTTGTTGGTTACTCCCCGATTTGCTACTGTTGCTATTACTGCAACCGGCCAGGCCCACGGCCATAACGGCTACTAAGCTTAGAGCAGCGGCAAAAATCCGCGATTTCTTCATATCTCAATCACCTCATCAAAAATCATAACAGTTTTATGGTGTGGGTACAAATGTCCCACGCTTAACTAGTGCCAGTATAGCATGATCACCTAGGCCAAACGATAAGGGGTCAGTTAAAAAAGCGTTAAGTTACCGTTTCTGAGTGAGGACCAATAAAATTTGTAAAAGTTAGCATTCACTAAAGACGAACACATGTTTTTCTGCTAGAATATGACAGAGAGATTTGAAAGGTGAGGGAGGAAGATTTAGATGAGTAAACGTCGTCGAGGACGCCGTCGCCGTAAGACATCATGGGTAGCGGCACTACTCGTAATTGCTATCGGATTGATTGGTGGCGGGATGAGTCAGCAGGGGTCATCCACGACTAGTAGGGTGACGCAACAGGCTTCGAGCGCTGTCAGTCGGGTGACGAGTGGCTCGTCACAAACGGCTGAGGCACCCAAACAATCGATTACCGGGCAAGCACTGGCAAAACAGGCCTACCAGGGCACGCAAATTGTCGCGGTGAACCATAACCGGCCAACCTTTAGTCAGCAGGCACTGTCCCTCAAGCGGGGAGCCTGGGCCACATATGGTTCACTCGATCGTTTAAATCGAGTTACCACGGCTAATGCCATGCTGAGTAAGTCAACGATGCCAACGGCTAAGCGAGAACCGCTATACGTCAATCCAACGGGATGGAAGAATAAACCGTATACGGTCAATGGCAAACGGGGATATTTATATAATCGCAGCCACTTGATTGGCTATCAGTTGACGGGTCAGAATAATAATTTAAAGAATTTGATGACGGGGACGCGGTCACTCAATGATCCAGGGATGACGGCCTACGAAAATCCCGTTGCGAGTTACCTGAGGAGCCATCCAAGTAACCATGTGCGTTACCAGGTTGAACCGGTCTTCCGCGGTCAGGAACTGGTAGCTCGGGGAGTTCATATGCAAGCTAAATCTGTTGAATCCAGCGGGATTTCCTACAACGTTTACATTTTCAATATTCAGGCCGGCGTCAAGATTGATTACAGTACGGGGACGAGCCAGTTGGGTAATCCGGCGGCGTCTTTTTAATGAGCCAACTTGGGTGTAAATAAAAAATGGGCTGTGACGACTGTCACGGTCCATTTTGTTCGTTAATGACGATTCATGTAGCGATAGATAGCATAGAGGACAATTCCGGCCAGCAGAATCAGACCGATGCTGGGGTTGTCGCGAAAGACCCAGCGGACAATCCGAAAGGACCCGGTTCCGTGAAGTCCGCCCAGCAAAGAATACGTGATGGTTGTCATGGGACACCTCCTGGAAAATTAGAGTTATTATGACTAAAAATTAAAAAAAAGTAAAGACATTTGGATGATTTGGCGTATTATGAGGAGACAGAGAATAGAGGAGGGTTTTCCCGTGGACGTGAATTACACATTAATCTTAGAAATTATTGTGATCGTCAACGCTGCGTTGGCCTTCGTGACGGTTTTCCGGGAGAAACGGGATATTGCTGCGACGTGGGCATGGATGTTGGTGCTGGTACTGGTGCCAGTGGTTGGGTTCATTGCCTATGCCTTCATTGGCCGGAAACTACCTAAGGGCCGAATGTTTCGGTTACAGCATCAAGTAGCGGTTCAGTTAGACGAACGGTTACAACAGCAGCGCGATCAGATTGGTAATCAAATTATGCCGGCCGATCAAATTAGCCACTCCGTGATTAATATGGTCAATATGTTTATGGAAACGGATCAGGCCTTTCTGGCCCGCAAAAACCGGGTCCGAGTGATTACGGACGGGCATAAGTTGTTTCACTTAATGATGGAAGATATTGAGGGGGCTCACTCGAGTATTCATATCGAGTTTTATACCTTCTATAATGACAAGATTGGCAATGATATTTTAGATCTGCTGGTAAAGAAGGCCCGCTCAGGCGTTGAGGTCCGAGTAATCTACGATCCCTGGGGATCTTTGGGAACCTGGAAGTCCTTCTTCAAACCATTGATTGATGTTGGCGGCCACGTGGAGCCCTTCCTGGGGACCCAGTCGGCGATCATCGACTTCCGACTAAACTTCCGTGATCACCGTAAGATCGTCACGATTGATGGTGAGATTGGCTATGTTGGTGGCTTTAACATCGGGGATCAGTATCTCGGACGCAAGGAAAAGTTTGGTTACTGGCGGGATACGCATCTACGGATCGTGGGTTCCGGGGTCTTTGCCTTGCAAGCCCGCTTCATGTTGGATTGGAATGCAACTGACCGTGATCATCCGTTTAAGGATGACCGGATTGAAGCACAATACTTCCCATTGACGAAGGTTAAGGGGGAGACCAGTCTGCAGATTGTTTCCAGCGGACCGGACTCCGACCTACAGCAGATTAAAATGGGGTACATGCGGTTGATTCAGACGGCCGAGAAAAGATTATGGATTCAGACCCCGTACTTGATTCCGGATGATAGTGTCTTGGACTCCTTGCGGATTGCGGCTATGGCGGGTATTGATGTACGAATCATGATCCCAGATAAGCCCGATCATGCCTTCGTTTATCGGGCGACCCAATATTACGCGCGGCAGCTGGCCGCCGATGGTGTTAAAATTTACTATTATCATAATGGATTCATTCATGCTAAGACGATGGTGGTGGATGGCCGAATTGCTTCCGTAGGCTCGGCTAACATGGACTATCGGAGTTTTAAATTAAACTTTGAAATTAATGCTTTTATCTATGATGCGGCAGTTGCCACGCAACTCGAAGAGATTTACGAGGCCGATATGCGGCAGAGTGAATTGATTACATCGGAAAAATTTGATCAACAGTCGGCCTATCTAAAGTTTAAACAGACCGCTTCGCGATTGCTTTCGCCAATTTTGTAAAACCTGACTTGGTTTCCGCCGGGGGATGGCGTATCATTGGTCTTGCTGGGTAACCGGCAGTTTAGAAAGTATGTGAGAAGGGCGTCGCAACCAACCGCGGCGCCCTTTTTGTGGATCCTGAGCCGGAATGCTTGGCGAGGAGCGATCGTGGGAAAGCTTATAATCCGGTATTGTCTTCCCGGAAGGATTGACACCAACCGCTTGCCTTGTGTAGATTAAAGTAAGTTGACCCATGCCGGGTCGTTGCGGATTAAATTAATTGGAGGCATCATCATGAAAATCGCAAACCGTCGTTGGCCTTTGTGGGTGTTGTATACCCTGGGGTTTGCGGTGATCGCGTCACTGAGCTTTGGCGTCTTCGGATTAGCACATCGGACGTTAATTTGGAATATGGATGGTGTAACGCAACATTATCCCCTAATCCTTGAACTACACCGCTTGCTCACTAAGTCCGGCCTCGGAGGGGTGGCCGGATGGTCTTGGACCTTTGGCCTGGGAGCCGACAAGCTGACCACACTAGCCTATTATGTCTTAGGAGACCCGTTTGCCTATCTATTGGCACTCTTGCCAACCCATTGGTTAGAAGCGGGCTATGGCTGGTTTATTATCCTTAGACTGTATGCTACCGGACTGGCGTTTTTAGCCTTGGCACGGCACTATCAGTTTCGGCCAAGTAGTCGTTTGATGGGAGCCCTGACGTATGCCTTCACGGGCTACTCATTGATGATCGGCGTACACCATCCTTTCTTCCTCTTGCCGATGATCTGGACGCCCTTACTCTTCGTGGGCATCGATCGTATCTTACGTGGCCAGGGTTGGGGATTCCTGGGGGTTATGACAGGACTCACTATTCTCAGTAATTTTTATTTTGCATACATATTAGGGCTGGGTAGCCTCATCTACGCAGTCATTCACTTCTACTATTTAAAAGACGCTGGCACCTTGGCCATTAAGTGGCCGCGAGCGGTGGGCCGTTTCTTGATGGCTGCCGGCGTTGGCCTGCTCATTTCGGGTGTGTTGCTTTTGCCCTCGTTATTGGCGATGCTGCAATCTACCCGCACGATGTCGGTCTTTGCTAACGGTCTGCTGACGTACCCTAGCGGCTATTACCTCCAGTTGAGTAATATTGTTTTGACGACCGGAAATACCGTTAACTACTGGGCGGTGCTGGGGATTAGTGGCCTAACCTTTTTCGGTTGTGTGTACGTGTTGGTTCATTGGCGCGAGCACAAGTGGTTGGCCCTGACACTGGTAGCCATTGTGGTGGGATTGTTGATACCGGCAGTGGCGGCAGTCTTTAATATTTTCTCAACCCCATCGAACCGCTGGATCTTGATGGCGGCGGTACCATTTGGACTAGCAATCATGACGATTGCCGATCATTTGACCACGCTGACCCGACATGATCGCTGGTGGTTAGGTGGTAGTGCGGCTGGATTACTAGGATTGGTGTATCTAGGGAACGGGTTGGTCTTTAGTAATCCCGGGCGTAATCTAATTACCTATGGGCTCTTGCTAGCGCTGACCGTGGTTATGATGGGTATTAGTCAGCAACCGGCCCGATGGACAGTTGGGTTGGTTTGGACATTGGTGGGCTTAAACCTGATCAACAATGCCTGGGGATACTACGATCCGAATGCCGGGGTTCAAGCGACACAACAGTTGCGGCAGGGCGATGCCACCCAATACATTCAAGACTATTTTGATGGCGCCCAAACGGTCGCTCAGCGGTCACAAAACTTCACACGGGTTAATGCGACCCGGAACTTTAATTTGTTGCGGACAGTTGGTAATAATATGACAATGACGCATGACCTCCACGGAGTAATGTCATATTTTTCCGTTCAAAATGGCTACATCGGTCAGTTCAGTCAGGACTTACAGAACTCGGAGTATTCCATGAATGCGCCCATGGGCCAGGCCGACAGCCGAACGACATTGAACCAGCTCTTAGGTGTTAAGTATTTGTTTGCTCGAGAGGACCAGGTTGCCAAGCATAATGCTTTACCGTACAGCTATCATGCCCAGAAGAAGATCTATCCAGAGAAGCCGGTCTATGGCTTGTCAAATGGGTCGGGGACTCAGGTCCTAACAACTAATTTGAACTTTCCGCTGGTCTACACACAACCAACCACCATGGTGCAATCGACATGGGACGGGCTATCGAGTCTGGATCGCGAACGGAGCCTGAGCCAAGCGGCGGTGGTCCGTCACGGCCACCAAGGAACACAAACAGCCAAGTATCGATCGCCAAAGCGAAACCTTGCTTACACCGTTGAGGCGGAGACGGCACCGGTTATCGATAGCACGAATAAGGTTATCCAATATCGCCTGCAACAGGCCCATAATGCGGCTAAGGCCAGCTTGGGTGAAAAGCAGCTGACTGACTTCGGACGAACTCTGAAGTTGCCCGAGTTAGCCCCCGATCAAGATGGATTGATCAGTGACAAGGAAGTTAAACAGTATGGCCCGATGGTTAACCTCGGTCAAAATAAGACCGCCTTGAAACAAGTTCTGCTGGCAAATCAGCAGATTTTACAAAAGACGACACAGGCTAATCAAAACGGGCTGCGTCAGGTGACGAGCGATGCCCAAGGCAAGCCGATTACGTATACCCTGACTTTAAAGCAACCTAGGCGGGCCCAAGGGACGGAGTTGTATCTAGCCTTAGACGGGATTACCGCGGATCATTTGACCACGGCGGGACAACTTACGGCCCAGAACAATACCAGTACTTTGGGCGCCACGCCACGCTCGGATTTAACGAAGTTGAATGCTTGGCGGGATGCGATAAACCATCCGGACTTAGGTGACTACTGGATCAATGTTAAAACGCGTAATCAAACAAAGCTATTTTCACAGTTTGGGACCGATAATCTGTCGGACTATGAACCTAAGCATCGAGTTCTGATGAATCTAGGGTACTCTAACCAACGCCGTCAGACGATCGATATTTCCTTCAATGCCACCAAACAAATTAACTTCAAATCAGCGAAGTTGATCGCCGTGCCATTTGGGAAAAGCTACGATCGGCAGGTTCATCAGGTTCAAAGGCGTGGACTGCAACGGGCCCACGTTCGAAATAATGAGGTGTCAGGTCAGTTAAGGACCGACCGTTCCAGCATCTTAACGACTTCGATTCCCTATTCTGCTGGCTGGAAGTTGATGATTGATGGTCGACGCGTGAAGACCGAAGTGGTTAATGACGGCTTTATTGGGGCTCGAATCAGTTCCGGAACGCATCGAATTCGATTAATCTATACCACGCCAGGATTGAAAGGCGGGATACTTCTTACATTGGTGGGAAGCCTGATCGTGATTGGTGAGATGGTTTGGCGTCGACGACGTGGGTAACGGTAGCTCCGTACAAATCTGCTTAGAATTTTTCTGTTGAAGAATTCTAAGCAGATTTTTTATTGGTTGGAGAGAGTGAGGCGTATTTCAGACGTATAACCCGGGAAATCTTATAGCAGTTGCCGGAAAATCAAAAAAGCTGCGGCCTCAGCCACAGCTTTTTTGATTATTTAGTTAGCGTTTAAAATCCAGAGGAAGATTACGAAGACCACTGCCAGACTATACATCATCGGCCCAACTTCCTTACCACGCTTAGCAGCCAGCATGGTTAGAGGGTAGGTGATGAACCCTAGCGCAATTCCATCGGAGATGCTGTAAGTCAGGGGCATCCCTAAGACAATCAGGAAGGCCGGAGCGGCGACTTCAAATTTTTCCCAGTGAATATTCTTTAGTGATTGGGCCATTAAGACTCCGACAATAATCAGGGCTGGCGCGGTGACCTGATTCGTCACAACGGCTAACAGTGGTGAGAAGAAGGCGCCAAAGACAAAGAGGATTGCGGTAACGATGGCGGTAAAACCAGACCGACCACCAACGGCAATTCCGGCAGAGGACTCGACGAAAGCGCCCATAGGGGAAGTTCCAAGTAGGGAACCGACGACCATCGTACTGGAGTCTGCCATTAAGGCTTTTCCAATCCGAGGTAACTTGTTGTCCTTAACTAAACCAGCTTGTTCGGCCAAACCAACCAGGGTTCCAGTCGTATCGAAGAAGGTGACCAATAGGAACGTTAATACGACGACAATGAGTTGTACGGAATTAATGTCGGTCATGTGGGTAAAGCCAACCATGAAGGTTGAGCCGATGCTTGGCACAGCGGACACGATGTGCTTTGGCATGGCAATGAGCCCGGTGGCTAAACCAAGAATTGAGTTGGCAACCATTCCAATAAAGATGGCACCGGGAATCTTAGCACTCATCAGGATTAACGTCACTAACAAACCGAAGATGGTTAGCCAGGTGCTGCCTACGTGTAGCGATCCTAAGGTCACAACCGTTGATTTGTCAGCAACGACGAGCCCGCCTTGACTTAAACCGATGAAAGCAATGAAGAGACCAATTCCGGCACTGATGGCCATTTTGAGATCACGGGGAATGGCGTCGACCACCTTTTCTCGTAGCTTGAATGCGGTTAAAACCATGAAGAGTAATGAGGCGACGAAGACACCAGCCAGTGCCGTTTGCCAAGGAACTTTCATGCCGATAACCACTGAGTAGGCGAAGAAGGCATTAATTCCTAGGCTAGCCGAAATGGCAATGGGGTAGTTGGCGAGGATTCCCATTAGGGCACACCCGAAGGCTGAAGCAAAAGCGGTGGCGGTGAAGACGGCCCCCTGGCTGATTCCGGATGCTCCTAAGACTTGAGGATTCACGAAGAGAATGTAGGCCATTGAGACGAAGGTGGTCAGACCCGCTAAAGTCTCTTTACGAAAGTTGGTGCCTAATTCATCAAATTTAAAATAATTAGCAATACGCTGCATTGTTGACGCTCCCTTAACCATCTATTTAAGTAAAACCCGAACATTGTGTAGTATCGTTCGGGTTTATCTGCTAAATCAATCCTTAAACAGCTTATCATTCTTTGAAAATGAATGCAATCACGAAATACAAATATATTAATAAAAATAAAGTTCGTTATTTAGCAAAGAGTAAAAAACCGTCACTGTTTAATCAGTGACGGTCAATCAGTATTAAAGGTTTAATCTGGATCGGCTAATGACTTCCCGCTGGCCTTAGTCTTAAAGCCCGCAAAGGCCTGATCAATAGTGGCGTATTCTACCGGGGTTAGCGTTAGATCAAGAGCTTGAGCGTTGGCAACAACTTGATCGGCACGCTTGGCGCCAGGAATCACCACACTGACTAGAGGATCGGCCATGTACCAAGCTAGAATTGCTTGGGTAACGGTAGCCTGGTGGGCGGCGGCGATTGGGCGCACCCGATCGATTGCCGCTAGCGCTTGGCTGTAACGGGGTTCTTGAAAGTCGGTAATTTGACTACGAATGTCGTCGGCAGGAAAGCTAACGGTTTGATCGTATTTGCCGGTTAAGAGGCCAGAAGCTAAGGGAAAGTATGGGACAAAGCTAATGTGATTATCATGAAGGTAGGGCATGAGGTCGGTCTCATGGTCGCGATGCAGAAGGCTGAATTCGTCTTCCACAACGTCAACATAACCGTCGGCATTGGCTTCTTTGACCTGTTCAACGCTAAAATTTGATAGGCCAATCGCTCGAATTTTCCCTTGTTCCTTTAGTCGTTGTAGGGCACCTACGGCCTCGGCCTTTGGTGTTTGCTTATCGGGGAAATGAATGTAATAAATATCAAGATAATCGGTGTTGAGTCGCTGGAGACTAGCATCAACTTGTTGTGTTAGGAAGGCGGGATCGTTGTTGATGACCTGTTCTCCAGAAGAGAAGTCTTGAGCGCCTTTGGTGGCCAGGGAGAAGCTGTGGCGATCAAAGGCCTTCATGGCCTGGCCAACGA
Source organism: Levilactobacillus senmaizukei DSM 21775 = NBRC 103853 (assembly GCF_001592085.1). GTDB lineage: Bacteria > Bacillota > Bacilli > Lactobacillales > Lactobacillaceae > Levilactobacillus > Levilactobacillus senmaizukei. The sequence continues at coordinate 101,504 of NZ_BCWD01000005.1, forward strand.
GCTCTTCAGAGTGGCCTAGGCCGTAGACAAATGCGGTGTCGAGTAACCGGATCCCATGCTCTAGACCGGCGGTAACTAAGTTCAAACCATCCTCGTCTTTGAGATTAGGGAAGAGATTGTATCCACCGACGGCGTTGGTTCCTAAGCCGAGTGGTGTGGCTTCGACGGCGCTCTTACCAATGGTGATGTTATTTTGAGTCATAATTTTACCTCCTAGATGGTGATCGCTGGAAAATGAAACTCAGGTTTATTATAACGGATTGAAGTTGAAATAAAACGAATCGTAGTCGGCAGTCGGTGAGAGTTCTGGTACACTGGAGATAACAGCAAGGGAGCGAAATTTAATGAAAGTCTATCTAGTAATTGGTGCGGCTGACATAGGCCAGTCCGTCGCGCGACAGTTGAGCAGGACGGCCGATGCTCAGGTCCGAGTGCTGCATGATCCGCGGCAAAAATTACCGGCAGATCTAGCCGAACAAGTGACAGAAATTACGGGTGATTTGACGAAGGAAGCAGCTTATAACAAAGGCTTGCAAGATAATCCGGTCGTCGTCTCGACGTTGGTTGGGATGGATGTGGATCTGGTCTTCGAGGCGTTGTTTGATGCTCAATATCATCAGCGCCTGACGTTGCAACGTTTTGTCATGTTAAGTACGGCCGGTGTGGATCAGGAGGTCAGTGGTCAACTGGACTATCCGGACATCTCTGACGTTAAGGAATATTTGAATCAACAACGGTATGCAGCCAAGCTAGTGGACGAAGCAGAATTCCCGTATACGATTCTGCGGCCAGTGACCTTAAACGATGATGCCGTGGGTCAGGCAAAAATTATTCGGGAAGGTGAAACGGTACCGGCTGGTTTTGTTTCACGTGAAACAGTGGCCCAGATTGCGGTTAAGATTGCCCAGACGGGAGGCTACGATTATCAATCGCTAGCGATTTGTTAACCAATTGTGCAAGATATTTTAAATACTCACAAAAAAGGCTCATATCTCCGGAGATAGTTTGTTAGAATAGGCGTAGTGGGGTGAAAGCATTGGCATTAAAAATAGACGATGATCAACTACAAGCGATTCGTGAACGCATGGACGAGGCCAATCAACGTGCCCACTTTGTTATTTTCCAATCCGTGGAAAAACAAACGGGGAAGGTCCTGCGTTTGATTACCGACATCGAGAGCTTTCGAACAATTCAGGATCAACATCAGGATGATTCCGAAATGGTTATCATCCAGGATATTGTCCCGATTACGAATACGCTAGCTCGGTGGGCGGTAGCCGAAAACGTTGCCGCCCAGCAGGGGGATAACCCAGACGTCCTGAACGATTTGGAATACTACACTAATGAAGTTTTAAAAGAAAATCATCAAGCAGTTAATCCACCTGAGGATAATAACTAAAACAACCTGACGTCAGTTAGGTTGTTTTTTTTATGACAAATATTGTAAGGCGTTTAGCGATCGACATCCCAGTCGAGCTGGTAAACTAGGGGTAGATTCAGGGGCGAACTATGAGGAGGGATGATCATGAGACACGTTAAGTGGGGGCTTACCGTTGGGCTACTGATGTTGGCACTAGGGTTCCTGGGTAGCGGTATGACCGCATTGGCCAAGCGTACCGATCAAACGGTAACTTTTGGGCAATTAACAGCTAAAAATCCCAAGCGATTAGCAGCGATTCGGCAGGCGGCTCGGCAACAAGTTTTGAAACAGGCTAAGGTTAAAGGGGCCAGTAAAATTGAAGCGGTCTATCAGGTGAAATTGCCGACACATATGACTAAGAAGGCCACCTTGACGGTAGCTGGACTACAGATGAATTTATTGGCCAACCGTTTTAAAGTGAAGCGAATTACCATTCCGTATAGTCGATTAAAGGGGAAAGTTGTTAATCGATACTTGCCGAAGGCTAATCGGACAAAGCGGGTTAAGACGACAAAGATGGTCGCTTTGACTTTTGATGACGGTCCGGACCCTAAGCTAACCCCCCGGTTACTAAAGACACTTAAGAAGTATCATGTTCACGCCACCTTCTTTGAAGTTGGTCAGAGCGTCGCCCGATACCCCAAAATTTCGCGAGCGGTGTTAGCTGGAGGCAATGAACTGGGCAACCATTCCTGGAATCACCCGAATTTCAATCAAATTGGAACCGCTAAAACGGTCAGTCAGGTTAACCGGACCAATCGAGCCATCTATCAGGCAACGGGAACCTTACCACAGTATGTGCGGCCACCGTACGGCAATATTACGGCTACCGAGGGACGAGCAATTGAACAACCAGTCGTTCGGTGGTCCGTAGATTCACGGGACTGGGCTTATCTGAATTCTAGAAAAGACATTAATGAAGTTATGAAGGATACCCATGGTGGCGATATTGTGCTGATGCATGATATCCATCCACAGTCGGTCGCTGCAGTACCGACGATTATTAAACGGTTGAAGGCCAAGGGTTATAAGTTGGTCACAGTTAGTCAATTATTGAATGATCACGCACTACCGGGGCTCCAATACTTTGGTGCTCATGACTACCGGACAACTGGCAAATAAGAAAAAACGATTGGCTTCACGGTAAGACAGACCCGTGAGACCAATCGTTTTTAATTTAGGCAAGAAACTTTTTAGTAAGTTGTTCGTAGACTTGTTGGACGTGATGGAATTGATCCAGGTCCACGGATTCATTTAAAGCGTGAGCATCGTACCATTGACCGGAGCCGTAGACGATGACCGGAAAGACATTCTTAGATTTGATATATTCTGAAGCATCGGTGGCACCGTGAATGACTTGTAAGTTGACGGGTGTGCCAAATTCCGTATCAGCAATTTGTTTGGTCAACTGAACTAATTGGGAATCCTTGCGACTAATGATGGGCTTAAAGCTGTAGTCGATGTGGAGGGTGAGGTTGACGTTGGGCTCTTCATTCAGGTGGTTGACGGTTTCGTTTAGACGGTTGATGACGGCTTCATTATCGAATTCGGGGATGGGTCGAATATTACCCTGGAGTTCCGCCTTAGCAGGAATGCTGTTGACTTGTTCTCCACCCTCAAAAACGGTGACGCTGTGAACCAGAGGGCCTAGCTCTGGGCTAACCGGAGCATCATCGAATTCTGTCGCTTCGGCAGTGACATATTTGATGAGGTTTGTGATAGCATTGACTCCTTTTTCGGGCATGGAGCTATGGGCGCCAACGCCCTGGGAGTAGACGTGATAGTTCAAGGAACCATTGTGGGCATAGACGATGTTGCCCCCGGTAGGCTCGCCTAAAACCATGGCGCTAATGTCATCCGCAATGCCTTGCTTTGTAAGATCGCGGGAACCCATGGCCCCATTTTCTTCACCAACCGTTCCAATGAAACGCAGACGGCCGTTAAGCTGGTCTTGATGATCGGCGAGATTTAGGAAGGTAATAATCATACCCGCTAAGCCACTCTTCATGTCCGCACTGCCGCGACCGTAGAGCCGATTGTTTTCAACGTGGGCTGCGAAAGGATTGAACTTCCAGTCCGCCAAATCGCCGGTGGCGACAGTATCGAGATGGCCCGCCAAGGCTAAGACCTGGTCTGTTTTGTGATTTCCAATTTCGGCAACAATGTTACTGCGGCCCTCGGCATAAGGGGTAATGGTTGACGAGATCCCATGTTCGGCAAAGAGTTGTTTGATATAGTCGGCTACCGCAGCTTCGTTACCGTTGACAGAATTAATCTGAATCAAATGCTGAAGAATCTGAATTTGTTCACTATCTTCCATAAAATTAAAGCCTGCTTTCTCATCGATCTTTAATGTTAAAATTTATTTTAACACTGATTTATCAGAATGGCTGAAAATTCTCTGTAAATGTTTTGTATGGTTAGCAAACGTGTGTTCGCTTTTGTGCTCGGCTGTGCTAGAATATAATAATGATATGAGTCGTCATCACTGAGTTGGTGGCGAATGAACGGATGTCATGAAGGAGGCTGACTGATGAGTTTACAGTTTATTTTGGGAAGTGCGCAGTTCGATCACCGCCAGCCCTTGGTAAAGGCCATGGCGACGGTGGTTGAGCAGCCGACGGAGCAAGCCTATTATTTGGTTCCGAATCACATTAAGTTCGAGACCGAAGTGGATGTGTTGGCGGCGTTAAAGCGGCTCAGCTCACCAGACACGACTTTGTTTGCCCAATCGCAGGTTCAGGTGTTTTCGTTCACACGGTTGGCCTGGTTCTTCATGAAGAATGAACCAGTTTATCAGCTGCCACGGATCTCTACGGCTGGTTTAAATATGTTGGTCTATCAGATTATTCAGCAACATGCCGCGGAGTTGACGGTGTTTCGGGGGGAAGTCGATCGGCCGGGGTTTATCAGTCAGTTAGCGACTCAGTTGGCAGAGTTTAAGGTGGGACAGGTTACGGCGGCCGATCTGGCGAAGGCAACGCAGAATCTAGGGACGACCAATGCCGATCTGCGGGCCAAACTGCAAGATCTGACCGTCATCTATACGGCATTTGAAGAACAAATGCTGGGAAAATATGTCGAAAATACCGACTTACTTAATCAATTGGCGGACTATTTGAAAACGACGGCCGATCTCAGTCATGCGCATTTCTATCTCGAGGGTTTTTCTCAACTGAGCGCACAGGAGCGCCAACTGGTCGCGGTGCTCATTCAGCAGTCGGCCAGCGTCACGGTTGCTTTGGATTTGGATCATCAGGCATCTCAGCAGCTTCCAGATCCGACGAATCTCTTCTTTCAGTCGGCCAGGCTATACCGACAGCTTTATCAGGTCGCGCAGGCTAATCGCGTACCGGTGTTGATTGACCAACAGGCAACGACGCCACGAGTGACTCCTGATTTGCAAGCACTAGCGGACTATTGGGAGGCGACGACCACGTTGTCACCCCAACCAAAGCCGGCAACCACGATCCCTCAAGACATTCAGTTGGTTCAGGCCGATAATCGCTACGTAGAAGTCTCGCGAATTGCCACGAAAATTCGGCAAATGGTGGCGACGGGGGAGTACCGCTACCGCGATTTCTTGATCTTGGCCCGGCACTTGGAGACTTACCAGACGGTGGTAGGACCTATTTTTTCGGCGCAAGAGATTCCTTACTTTAATGACGTTGATATTCAGATGGCTGATCATCCCTTTGTGGAATTGCTCAATGCTTTATTTGATGTTGATCGGAAGAACTATCGATATGCGGATGTATTTCGGGTCCTGAAGTCGGAGTTACTCTTGCCACGGGATGCGGCAGGCACCTTTATGGATCTGCAGGCCTATCGACAAGCGCTAGCTCTGACTGAGAACTTGGTATTAAAAACGGGATTTGAAGGTAAATCGCGCTGGACGCAGAAGCAAGACTGGCAGTATACCCGTTTCTCCGCAGGGGATGATCAGGTTCAGACCAGTCAAGACGAAAAAATTACGGCACAAATTAATACGATTCGTCATTTTATTCAGACGACATTGCCGCCATTCTTTGCCCGACTCAAAAAGGCTAGGAGCTATACGGATGCCGCCACTATTTTATATCAATTTTTAACGGCCAATGGGGTCGATCAACGGCTCATGGCTTGGCGTGATCAGGCTATCGATGAAGGCGATCTCGTTCGAGCTGGCCAACCGGAGCAAACATGGACCACGTTCTGTCAGATGCTGGACGAATGTCATCGGATCATCGGTGACCAGCCTTTCCATCAGGCTGATTTTCAGGACTTGCTGCAGGCTGGATTTGCCGGTGCTAAGTTTAATCAGATTCCATCGACACTGGATCAAGTCCAGTTGTCTGAAAGTGGGATTGTCCAGGCGAACAATCGACGAGTGACCTTTCTGATGGGAGCCACGGCCGATGCCATGCCAGACGATCAGTTGCCAAATACCTTGCTGGCAGATAATGACCGGCGGGATTTAAGCGATGAGCTCCAGGCGACTGATGAAGACCAATATCTTCGTGACGATGCGGCGACTCAATTGGCGGGTGAACCGTACCTGAATTATCTGGCTTTTCTCAGTGGCAGTGAGAAGCTGATCTTGAGTTACCCGATTTCTAGTGATGATGCCAAGAACGGTCTCGACATTTCGCCCTACGTTGCCCGTATTCGGGACTATTTCCACTTGCCAGTCACGATGGCCCCGGCAACCCCCAAGGCTGATGATCAGGACATTCGGCCGTTTGTCGGCACTCGAAGAGCAACACTACGTCACTTGGTTCAGGCTAGTCATGACAGTCAGCAGCGGCAGCAGCGGTTATCACCGGCATGGCTGTTCATTTTGCAGCAGTTACAGGGTGATCGGCAGTATGGGACATTAACGACTAAACTGCTGGGTAGTTTGGCTTATAAAAATACGCCAACGCCGTTGATGCCAGATATTGTGACTCAACTCTATGGCCAGAAGATCAGCACGTCGATCTCTAAATTAGAGGAGTATTATTCGAACCCGTATGCCTACTTTTTAAAGTATGGTTTGAAGCTCCAGGAGCGGGATGTCTTTGAACTCTCGCCAGCCAGCACGGGTGAGTTCTTTCACGCGACGATGGATGGCTTGATGAAGCTGGTTAATCAGCAGCACTTGGATCTATCGACATTGGACGATCAACAACTAGGTGAGTTGACGGATGAGGTTGTGGCGAAAGTCTTAGATACGACGACAAATCCCCAATTTGCCATTTTAGAGAGTTCACATCGGATGGCTTATATTCGGCAACAACTGATTAAGACGATGAAGCAAATGGCTCGGACCATGCGCAATCAAAGCAAACGAACCAAGTTACGACCTAAGCGAACGGAGGTCCAGTTTGGGTTGGGTAATGCTGGTGGTTTAGCACCATTAGCCTTTGATTTGGGCAATGAACGGCAGGTCATGGTTCGCGGACGGATTGACCGGTTGGATGCCTTACAAGTTGACGAGAAGACTTATTTGGGTGTCGTTGATTACAAGAGCTCCGATCACAAGTTCAGTTACCAGGAAGCATATTACGGCCAGGCAATGCAAATGTTGACGTATCTAGATGCTGTGCGGAAGAACCTCCCTAAGTTAGTGGGGGCGAACGCCGCTCAGCAAGCGGAACTAGCTGGAGCGGTCTACCTACATTTACAGAATCCAATTTTGAAGGCGGCCGAAGTTCTAGGAACCGACCTGTCCGAAGCGTTATTGAAAGCGGAACAGTACCAGGGGCTATTACTAGATGATCCGGAATTGTTGACGAATATTGATTCTTTGTTCGAACAACCGGAGTACAGTGGGAGTTCCATTCTTTTCCGTGGTTTGCGACGGACCAAGAAGGGAACCATTACCTCGTATGGCAAGCTGTTAGTCAATCCGGATGAGTTGGACCTCTTACTCCAGCACACGGAAAATCTGATCAAGCAGGCGGCGAGTCAGATCTTCGCCGGTCGCGTCGATTTGGCGCCAACGAGGGAACAGAATCGAACGGCACTGCAGTATTCACCGTACAAATCCATCATGCAGTTTGACCCATTGCTTCAAGAAAATAACTATCATGACCTTACCCCACTCGATAAGGATGAGGTTATGCGACGCATCGCAGAAGAACAGGCAAAGGAGGCACACCATGGGTAAAAAATTTAATTTCACACCAAGCCAAGATCTGGCGATTCATCAAACGGGTAATAATTTGCTGGTGTCGGCCTCCGCAGGTTCTGGAAAAACACGGGTCCTGGTCCAACGTGTCATTGAAAAATTGAAGGCGGGAACGGGTATCGATGAAATTCTAATTGTGACGTTTACCAAGGCCGCAGCCAGTGAAATGCGAGAACGAATTCAAACAGCTCTGCGTCAAGAATTGGCGGCCAATCAAGGGGATACCGATCGACAACAATTCTATCTCCGCCAGTTAAATCAGCTTCCGGTGGCTGACATTAGTACCTTAGATGCCTTTTGTTTACGGATTCTTCAGCATTACTACTATGTGATTGACCAGGACCCGGTATTTCGGCTTTTAGCCGATGAGACGGAGAACGGGCTAATTCGGGACGAAGTCTGGGCGGATGTGCGAGAACAACTGTACGCCGATGATGAGTCGGGAGAGTTTGCGCGGTTGACGGAGAATTCTTCTGGTGACCGGTCGGACGATGGACTCGCGGATTTGGTTCAACAGACTAACACCTTTGCCAATGCGACGGCCGATCCAGCGGCGTGGCTGGCAAAGCTTCCCGATCGCTATGAATTAGATGGCGATCAGTTAACGACAACGACCTTTTATCGAGAACAGCTACAGCCCCTATTTTCGGAACAACTTGATCAAATCAAGGCCGATTTGACGAGTGCCCTGACGTTGGCTCAGCAGGCTCGGTTGGATAAACAAATTAACCACTTAGAGACGGTCTTAGCTAGCTTGACTACGGTTCAGGAGCTAGTCAGTGGTGGACGCTGGAATGACCTTAGAGCGGCCATTCAGGACTTCCCATGGGGGCGAATACCAGCTATTCGGAAGACCAATGAAGATTATCCGATTTATTCTGAGCTAAAGACTACTTACTATGACCCGGCAAAAAAGCAGTTGGAGACGCTCAAGAAGAGTTTCCTGTTACAGACGGAGGAACAAGCCGTCACAACGATTCGTCAGTCTGCCAAGTTAGTGACGGAATTGTCACGGGTTGTCACGGTCTTTCGTCAGGCTTACTGGGATGAGAAACAGCGTCGACATGTCTTGGACTTTGCCGATGTCGAACATGCTGCCCTACGGATTTTGACCCTAGACTCTGATCAGTCACGGCAGGTGGCTGAACAGTTGAGTCGTCAATATCAGGAGATCATGGTCGATGAGTATCAAGATACCAATGGCTTGCAAGAGGCCATTTTGACGGCCATTGCGCATCCGGCACCTGCTGGTAATCTCTTTATGGTGGGGGATGTTAAGCAGTCAATTTATCGGTTCCGGCAAGCTGATCCCACGCTGTTTATGGGGACGACGGATCGGTATGTGGCCGATGATTCTCAAGGACAATTGATTGTTTTGGCGGAAAATTTCCGTTCAATGAAAAATGTGGATGACTTCACCAATTTAATTTTTAAGCAACTGATGAATCGAGAGCTGGGTGAGATCGACTACACGGGGTCGGCTGAGCTCAAGTTCGGCGCAACCTATTATCCCGACGAGGACGTTAAAAGTACGGCCGAACTGTTGGTTTATTTAACCGATGAGGCGGCCGAACCCGGTTCGACGGATGCCGATCAAGAACCGATGGACGAGACTTTCCAGGTGGATAACAAACACCAAGGGGAAGTCTTACTGACGGGGAAGAAGATTCAGGAACTCATCGCTGCTAAGACGCCGATTTACGATCGCGAGGCTAAACAGGTCCGGCCGATGACGTATGGTGACATTACCTTATTGACGCCGACTCGAACCAACAATTTGATTATCACCGATGAGCTTCGGCGAATGGGCATCCCCGTGGTGGTTAGTGATGCGCAGAATTACTTTAAGACCACAGAAATTCAGATTATGATGTCTTTGCTTCAGGTGATTGATAATCCTTACCAAGATATTCCCCTAGCCGCGGTGCTACGTTCTCCGATCGTTGGGTTAGATGAAAATGAGCTAGCGCTTCTCAGAATTAATTCGAAAACGGGGGACTATTTTCAAGCGTTACAACACTTCCAACAGGTGGCCGCTACTGCTGCTACTGGAGATTTCCAACAACGCGTTTTTGAAAAGGTCAATCATTTCCTGGAACAACTAAAGCTGTTCCGAGACGTGGCCCAGCAAAATGAGTTGGTCACCTTGATCTGGCGAATTTATCAAGAGACGGGATTTCTTGACTATGTGGGTGGTATGCCCGCGGGTGAACAACGGCAAGCTAATCTGCATGCCCTGTACGAACGGGCACGGACATATGAGCGGAGTAGCTTTAAAGGGTTGTTCCAATTTGTTCGGTTTGTTCAACGACTACAGCAGCGGGATGCCGACTTGGCGGGTGCACCGGTTCAAACGGCTGAGGATGCCGTATCCGTGATGACGATTCATGGGAGCAAGGGACTCGAGTTCCCGGTTGTTTTTGTCATGGATGCCTCGCGTCAATTTAATCGACAAGACCAACAAGGAAACTATGTGATGAGTGGCAAGACCGGGATTGGGATTGATTATTTGGATCCCGATAGTCGGGTCAAGGCACCGAGCTTACAGAAACTCGTTACGGCCCAGGCAATCTCGCGGGCTAGTCTTGCGGAGGAAATGCGAAAGCTCTATGTGGCCCTGACTCGTGCCGAGTCGCGGCTGTACATTGTGGGTTCTCATAAGACAAAAGAAGAGGCGCTGGCGACTTGGAATCAGGCCTACCAGAGCGCCGATCTCGTTTTGAATGCAACCTTGCGGGAAAAGAATACCTTGGCGAATGACCTGGATTGGATCGGTATGAGCCTGGTACGGTCACCACACTTTGCGGCTGATCTACGAGAAAATTCAACGAGTTTTGTCGGGTTAGCTGATGATCCTGCTGAGTTTAAGGTCACCTTTGCGGGAGCAGCCGAGGTTGAGCCAACGGCGGCCGTTGGAACTGAGGAAGCCGATTGGCTGCAAGCGGCCCAACAGGCAGCTAAAACCGTTTCATCAGCGAAGGTATCCGGGGAACAATTGGTTCAGGTGATGGACTTCAAGTACCCGCATGACTCGGCCACAAAGACGACGGCCTATCAATCGGTGTCGGAGGCCAAACGGCTTTTCGAGGATCCGGATAATGCCACAATTGGTGAATATCAGGCGTCCGCCGATCGTCAGAGTGGACATCGTTTTGTCACCCATGACTTCGCCCGACCAGAATTTTTACAAACGGTGCGAGAACCCTTACCAATGGAGATTGGAACGGCGACTCACCTGGTTCTGCAGCAGCTGGACGTGCAAACGCCGCCAACAACGACTAGCGTTCAAGACTTAATCGATCAGCTGGTGGGCGATCAGGTGCTCGCTGCGGAGGTGGCTAAGCGGATTGACGTTACCAAGATCCTACAATTCTTTGACAGTGTTGTTGGGCAACAGGTATTGGCTCACCCAACGGATTTACAACGTGAAGTTCCGTTCTCGTTGTTGATGCCGGCGAGGAGCCTGTTCGCTGACTTCCAAGAGCAAGATTCACAAGTTCTAGTGCATGGGATTGTCGATGGTTATTTGACGACACCGAAGGGCATTGTTCTCTTTGACTACAAGACCGATCACGTTAATCTTAAGCATGTCGAGGACAGCGAACAAAAATTGATTGATCGGTATGGCGGCCAAGTTAATCTGTATGCGACGGCTTTGCAGCAGATGACAGGCCTACCAATTGTTAATCAGTATTTATATCTATTAGCAACGGGTGATTTGGTTAGTGTTCCACGACAGCAAATTCAAGCCTAAAAAAACGGACGTGACTGTGAAAAGTCGCGTCCGTTTTGGTTATTAACATCTATTTATTTAAGGGTAAAGAGTGAACCTAAGACGAAGAGCTGGACCAAAATAACGGCCAAAATACCGGTGAATCCTGGGTAATAGTGGTGATCCCGATGGTACAGGGTTACTAGGACACTCACCAAGGCAATCAGGCCAACGATTAAGAGAATGATGAGTTTTAATTTAACTGCTGCATCTGCTGCGGCCATAGCGGTCGCCTCCTTCTAAGTCAATGTGTCTTCAGTATACCAGAAGCAGCAACGATTAGCGTTCGAGGAGTAGGGCGATACCCATACCACCGCCGACACACATAGCGGCGACGCCGCGTGATCGCTGGCTGTGTTGGAGTTCGTGTAGTAAGGTTACCACAATTCGTGTTCCAGACGCACCCAGGGGATGCCCCAGGGCGATACTCCCACCGTTAACGTTGAGTTTGTCGGTGGGCAACTGAAGGTCACGAACCACGGCCACCGACTGGGCGGCAAATGCCTCATTGAGCTCATAGCGATCCACGTCATCAACCGTGAGATGTTGATTGGTCAACACCTTTTGAATGGCTTCGACTGGGGCGTATCCCATGATATCCGGATCAATGCCGACTTCCTGGTAGCCCTTAAGGGTGGCCAGGTAAGGGACATTTTGAGCGATGGCGGCCGACTTACGCATGAGAATCATGGCCGCTGCCCCATCATTTAAACCGGCAGCGTTGCCAGCAGTGACGGTTCCATTTGACTTGAAGGCTGGTCGCAAGGCAGCCAGTTTAGCTGCTGAAGTGTTTGCCCGGACGGCCTCATCCTGCGTAATTTTTTGGCCTGCGACAGCGACGGGGGTGATTTCGGCATCGAAGCGGTGTGCTGCTTGGGCCTTGACGGCTTTTTGTTGCGACTTTAAGGCAAACGCATCTTGTTCTGCTCGGCTAATATGGAACTTACTGGCCACATTTTCGGCAGTGATTCCCATGGGGTCCCCGCTGAAGGCGTCTGTGAGGCCATCCTGGGCCAAACTATCCGTTAAGGTAACGTCACCAAACTTATGCCCGGAACGCGTGTGAGCGTTTAAGTAAGGCGCCTGACTCATGCTTTCTGTGCCACCAACTAAGACGACGTCAGCGTCACCCATCATAATGGCACTTTGGCCCAATCTGATGGCCTTTAAGCTGGAGCCACAGACCTGATTAACCGTCATGGCGGTGCTACTGGTCGATAGGCCGGCGTTAAGTTCAATTTGACGGGCAACATTTTGGCCCAAACCAGCCTGGAGCACTGTCCCAAAGATGGTCTGTTGAATCGTTTTGGGGTCTAACCCGCTGCGGTGAATCGCAGCTTTAGCGGCAATGGTTCCCAGCTCAGTGGCGGTCACGGTCTGCAGGCTACGACCAAATTTGCCAATCGGAGTCCGAACGGCACTAACAATGACAACTTCTTCCATGGTCATGGTTTCTCCTTTTCCGATAAGTTTCCGAAACTTAAATATAACCGACTTTAGGCGATTTGTCTTGAGTTTGTCGTTGAGATACCAGGGGATTTGCTTTTTCTTAATTATTTTTCCTATAATGGGGAACAGAGTTATCAAAAGAGGGGGTCCAGTTATGACAAAATCAATGGGAGCACCCAATCATTTAACCGTGGCCGAATTTTTAGCGTCGCCGGCGGCCCATAAGATGTCAGCAAATCAGCAACGGTATGCACAGGCGATTCTTGAAGACGTGCAACACGCTAGGGAAACGGTGAATCTCGCCAACGGGGAATGGTCATCAGCACAGATCGCGGGAACGTTAGCCGCCCTGCCGACGCTGGTTAACCAGCCCCACACTTACTTTGTGGCGGTCGTCCCGGTCTTAACGGCCTATTTTAAGGCACGGCAGCAGCCTAATCTGGCGGCAGTCTTGGCGGCGGTCAAGGCGGCTCGTCCCGCGTTAGTGGCCAAGCACGACCAAGTATCGGCTGAGCAGGCAGCCTACGAAGACGTGGTGGATCTGGTTGAACAGTGGGTTCAAGCAATGGTTGCCCAACCCGAGGTTGCCAACTTGGCACCAGCCGATCTGGAAAATTTCGTCACGGTCATTCATACGACGGCAGAACTCATGATCACTGGGAAGCAGCTACAGCCCGAGGCTTGGACCGTGAATAGCTTAGACGAAATTATGTTTGGGCCATTCACTCATTTACTGGACGAAGAAGAACGGGTGCCAGCGCTCTTTAACCTGGTACCATTCGCGTTGACAACGTTATTCAATTATCTAGGGGAGCAGGGTCGTCTGCCACATCAGGCCGATCTATTGGCGTGGGTGAGCGACCGGCATTCGGCGCTCATCACCATGTATGATCCGCAGCTAGAGCACTTCTTTGAAGATCTTACGGTGGCGATGCAGGCTAAAGGGATTGCGGCCAGTGACCATGCGGCAGTTGACGCCTTTACGCAGGAGTATCTGCGGGCACATCCCCAAGTTGGACAGAAGCTATTTAGTACTGATCAACAATTGGGTAAGACTAAACATCCTCATCAATTAAAATACAGCCAAAAGCGGCGTAAGAAACGACACAAACGGTAAATAAAAACGGTCTCGAGCAAGAAATTTTGCTCGAGACCGTTTTGCGTTTGACTAGTTTTCGTTGACGAAGGCGGCAATGGCCCCTTTAGCGACAACGGGATCGGTATCATATGGTGTATCAACACCCTTGACCTTTTGGTAAGGATCTTCACCTTTACCGGCCAGAACCACGAGATCGTGATTAGTGGCGGTCGCGATAGCGTGGCGAATGGCTTCTTCCCGTTGCGGAATAATCATGGTCTTTACCTTGGAATGGTCGATAAAGCTATCGATTTCCTTGGCAATTTTCATGGGATCCTCGTAACCAGGATCGTCGGTCGTCAGGAAGGCCGTGTCGGCATATTGGTTCAGCGCCTTGGCAAAACCTTCACGCCGATCTTCACCTTTGTCACCGGTACTGCCAAGAACGGCAGTAACATGGTAGTCGGGGAATTGGGTATGAAGGAACTTCAAGAGGGCGTTCATACTGCCCCAATCATGGGCGTAGTCGATGTAGACTGTCCCATGATGCTTGGTCTTGATGAACTCCATCCGACCAGGCACCACGGTATTGGCTAAACCGGCTTGCATGTCAGCCACGGCGGCACCAGCTAAATGACTGGCCATGATGGCGGCAGTCGCATTAGCCTGATTAAAGTCACCAGGTAGCGAGACGTCATAGTCGGTAGCCAAGTCGGTCAAATCGGCATGATCGCCGTTAACGGTGAGGTTAAAGGAACTGCCGGTAAGCGAGGCGGCATCCTGAGTGATGGACAGGGTGGCCTCAGGCTGGTTAAAGCCGTAGGTGAAGATGTGGTCAGGCGCCGTGGAAACCTTGGCGGCTGAAAGCACCTCATCGAAATGGTCGGCATCCGCATCAATGATACAATTCCGAGAATTGAGCATCAGTTGCATTTTGCAGAAAAGATAGTTAGCGAAGTTAGGATGTTCGTTGACCCCAATATGGTCGGGGGAGATGTTCAGGAAGACCCCAACATCAAACGTTAACCCGTAGACCCGGTCGAGGAGGTAAGCCTGAGAAGCAACTTCCATGACTAGGTACTTGCAACCATTATCGACGGCTTGCCGCATTTCGTGAAAAATATCGAAGGATTCCGCCGTCGTCAAGTGAGCCTTGAACTCATCGTCTGGCTTGGGACCAATGATGTGATTAATCGTGGAGAACATGGCAACTTCCTTCGGATTGGCGTGAGCCAAAATGTTTTTCGTGAAGTAAGTTGAGGTGGTCTTCCCTTTGGTTCCCGTATAGCCAATCACAAAGAGATCGTTTTGCGGGAAATTAAAGAACAGTTGAGCAGCTAGTGAGAGGGCCTTGCGGACGTCGCTCACTAAAATCATGGGTGTATCCACGTGATAATCTTCTTCTGCCAAATAGATGCTGGCACCTTTATCGATGGCCTGCTTGAGGTAATCGACAGAGAAGTTGAAGCCTTTGCAGACGAAGAGGCTATTCTTAGTAGCCTGGCGTGAATCATACGCTAACGAGTCGACATTAACGTCGTCAGATTTGAGCGTCGTTCCTTGGTAAATATCGTGTTCTTGGAGTAACGCGATCAGCTGATTTACTCGCATTCAATCGTCCCTTTCGTCATTAATCGTTTGGCCGCATGGTTGGGAAAAGCATGACATCGCGGATGGAAGCTGCATCAGTCAGCAACATCGTCATCCGGTCGATTCCGATACCCAGACCACCAGTAGGTGGCATCCCATATTCCATAGCTTCGACGTAATCCTCATCAATACCGTGGGCTTCTTCGTTACCCGCCGCACGTTCAGCGTCTTGGGATTCAAACCGTTGACGTTGGTCGATTGGGTCGTTTAATTCAGTAAAGGCGTTACCGTATTCATTACCATTGATGTAAAGTTCGAACCGGTCGGTGAACCGAGGGTCCTTAGGGTTCTTCTTAGCCAATGGCGAAATTTCAACGGGGTGACCGTAGATGAAGGTTGGGTTAACTAACGTATCTTGCACCTTTTCTTCGAAGAAGGCGTTGATGATGTGGCCAACCTTCCAGTAAGGTTCACAGTGAATGCCATTATCTTCGGCAAGCTTGTGCGCGTCTTCATCGGACATGGGTTGCCAGAAGTCGATACCAGTTGCGTCCTTAACGGCGTCCACCATGTGAACCCGCTTGAAGTCGGCGTCTAAGTCGATGTCCTTACCTTGGTAAGTGATCTGGCCGGTACCCTTAACCTTGTTCGCAACGTAGCGGAAGATATTTTCCGTTAAGTCCATGACATCGGTGTAATCAGCGTAAGCCGTGTAGACTTCAACCATGTTGAATTCGGGGTTGTGACGTAAGTCGGTTCCTTCATTTCGGAAGTCTTTCCCTAATTCGTAAACCTTTTCGACACCACCAACGATGAGTCGCTTCAAGTAAAGTTCCGTTGCGATCCGTAGGTATAATGGAATATCAAAAGCATTAGAGTGGGTCACGAATGGACGTGCTTCGGCACCGCCGGCTTCCGTTTGCAGGATTGGCGTGTCAACTTCCAGGTAACCTTCATTATCGAGATATTCCCGAATAGCCCGCTTAATCTTCGTTACTTGGATGAATCGGTCGAAGCTATCACGGTTGGCAATCAGGTCCAGGTACCGTTGACGATAGATGGTTTCAGGATTGGTTAAACCGTGATACTTGTCTGGCAATGGCCGTAAGGATTTGGACAAGAAGTCGAAGTCGGTCAGACGTAACGTTAGGGCGCCAGTGTTGGTTTTGATCATGTAGCCCTTAGCACCAATGAAGTCCCCAAGGTCTAACGTCTTGTACAGACTGTATTTGTCTTCGCCAAGTTCGTCTTGACGAGCGTATACTTGGACAACACCTGTTCTGTCGAGTAAGTCCATAAAGCCGGCTTTACCACTACCACGCTTACCGGTGATTCGACCTGCAACAGCAACATAATGTTTGTCGTCCATCAGTTCATCTTTATCGAACTGGTCGTATTTTTCTGTCAGTGTCTTGCTAGTGTCGGTCCGATCGAAGCGGTGACCGAAAGGCGCAATGCCTTCCTCTGCAAGCTTGTTCATTTTATCCCGCCGAACCTGCATTTGGTCATTCAGATCAGCTGGCGCCGCATTATTATTTTTGCTGTTACCCATGTTGTGTCCTCCTATATAACTATTGATTCAATGCAATTGAATCTAAACCTCACTTAAATTTAGTTGATTTTAGCCTAATAAGCAAGCCTAACTCCCTTAAAACCGGCAAGTTCTACCGAGTGAAAGCGAAATTAAACCAGTTCTAGCGGATACGGTTGCATTAATAATTCATCCACGGAAATTCCGGCAATGTGTGCTAACGGGTATAAGGAAAGTGGATTGGGGAGATGTTGTCCCTTGAGCCAGTAATTGAGCTTGGTATTGCTAATCTGGTAGTCGAAGGTATCCGTGATCTCTGCGGCAAATTCGGCAACGCTACGCGGATAGGGGTAGTTCTTGATCTGATTAAGCTTATCCGAAAGCTCTGTCATGATATCGTCGAGAGCCGTGGGCGTCATCCTAGGAACGGCTTCCGCGGGCAGTAGTCGCGAACTGGGTGCGAGGAGGCTATCTAGGCTGGTGGAGCCTAAGTCCGCCATGGCCATGATAAACTCTAAATGGGGGACGGCTTGGCCACGTTCCCAACGAATTAACGTCCCGCGGCCAATGGTCTTACCCGTTAGGCGAGTAATCTCGTTAGCAAAGTGAGTGTAATCCTGATCAGCGGTTCGCTGTCTGATCTTTTTAATTTTGTTTGATAAGTAGAATCGGTTAGCTTCCATGAGGAAACTCCTTTAATATAAGTGTAGGAAATCTAGATACTCCCATTTTAGTTTAGTTTTGACAAATTTGAGCTATACAAAACAGGAATAATGTTAATAAATGGATTTTTTGACACTTTTCCGGCTTTGTCTAATGCTTTTATTCAATATTCGTCGCATAATGAATTTGTTGAATGAGTTAGACAAAGTGTTCAACGAAAC
>NZ_BCWD01000006.1 GCF_001592085.1 Levilactobacillus senmaizukei DSM 21775 = NBRC 103853
CGTACAAGGTTTCCAAAGCCCGCCAAGTATCTAGGGTCAAGTCAAAGTCTTCTTCGTTAGGCCAATGGATCAGGTACAGATCTAAATAGTCCAACTGTAAGTCAGCTAACGTCCGGTCAAAAGCGGCCAGGGTTGTCTCGTAACCTTGGTCAGCGTTCCAAACCTTAGATGTTACAAACAGGTCGGACCGGTCGATGCCGGAAGCCTTGATGGCCGCACCAACCGCTGGTTCATTGCCGTAAATGTGGGCACAGTCGAGATGGCGATAGCCAGCGTCTAGGGCCGTCTTGATCGCGGCCGGAACGTCCTGACTGTCGATCAAGTACGTCCCAAACCCTAACATGGGGATGGTCACACCGTTGGTTAATTGAGTCGTTTCCATGAAATTACCTCGCTCTACAAATATTTTGGAACATAACGAATATAGACCAATGATACACTACCGTACCAATAGTTTCATGAATGGGTGCTTACCGTCACTGAGAATACCTCAGAGAAAGACGGAATGATTTTGCCTTTAAGCGCAAAAAAATCACCCATCCAATGCCGGTGTGGTGGTTGAATGAGTGACCTGGAGCCGTTATTTAATTTGGAACTAGTCGCGGGCGTTTAAGACTTCTGGACCGTCGGGGCGACCGACAATCACGGTGTTTACCGTATCTAAGAAGAGTCCGTGTTCAACCACACCAACAATGCCGTTTAAGGTATTTGCTAATTCGTGGGGGTGATCAATGCGGCCTAGGTGCAGGTCGATGATGTAATTCTTGGAGTCGGTCATGACGTGCTGACCGTCGGCGTTCATCCGGAATTCTGGATGGAGGTCCATCTTGTCCAGCTTTTCTAAGACGTGGGTGGAACCGAAGGGAATGACTTCCAGTGGCAGTGGGAATTGGCCCAGGTGGTGGACCAATTTACTTTCGTCCACGATCCACATGTTTTTAGTGGAGTTGATGGCGACGATCTTTTCCCAGAGGTGCGCGGCACCGCCACCCTTGATGCCTTGGAAGTTATCGTCGATTTCATCGGCGCCATCAATGGTTAAATCGATATGGTCGACGTCATCCAGATTCTTGATGGTAATACCAAGGGATTCAGCTTGGTTAGCGGTCCGGTCGGAGGTCGCCACACCAATGATGTGCAGGCCTTCGTCGGCAACTCGCTTGCCTAGGGCATCGACCATGTATTTAACGGTTGATCCGGTCCCTA
Organism: Levilactobacillus senmaizukei DSM 21775 = NBRC 103853; assembly: GCF_001592085.1. GTDB lineage: Bacteria > Bacillota > Bacilli > Lactobacillales > Lactobacillaceae > Levilactobacillus > Levilactobacillus senmaizukei. The sequence continues at coordinate 1,207 of NZ_BCWD01000006.1, forward strand.
GACCGAGGATCATCCCGTCTTCAACGTACTTGACAGCAGCCTGGCCTACGAGGGCCTTAAGGGCGTCTTGATTCATTTGTCTTTTCCTCCTCTAGAGATGGGTAATGTTCACTGACAGGTTGAATCGCGTTTGGTCCAGTGACCGGTAACTGATTCGGTGCCAGTAACGAAGTTAGGTGGACACTCAGGTATCGTTTAGCGTAAGGGTCGAGCACCTTTAAGGTCACGGCATTGTCCGCGGCAATTTCTAAGAAGCGACTAATCAGGTGATCAGCTAAGGTGGCCGATTGGCCGGGGCGGACGAAGAGCTGTTCCAGCACCCAGATGTGTTCGGATAAACTCAAATAATGCAGACTTGCCAGCCGTTGATCGGTTTCGACCAGGTTTAATTGCCCTGGTGCTTCCTGGATTACCATTGTGTCTACCTCCATTTCCTAATTGATTTTGGTCGATCACGCGGGCATTGTCAACTCCTTTTGACCGACCGCGGTTTTACTGGTAATCTCTTCATAGTTTGCTTATTCTAGTAACAGAGCCAACGAAAGCGATTTATTAATAGAAGGAGTGTCAATGATGAAACGTGGATTTGAAATTGTCTCACGGTACCAAGATCAGGGCTTGTCACTGCCTTATCGAACAACCCAACAGGCGGCGGGTTACGACTTTGAATGTGCGGAAGATTTTACGCTGCCCTCAATTTGGCGGCATGATCTATTGCATGCCTTCAAACGGTTATGGCAGAAGACGCCCCTGACAACGGCCGAACTGGCCGCCGGGCAGCACGACTTGAAGCCCTGGCTAGTCCCTACTGGAATTAAAGCGTACATGGAACCCGGTGAGGTCCTCATCTTAGCTAACCGGTCTAGTAATCCGTTGAAGCATAACCTAATCTTGCCAAATGGGGTGGGGGTTATCGATGCCGATTACTACAACAATGAAAAGAACGAGGGAGAAATCTTCGTTCAGCTAGTGAACGTTGGGCTGAGTGATGTCGTGATTAAGCAGGGACAAAGAATTGCCCAGGGAATTTTTATGCCCTATTATTTGGCTGACGACGAACAGGCGCCACAACAGGAACGGCAAGGGGGCTTCGGCTCATCGGATCGCAAGTAAATCTTTAGAAAATGTGTCAACAGACTAGTGTAGGATCACCTAGTAGGTATGCTAAAATAAAAGTATCTAGAAGAAACTTCTAAGGGGGAGCTACGGTGGCTAAAGCCAAAACGAATTTTGTTTGTCAAAATTGTGCATACAGTTCACCACGTTACTTGGGCCGCTGTCCAAACTGTGGCGAGTGGAATACCATGGTTGAAGAAGTGGTCACGCCAACGGCGAAGCCACAATCAACCCGAGTTAGTGCGTCTGGTCAACATTCGCATCCCCAATTAATGAATGAGATAAAACATACGACTGAAACTCGGGTGAAGACCGAGATGGGGGAGCTAAACCGGGTACTCGGTGGCGGGATCGTTCCGGGCTCTTTAATCCTGATTGGTGGGGATCCGGGGATTGGAAAATCAACCTTGTTGTTACAAGTTTCTGGTCAGTTAAGCGCCACGGGTGGCAAGGTGTTGTATGTCTCTGGGGAAGAAAGTGCCCCACAGATTAAGATGCGGGCGGACCGATTGGTCGTTAATAGTGACAACCTTTATTTGTACCCAGAGACTGATATGGCCAGTATTCGGGCGAATATTGAAGAGATGCAGCCGGACTATGTGGTCATCGACTCCGTGCAAACCATGCAGGCGCCGGGGGTGACTTCGGCCATTGGATCCGTTTCGCAAATCCGGGAAGTAACGGGTGAGCTGATGCAGATCGCCAAGACTAACGGCATCACCATTTTTGTCGTGGGTCACGTGACTAAGGGCGGAGCGATTGCCGGGCCTAAGATTTTGGAACACATGGTGGATACGGTGTTGTACTTCGAGGGCGACCTCCACCACACCTACCGAATTCTCCGGGCGGTGAAGAACCGGTTCGGATCGACCAATGAACTTGGAATTTTTGAGATGCGTGAGGGTGGCCTTTACGAGGTTGCTAACCCATCCGAAATATTTTTGGAAGAACGACTCAAGGACGCTACGGGGTCGGCCATCGTGGTCTCTATGGAGGGCACACGGCCAATTCTGGTGGAAGTCCAAGCATTGATTACGCCTTCTGTCTTTGGCAATGCCCAGCGAACATCCAGCGGTCTTGACCGCAACCGGGTTTCGTTGTTGATGGCGGTCCTGGAAAAACGAGCTAATCTGATGCTTCAGAACCAGGATGCCTTCCTAAAAGCGGCGGGTGGCGTTAAGCTCGATGAACCGGCGATTGACTTAGCCATTGCGTTAAGCATCGCTTCAAGCTACCAAGATACCGCGACCGAACCTACGGATTGTTTTGTCGGTGAAGTTGGATTGACCGGTGAGATTCGACGGGTTAGCCGGATTGAACAGCGGGTTGCCGAGGCCAAGAAGTTAGGCTTCAAGCGGATCTTTGTTCCTAAGAACAATCTCCAAGGGTGGGTACCGCCTAAAGGGATCGACGTCGTTGGGGTGTCAACCCTACGACAAACATTAAAGCTAGCACTCGACGTTTAGGTTGGGTCAGCATTGAAAGGGGGTGAAATTTAAAATGCGTAAAAAGAGTGTCGTTTTATTCATCTTTGCCGTTTTGGGGGGAGTTATGGGCGCGGCCTATCTCCCTCGAGTCTGGCAAATTTCAGGCGTCACTAGCCCAATGGTGAACAATCTGGCGGTAAACATACTGGTTGGTGCACTTATTTTTCTTATTCTCGGGTTGCTCTTTGCAGGCTTATTGCTTCGGTTGATTAACAAGATTGAAGCGTACCTGAATCGACAGAACCCCATGACGCTTATTTTTGGCAGTTTGGTTACCATTGTCGGGCTAGTGTTAGCGTTATTAATTTCAGTTTCATTTCGCGAATCAAAGTCGGTGTTTTTCAATACCGTGATTCCGTGGATATTGATGATTCTTTTTGGTTACCTTGGGTTCCGGATCGGGACTCGACTCAGCAAGCTTAAGCTGGAAGATTGGCGACGGTTGTTTCAAGCACCCGGTCGCAAGTCGACGGGTGAAGATACTGGCAAAGAGGTCTTGGACAAGGACCGCGAGCCGAATTTTCATCATTATAAGATTTTGGATACCAACATTTTAATTGACGGACGCATCTATGATTTGGCTAAAACTGGCTTCCTTGAAGGAACGTTGTTGGTTCCTAACTTTGTGTTATACGAGTTACAATACATCGCGGATTCCAGTGACTCCATCAAGCGCGTGCGGGGTCGTCGTGGCTTGGACATTTTGAACAAACTTCAAAACGAACAGATTATGCCGATCGAAATGTATGAAGGTGACTTCGAGGATATTCCGGAAGTTGACAGCAAGCTAATCCAATTAGCCAAGCAAAATGGCGGGATTATCGTGACGAATGATTACAATCTGAACAAGGTGATTCAATTCCAGAATGTTCAGGTCTTAAATATCAATTCATTGGCCAATGCCTTGAAACCACGGGTTATTCCTGGTGAAGACCTGCATGTAATGGTTGTGAAAAACGGAACCGAGCGGCAACAAGGGGTGGCTTATCTGGATGATGGGACCATGGTCGTCGTGGAAGACGGTCGGTACTTCATCAACAAGCAACTCGATGTGGTCGTGACGAGTGCCATTCAAACCGACGCTGGGCGAATGATTTTTGCTAAACCGGTCCATTCAAGTAAGAATATTGAAGATGGCAACGGTGGTAAGAAGTCTGACGGTAGCAATCGTAACGGTAAAAAATCGTCATAATGTTGTCGAAGCGTAACGAAACGATTAAGAAGTCGATCTGTCTGCCTATTGGCTGCCGGTCGACTTCTTAATTTTTGGTCGGATATGCTACAATAGACATAATTTATGTCGTGACGCGAAAGGAGTTTCGGGATGCTTAAAGTTTTTAATACCATGACTCGCCAAAAAGAAACCTTTGAACCGATGACCCCCGGCGTGGTCACTATGTACGTCTGTGGCCCGACGGTTTACAACTATATTCACATTGGGAATGCGCGGAGTGCAATTGCCTTCGATACCATTCGCCGATATTTTGAATACCGTGGCTTTAAGGTGAAGTACGTTTCTAACTTTACCGATGTCGACGATAAGATGATTAAGCAAGCTAAAAAATTAGGCATTACTGTGCCAGAATTGGGCGACCGGTTCATCAAAGCCTTCAAAGAAGATACGGCAGCCTTAAACATTGAACCGGCGACCGTTAACCCCCGGGCAACGGAACATATTAATGAAATTATTGAGTTCGTTCAGGACTTAATCGATAAGGACTATGCCTACCCAGTTGATGGGGATGTCTATTATCGGGCGCATAAGTTTGCCCACTATGGTGAACTGTCGCACCTGAAGTTAGACGACCTAGAGGAAGGGGCCTCCCAGCATACGGCCGATGAAGAGACCGCACGTAAGGAAGATCCCGTTGACTTTGCCCTATGGAAGGGGGCTAAGCCCGGTGAAATCTCTTGGCCATCCCCTTGGGGTGCCGGTCGTCCCGGTTGGCACATTGAGTGTTCCGTGATGTCGACCCATTACTTGGGTGATACGTTTGATATCCATGCTGGTGGTGAAGACCTGGTTTTCCCCCACCATGAAAACGAAATCGCTCAGAGTGAAGCCAAGACCGGCAAGACCTTCGTGCACTATTGGTTACACAATGGGTTCGTGACTGTTGGTGATGAGAACGAGAAGATGAGTAAGTCGCTCGGAAATTTTGTCACGGTGCATGATATCTTGAAGACGGTTGACGCTCAGACGTTGCGGTTCTTCATGGCGACGACGCAGTACCGACGGCCGATCCAATATAGCCAACGGAACCTAGATACGGCCGCACGTAATCTGGAACGCCTGCAAACGGCCTACGACAATATGGGTTATCGCTTAAAGGATGCCGAGGGTGGTCATGACCCGAAGACGGACCAAGAAGTTCGGCAAATCGTGGCCAATTACATGGACGTCATGGATGACGATTTCAATGTTCAAAATGGGGTCGCCGAGGTCTACGAAGTCGCTCGACTGGGGAATGTTTATGCTGAACGGCCAGTGGTTTTTGCGGGGACCTTAAGTTTCATTCGTAAGACGTTAACCGATTTGCTCAGTGTCTTTGGGGTTGAACTCCAGGAAGCGGCCGAATTAGCAGATCAAGATATCGAAGACTTAATTGCTGAACGGATTGCCGCACGGAAGAACAAAGATTTCTTGCGTAGCGATGAAATCCGCGAACAACTGAAAAATCAAGGAATTATTTTGGAAGACACGCCCCAAGGGACGCGTTGGCGAAAGGGAAATTAATGACAACTGAAGTAGATTATCGACAATTAAATGGGGTGGCATTGGCCTACATGGGAGATGCTGCTTACGAGGTCATTATTCGGCGGCACTTAATCGCCGAGGGACTCGCCAAGCCTAATCATTTACAAAAGACGGCCACGCATTACGTTTCCGCGAAGGCCCAGGCAGCCTTGATTAACCTGATGGAACAGGATAAGGTTCTTAGCGAGGACGAATGGACGATGTTCAAGCGTGGACGTAATGCCAAGAGCTACACCCACGCGAAGAATACGGACGTCGTGACTTATCGGATCTCCACCGGTTTTGAAGCCTTGATGGGCTACTTAGCTCTGAGCGGTAAGCAGGACCGGGTGGATGAGTTAAGTCAATGGTGTATTGAACAAGTGGAAGCGGGGCGGACTGAATAATGAATCCAGAACAAACAACACCAGCCAATGACACCGATTTTGTTATCGGTCGTCATCCAGCCGTTGCGGCTTTACGGAGTCAGCAAACGATCAATAAAGTCTTTTTACAAAGTGGGTTGAAGGCGGAAGCTATCGATGAGATTCGTCAGCTGGCTAAGAAGCGCCATCTGGTTATTTCTGAAGTGCCTAAGCAAAAGCTAGACCAATTGACTGACCACCAGAATCATCAAGGGGTGGCGTTAGGTGTTGCAGCTTTTGAATATGCCACGGTTGATGATTTGTTTGCCAAGGCAGAGGCCGCTGGGGAAGCCCCGTTCTTTCTGATCTTGGATGGCGTCGAAGATCCTCACAACTTGGGTTCGATTCTCCGAACCGCCGATGCTAGTGGCGTGCATGGGGTGATCATTCCCAAACGTCGGGCAGTGGGCTTGACCTCGGTGGTGGCTAAGACGTCTACCGGGGCCATCGAACGGGTGCCAGTTGCTCGGGTCACTAACCTGGTTAATACCGTGCGTGACTTGAAGGACCGGGGCGTCTGGGTCTTTGGCACTGACATGGACGGCACCGATTATCGTGACTGGAATGCTAAGGGGGCCAGTGCCCTCATTATTGGTAACGAAGGCAAGGGAATTTCCCGTTTGTTAAAGGAAACCGTCGATGAGATGCTGACCATTCCTATGGTTGGGGAAGTTCAAAGCCTGAACGCCAGTGTGGCTGCGGGACTCTTGATGTACCAAGGATTTAGCTCTCGGCATCCGGTTCAACACTAACTTTAGAAGGAATGAGTGCGGGAAAAAATGAAAAAAGATATTTTAATTGTCGATGCTTATAATATGATCGGCAACTGGCCCGAACTCAACCGTCTAAAGTTGACCGATCGGTTACCAGAAGCCAGAGACCAACTCTTAAATATGTTGGCTAACTATCGTAAGCTACGGGATGCGGCCATCACAGTGGTCTTTGATGCCATGTACGTCCCCGGAATTTCCAAGAGCTATCGGCAATTTGACTTGGAGGTCGTTTGGACCAATCGGGACGAAACAGCCGATAGTTATATAGAACGTTTGGCGAAGGAACGGCAGACGAGGTTCACACAGGTCACGGTTGCGACCAGTGACCAGGCCGAGCAATGGACGATTTTTTCTGAAGGAGCACTACGTATTCCGGCAGGAGAATTGCTGCGGGATATCGAGCGGGCACAGAATGAAGTGAAGCAGACTGCTCGGGAGTACGCCGATCGGGGAATTGTGCGGAAGTCACCGTGGAATGACCAACAACTCTATAAATTAGAAAAATTACGAGACCAAATGATGTCTCGGCCGCAGCAACGCCCGAAGAAAAAATAAACGGGTGTTCGCTAAGGGATTACTGAGGCGTCCTTTACACTGGAGTAACCAGTTGAAGGAGGCCTTTTTAATTGAAAACCATGAGTGACATCGTGTTAATTGAAATGATTCGTCGGACGGCCGAGTCGCCCGCCTTGCCAGTGCTTTTTGATCGGTATCGACCAGTCTTGTTGCGGCTACGGCAACGGTACTTTATTCCGGGCTATGACCAAGACGACTGGGAGCAAGAGGCGTTAATGGTATTTTGTCAAGTGGTCACCAAGTTTCAACTGAGCCGGTCCGTGAACTTTGGCGCCTTTTACCGCTTAAACCTGATGCATCGAGTATACGACCTGATTCGCCAGAGTAGAGCACAGAAGCGGCAATGCAATCGTGGTGTGGTTTCAATCGATGCCAATGGCCCCTTTTTCGCGGATACGCTGGTTGACCCCCGTTGGGTCATTCGTGAACAACTCGAAGTTAAAGAAGCCGTGGGGTTGGTTCAGAGTCGGTTGTCAATCGTTGAACGGGTAGTCTTCCTTGGCCTGGTGCGGGGAGCAACCCTGACCGAGATTAGCCGCCAGGAACGATTAACCACTGCGCAAGCGACCGCAGCGGCCTACCGTTGTCAGGCGAAACTACGACGAGTCTTGGCCGAATGATTGACGGCCTTGTCCAATGATGGTAAGCTACTACAGTATGAGTTAGACAGGATTTTATTAAAGGTGGTGGCAAAATGTCACAAGGAAAGATTGCGTTGGCCTGTTCCGTTTGTGGGTCACGAAACTACACCATCACAGCGAGTGCAACCCGGACTCAGCGACTTGAGGTTAAGAAGTTTTGTAAGTTTTGCGGGAAGCACACGTTGCATCGCGAAACACGTTAATTGATGAATTCAGCTTATAACGGATACTAACATTAGGGAGGCAACACCATGCATTTATTCCGTTTCTTCAAATCGGTCGGCAAGGAAATGAAACAAGTTTCTTGGCCAGGCATTAAGCAGCTTCGGCATGATACCGGAACGGTTATTGGCATCTCAGTGCTCTTCTCCATCTTCTTTGGGGCTGTGGACTGGGTCGTTCAATACGGCTTGAAGTTCCTCTCGTAGTGGAATTATCGGTGGTCAAAGCAGCTTAAATATGCTATATTAGTAGCTAACGGGAACTTCGTGTATGCGGAGTTTTTTTATTTTGCTCGAAAAGTCAAAGACATTAAAGGAGTGCACCATACATGGTTGAGTCAGCTGAAAAACAATGGTACGTTCTGCATACTTACGCAGGATACGAAAACAAAGTCATGGCAAACTTGGAATCACGGGCCGAATCAATGGGGATGCAAGATAACATCTTCCGCGTGGTCGTTCCTGAAGAAGAGGAACATGAAGTTAAGAATGGTAAGGACAAGGTTTCCATGGAAAAGGTTTTCCCTGGTTATGTCTTGGTCGAAATGGTCATGAGTGACCAAGCCTGGTATATCGTCCGGAACACGCCTGGGGTTACTGGCTTCTTAGGTTCTCATGGTCAAGGTAGTAAGCCAACGCCATTGTTACCTGACGAAGTCGAACGGATTCTCCGTCGTGTTGGTATCTCAGCCCGGCATGCTGAACTGGATGTTGCTCCTGGTGACTCCGTAACCATCGTGGATGGGGCCTTCAGCGGCTTAGTTGGTAAGATTACCGAAGTCGATGACGAAAAGATGAAGTTGAAGGTTAACATTGATATGTTCGGTCGGGAAACCAGTACTGAACTGAACTTTGACCAAGTTGATCCGATCTTAGGTTAATTCGTTCATGACGCTGCTGACTACCGCACGTCGGTTGGTCGAGTATTTCGCAGTCGAGCAGGCCAAATCCGTGGTTTATCAGGCTTAATCGTCGTGGACGATTCTAAAATATTGGTTTCAAAATGAACTTGTTGTAGTTAGTAAAGTGTGGTATGATTCTCAAGTATGCGTTAGAGCATACAGTTAACGTGGGAGGAGCAAACTAACAGCTCCACTTACCACACACGGACTCAAGGAGGTATTGTCTCGTGGCTAAAAAAGTAGCTAATGTCGTCAAATTACAGATTCCTGCGGGTAAAGCAACCCCAGCTCCCCCAGTTGGACCAGCTTTAGGTCAAGCAGGGATTAACATCATGGGCTTCACTAAGGAATTCAACGCTCGTACCGCTGACCAAGCTGGTATGATCATTCCTGTTGTGATCAGTGTCTATGAAGATCGTTCCTTTGATTTCATCACCAAGACTCCTCCAGCAGCAACGCTGTTGAAGAAGGCTGCTGGTGTTGAACACGGTTCTGGCGAACCTAACACGAACAAGGTTGCAACTGTAACCAAGGATCAAGTTAAGCAAATCGCTGAAACTAAAATGCAAGATCTAAACGCAGCTGATGTTGAAGCAGCTATGCGCATGATTGAAGGTACTGCCCGGAGCATGGGCTTCACGGTCGAAGGTTAAGCTCAGTTTTCGGATAGTCGGACACTTCACGAAAATGAAATGTGTCAAGTGGGAGGTTTATCCGTTACAACCACATTTGCAAGGAGGAATACACAAAAATGGCTCACAAACGAGGTAAAAAGTATCAAGACGCCGTCAAGATGGTTGAGGCCGACAAGGTCTACAACATGAGCGACGCCATTGATTTGGTAAAGAAGATGGATTTCGCTAAGTTCGATGCAACTGTTGAAGTTGCTTTCAAGCTTAACGTTGATACAAAGCAAGCGGACCAACAACTCCGTGGCGCACTGGTACTTCCTAATGGTACTGGTAAGGATACAACGGTTGTTGTATTCGCCAAGGGTGACCAAGCTAAGGCTGCTGAAGCAGCTGGTGCCGATGTCGTTGGCGAACAAGACTTAGTAGAACGCATCCAAGACGGTTGGTTGGACTTTGACGTTGCAATTGCAACGCCAGATATGATGGCCCAAGTTGGTCGTTTAGGCCGTGTCTTAGGACCTAAGGGCTTAATGCCTAACCCTAAGACGGGGACTGTTACGATGAACGTTGAAAAGGCTGTTTCCGACGCTAAGAACGGTCAAGTTACTTACCGGACTGACCGGGATGGTAACGTTGCTGTTCCATTTGGTAAGGTTTCCTTTGATGCTGACAAGCTTGCCGGCAACTTGAAGACCATTGCCGAAACGATTGTACGTATTCGTCCAGCCGCTGTGCGTGGGACTTACGTTCAACACGTTTCAATCGCTTCTACGTTCGGCCCTAGTGTCGACGTTGACTTGAGCACTATGATCTAGTCCAAGTTATGAAGTGAATAAAAAAATCCCTCTCAATACGTTGACACTGGCTGTTGAGTATTGTATGCTATTAAAGTTATTAATAGATCTACCTAAGACTCAGGTGGCCCAACGGCCTTAATCGATGCCTGCCGAGGCAGAAGTTTACTTAAACTTTTGTTTCCTTATGTCTTGGTGGCATAGGGATTTTTTTATCCCACCAATCTACTCTGGGAGGTGAACAATTTGAGTGAACAAGCTATTGCTGTTAAAGCAAAACATGTTGATGCCGTTGTTGACAAGTTTAACAACGCAACGAGTGCCATTGTCGTTGACTACCGTGGTTTAACGGTTGAACAAGTAACCGACTTACGGAAGCAATTACGTGACGCCGGCGTTCAGATGAACGTCATCAAAAACAAGGTTTTGACTCGGGCTGCCGACAAGGCGGGCTACGGTGACTTAAACGAAGTCTTCGCAGGTCCTACTGCCGTTGCTTTCTCTGACGAGGATCCAATCGCCCCAGCCAAGATTTTGAAGAAATTTGCTGATAGTGTAGACGCCCTTGAAATCAAGGGGGGTTACATCGAAGGAAAGATCGTTTCCGTTGATGAAATCAACACCTACGCTACCTTGCCTAGTCGTGAAGACTTGCTCTCCATGCTGGCTAGCGAACTTCAAGCACCAGTACGGAACGTGGCCTACGCAATTAAGGCTATCGTTGACAAGGGTGACGAAGGCGACGCAGCCTAAGTACCCACGCTACACAAAAAATAAACCCAATTATTGGAGGAAAATAACATGGCTTTTGATAAAGATGCTATCATCGCTTCTCTTAAAGAAGCATCCATTACTGACCTTAGCGACTTAGTTAAGGCAATTGAAGACGAATTCGGCGTATCCGCTGCTGCCCCTGTTGCTGCAGCCGGTGCTGCTGGTGGCGACGGTGCCGCCGCTAAGGACTCATTCGACGTTGAGTTGACTGAATCTGGTGACGCCAAAGTTAAGGCTATTAAGGCCGTTCGTGAAATCACTGGTCTTGGTTTGAAGGACGCTAAGGGTCTTGTTGACAACGTACCATCTGTCATCAAGGAAGGCGTTTCAGAAGACGAAGCTAACGACGTCAAGGAAAAGCTTGAAGCCGTTGGTGGTGTGGTTACGCTTAAGTAGTCATTTACTAACTAATATCAAAAGGGGCTCAATCGTATCGCTGAAAAGCGGTGCGGTTGAGCCTTTTTTCTTTTTTTCTGTTTTGATGGATTGCGATTAAAGCATGGGACGAAATGTGGTACAAAAACTCTGGACCACATTTTTGAGAATCTAAGTGGGACAGAAGCGATTACTGAACGGTTGATTGATATTTTGGCGGTTTGTAACTCATGGTTGGCGATGATATAGTTGGATTGGATTCAATTAGGAGGTCATTAAATGACAGTAAAAATTGGCGTCATTTTGGGTTCTACCCGGACCCATTCATTGGGAGACCAAATATTTAAGTATCTTCAACGGACGACCTCAATCCCGAATGGTGATTTTACCTGGATTGATTTGAAAGACTACCCGTTGCCAATGTACGATCATGATGAGACACCATTGTCAGAACCAATTCAAAATCTAACAAGTCGTGAGCGAAGCTGGCTGTCGGTTTTGGAACAGCAAGATGGGTATATCTTCTTGAGTCCAGAGTATGATCACGCCATTCCTGGGAGTCTTAAGAATGCCTTGGACTTTGTTGGTCCAGAAACAGCTAATAAACCGGTACAAATTGTGACGTATTCCAAGTATAGTGATGGCGGAATGTTAGCTGCCGCTTCATTTGTCGGTGTCTTACAGATGCTTAAGCTGATCGTCTTGCCGACACCGGTACTGTTATGGAATGCCGATACTAACTTTGCGTCGGATGGGACATTGATTGCTGAAGCGGCGAATAGTGACCATTTTGCCGAAAGATTGCCAAGTGCTTTTCGTGAGTTAACCCACTACGCTCAGATTATGAAGGAACATCCGTTGCCAACGTCGCTTTGACAACGAGGGGGCCTGACCAGTTTAGTCGGTTCGTGACGATTAGCAGGGAATTGCAAAAATATTTAGCGGTTTTGCTCATTCGTCGTGAGTGAAATTAGTCAAAGGGATTAGTTCGACCATCAAAAGCGTTTAGGATAACCTGAACGCTTTTTTTGGTCACTTTTAAGCTGGCCAATCATATAACTTTTTCTAAGATTTGTGGTGGCTCATAGTACTTCTGATGATAAACATCTATGCTGGAGAAAAAGAATTTTGCAGGGGGATCTCGGTATGACGGGAACAGTTTTAATCGTCGAGGATGACGCTGCGTTGTTAGATTCATTAACAACGGAGTTGCAATTCGAGGACTACACGGTATTGAATGCTCGCGATGGTCGAGCGGCGCTTAAAATTTACGAGAGTAATCAGGGACAGCTGGATCTAATTTTATTGGACTGGATGTTGCCAGAACTGGATGGCCTAGGTGTGTTACGACGAATCCGCAAAAGTGACAATTTACCGGTGATTATGATGACGGCCAGAGACTATGTAGGGGATAAGGTGGCTGGTTTAGATACTGGTGCTGACGATTACATCACTAAACCGTTCGATATTGAGGAATTACTAGCTAGAATTCGAGTTGTCTTGCGCCATCAATCTCGGCAACAGGCTGCCGGTAGTCAACTTCACGTCGGCGATCTGGTGTTAGATATCAGGTCGCGGCAAGTTCTGCGTGACGGTCAATTGATTCAGTTGACCCAGCGAGAGTATGAGCTACTCCTCTGTCTGATGAAAAATTCCGGACAGACGATGACTCGGGATGAGTTACTTAACAGTGTCTGGGGGGTGGATTTTGAAGGCCAGCCGAATATTGTCGATGTCTATGTCCGTTATCTCCGAAATAAATTACGGGAAGAACATTTTCAACCACTAATCCATACGGTCCGTGGCGTTGGGTATGTGCTCTCGGCCGAGTATCACGGGTAATGCGGATGAAAAAGCAAATTGAGAATCATACAACAGCCCAGGAGATTCAGCGTCGCTTTTTGACGATGCTAGTTTTGATGACCTTATTTATGGGGGTGTCAATCGTTAGCACGGTTGGTTATCAATTGGTCAAGCAGAGTGAACATTCTTCTCAGCAACTTATTCGGAGCTTGCGGCGGTCCTTTATCAATGATCGACCCGATTGGAATTATTGGCAACGGACTAGCCCGTTAGACACTCGAAATACCTTCGTGCGGGTTTATAAGGAACATGATCGTCGGTCAACGAGTACCTTTTACTCGGCGCGGGCGCGACATTTTATTCACCAACATCATTACCCGCTCCCATTCTATCCGTCATTGGATTATACGCCAGGCTATGGGATTACCTACTATCGTGCAGGTAGTCGGGCGGGATTCTATTCCGAAATCTGGATGAGTTTGACCCCGGTCACAACGATTCTATTTTCAGTCTTAGTGGTGACGGCTGGTGTGGCGATTCTGATGATTGGTGTTGGGTGGATTTATGTTCGTCGGACGGCGAATAAAATCACACAGCCGTTAGCCGGCTTGAATACCGCTGCCAAGAAGCAGGCCCAAGTTCGAACGGTTAAAGCCGCGTTGCCGATCCCGGATCGGCCGCAGGAGGTGACACAGCTAGCCGCGAGCTTCAATGAGTTACTCACAGTGATTAATCAAAATGCGGAGCAGGAACGGGCGTTTACCTCTAATGCAGCCCACGAACTGCGAACACCGATTGCCGCTATTCGTGGTCACGTTCGCTTGCTGGAACGGCGGGCGGCGGGACATCCAGAGATTATTCCGCGGTCGATTCAATTCATTGATGAAGAGTCGATTCGAATGCAGAAGCTAGTTGATAGTTTGCTGACACTGTCCAGAGCCGATCGCGGCGCCCTGACCTTAACGAGTTTTGATCTAGTCCCGATTATTCATGAGACGATTGAAGAGGAACGGGCAGTTTTACAGCAGCCGATTGAGGTTCATTTAATGGAAAATGTCATAGTGTTTGGCCATGCGGAGAGTATCCAACAGATTTTGACGGCGCTCCTGGATAATGCTGGTAAGTATTCACCGAAAGATCAGCCGATTTCGGTGATCGTAACGGTTAATGACGGTTGGATTGACCTAAGCGTTGCTGACTTAGGGCTGGGCATTGCAGATGCGGATAAACCGCGAATATTTGATCGATTCTATCGGGTTGATTCAGCCAGAACTCGTGAGGTTGGCGGAACCGGGTTAGGTTTAGCCATTGTGGCCCAGTTAGTCAAGTTAAATCGTGCGACCATTCGGGTCATCGATAATCGACCTCAGGGGAGTCGATTCACTGTAAGATTTCAGGCAGGAAATACGAATTCTGAGAATCCTTCAGTCTAATCTCTTTTGGAACCGGTAGCTAGAACCCTAGTCCTTGCCTATGATGGAGACATTCCAGCATGGGTAAGGATTTTTTTGTAGCAACAGTGGTCTAATGATGACCAGAGAGGTAGGTAGCGTGATGACAGAGGCGCAAGCCAATCAAGAATTAGCCGTGGGTTTTGGGGGATTATTTGGGATTCTAGCCATCTTGATCAAGTTCGGATCGGCTAGGCTGGCGGAAGTGGATCGATTGGGTCTAAGCATTTTAAATTCGGGTTTGTTGGGACAACCCGTTCGATGGTGGTCGTGGTTAACGGCAACCGGGAGTCCCCTGATTATGGGCGGGATAACCGTGGGATTGGGCCTGTCCTTGTGGTACCGGCGCCAGGTGGCTTGGGCTGCGACGATAATCATTGCCTGGGTAAGTGGTGATGTTCTGATCATGATGCTAAAACATCTAGTGGTTCGCTTGCCATCGGCTCAAAGCACGATGGGCGTTGAGCGGATCGGCTTTCTTAGCAGTCGGGTGTTTAGTACCACCTTGCTAACCCTGATGGTGGGAACGCTACTTTTTAAAATGTTAAATCAGAGCTGGTTGGTATGGCTACTAGTGGGTCTACTTGGATTGTGGGTTACCGGTGTCATGCGGGCCAGCATGGGGTTGAATAATTATTTTCCCAGTGATGTTTTGGGAAGTCTTCTGCTAGCAGGCGGCTGGTGGTGCCAATGCGTGAGCCTGCATGAGCGATTCTGGGTTAAACGCTCAATGGTGTAGCTGTTAACGGGGAAGAAGCGTGAGTGATTAGGCAATATTTAACACGGTGTGATTCTGTGGTGTTTGGATTCTGAAAGTTTCTCAGAAGAATCACTTTTGGAGCCAGTTTTGATGGTGTAGCTAATGGTTTATTATGAATTTAATCAATGGGACCTTAATCATTGATTAGAAACAGCACCTTGGGGGAAGCCAAATAATGGTTGCCAGTTTGGAACGGGTTATTTGCTTGAGATTACGAGTTCCAAGAATTGAAATTTGTCGTCAGCGTGATGGTGGTCATTGGGGTAAGGGAATAAAAAACGACATTAAGCTAAGATTTGGCGTTAAGTCGACGATCTAGCGGGGAAACCTTAATTGTCATGAGAAGTCAGGATGCCATTGATTGGGGAATCAAGACATTGTAGCGGTCAGGATTACTTTCTGGCCGTTTTTTGTTTGACGATGAAACGAGTCACTGGTAATTGGTTAAGATAGGTCATTGACAAAACTAGCTAATGGATTATCGGTCTAATTGTGATTTGGATTAATGGTTGGCATAATGAAGGACTACGGGGGGGATTATCATGGGGAAACGTCTTTGGGCAGGAATTCAGAAACGGATGGGCTTGATTAAAGGCATTTTTATCTTCTCGATGCTAATTTTTATCATTCAAGCAGGGGCGCACGTCGCACATGAAGTCAATGGACATCAGTTACAGGCCGAGTTGAGCAGTCTGAGCTGGGCGAATGGGTTGCTGCTAATAGTGGGAGGCTTTGTGGCCGTTCTACCGATGTTAATCTATGACTTTACGATCGTTGAGTTTCTCCCGGGAAAATTCTCTCGCGGGTATGTTTTCCGTACCGGGTGGGTGACGAACACCTTCACCAATTTAGCGGGAATGGGCGGCTTATTAGGGGCTAGCCTGCGAGCCAACTTTTATGCCAAGTCGGCTACTAGAAAACAGGTCGTCTATGCAATTTCTAAGATTGCCTTGTTTCTCCTGGCAGGCCTGTCGATGGCCTGTTGGGTGGCCTTACTGAGCTTATTTGTGTTTCACGTCGGCATTGCTTATGAGGGGTACTGGTTCTGGTTATTAGGCGGTGGCTTGTATTTTCCGTGCCTCTTAATCTTTACGCGATTGAATGATGGTGAATTTTTCCAGGATCTTACTTGGTCGCGGGAGTGTCGGTTGATTCTCGGCTCGTGCTTGGAATGGGGGAGTTGTGCGCTCTTCTTCCTACTGATTGGCTGGACGCTGGGTCTCCCGATTAACCTGGGTGCCGTCTTCCCAATGTTTGTAGTGGCCTCAGTGGCAGGGGTGGTCTCGATGATTCCTGGGGGTCTAGGATCATTTGATGTGTTCATGATCATTGGATTGGGATTCATGGGCGTTAGTCGGGCGGATGCCACCGGATGGCTGTTACTATACCGGCTATTTTACTATCTCCTGCCGTTTGGCGTAGGCGTAGGGTTCTTCATTCACGATGCCGGGCGACGCCTAAATCACTTCCTAAACGGCCTTCCGGTGGCAGCCTTACGACGAGCAGCACAAATTTTCGTGACCGTTTTTATGTACTTCTCGGGGGTTATGATGCTGCTTTTCGCCACGATTCCGGATGTGGTTCTGGCTAATAAGGTCTACCTTCAACTGGTGCCTTACATGTTTTACTTTCTCAGTCAGGTGGATAATATTGTGGTGGCCTTTCTTTTAATTGGATTGGCGCGAGGCGTTGGTGCCCGAGTTAAACGGGCGTTTTGGCCAACCGTCATCGTTTTGGCAATCGCCATTGTGAATACTTTGGTTGCGGAAAACTTTCCGGGCGGATTAGTCATCTTACTATGCTTGGTAATGGTTTCGTTAGTCTTTGCCCGACCGGAACTCTATCGCAGCGGGTTCCATTATTCTTGGGGTGGGCTAACGGTCGACAGTCTCATATTTGTCGGTACATTTTTACTTTATACGGTGCTGGGAATTTTGACACTACATGGTCACCATCATCACTCCTGGATTCCCCACTCCTGGTGGATTCCATCGACGCAGGTTTGGCTCGATGGGCTCGGAGGTCTCCTAGTGGCGCTGTTTATTTTGGCGGCTATTTATCGTTACTTGGCCTTTCATCCAGCGAATTGGTTACGACGACCGTTCAATGCGGAACGGGTTCGCCGGTTGATTAAGAAGTATGGTGGCAATGAAGTCAGTCATTTAGCCTTCTTGAGGGATAAACACACGTACTTTTATCGTGAAAACGGGGAGGACCAGTTGTTAATTCTGTTCCGGCGACGGGCGAACAAGCTGATGGTCATGGGCGAACCCATTGGGAATCAAACAAAGGTACGATCGGCTCTAGCAGCATTCATGACCGATGCCGATGAGGCGGGGATGACCCCCGTCTTCTACGAGGTCAGCGAGGCGTTGACGCTTTCCCTCCACGAGATGGGGTTTGATTTCATTAAGATGGGGGAAGAAGGCCACGTGGACTTGTCGACCTTTACGTTGGCTGGCAAGCCGCATCGCGGTGAGCGGGCATTGGTCAATAAGTTCACCCGTGAGGGCTTTTATTTTGAACTCTTACAACCACCGTTAAGCGATGATACCTTTGAACAACTGGCCAAAATTTCTACGGAATGGTTAGGCGATGAAACAGAAAAGGGGTTCTCCATGGGGTTCTTTGACCGAGATTATCTGAATGAGGCACCGGTAGCGGTGATGAAGGATGCCAACGATCAAATTGTGGCGTTTGCTAATCTCATGCCAACCGGGAAGCATGATGTGACTTCAATCGATCTAATGCGGGCGGGCCATGCCGCTCCGTCTGGTATTATGGATGGCCTCTTTGTCCATCTGTTTAGTCTTTGTCGAGAACAGGGTTATCAGACATTTAATCTGGGGATGACCCCATTGGCTAATGTAGGTGTCTCTCGGTTTAGCTTCATTGAAGAACGGGCGGCACATCTGATCTACGAGTATGGGTCGACGTTTTACAGTTTCCAGGGCCTGCGATCGTATAAGGAGAAATACGTCAGCAATTGGCAACCTAAGTACCTGGCCTATCGGCGGCGCCAGTCGTTGGTCTTTACGATGTTGCAACTGATGCAAACGATCAATCATCCTGCGCGAACGAATCGTTGGTTACCTGGGTGGCTTAACGCCTGGATTGACGATGAGATTCGTTGGCAGAATCGTAAAACAGTTGATAAGCCAGTTGAAAAAGGTAATTAATCCTGCAACCGACTAATCACTGAGACTAAAAAAGGCGGTGACCATGGTCACCGCCTTTAGTTGTTAATTTGTGTATTTATAAGGAAGTTGATGGTGGAAGGTTGCGAACCCCGCAAAGATTTCATCAATCGTCGTGGCATTGATAAATAGATCTAGATTTTCCTGTGGCGCAAAACCAGCATCACAACACTTGTGCATCATGGCAACTAGGTCATCATAGTAATGATTGATATTGAATAGGGCGATGGGCTTTTGATGGACGTTGATCTGACTCCATGACAACATGGTGGTGAACTCTTCGAATGTGCCAAAGCCGCCGGGCAATACGATAAAGGCATCTGATTGGCGGAGCATTTCGTCTTTGCGCTCATCCATGGTGGACGTTTCTAGTAGGGTCGTGACGTTGGTTTCGGCTAACCCCATTTCGCTTAAAAAAGTGGGGATGATCCCGATAACTTCACCGCCGGCATTCATGGTCGACTTGGCGATAGCCCCCATCAGGCCTTCCTTACCGCCCCCGTAAACGACGGGATGATGGTGGTCAGCTAAGTACTGCCCCAGAGCATTGGTTTCGCTTAAAAATTGTGGGTCGTACCCATGGTTAGATCCACAGAACACACAGACATTCTTGATGGTTGTCATGTCAAATACCCCCGAAAGTAAGTTTGCTAAAGCTATCATTAGTATACCGCAAACCCCTGGAAGTTTAAGTGAAAATTTAGTTTGAGCTCTGGGTGATTTTGTTAGTTTTTGAGGTTAACTGGCAGTTCTTCGTTGCTCGATAAAGAGGAGTGGCCTATGCTTGTCAGCATGGAAAATGAGGCTAGGCCAAAAGGATGGATGACTATGGGGATTAAAAAAGTCGTGGTTGCTGGTGGCGGAACCATTGGAAGTCAGATCGCGTATCAAGCAGCCTACAGTGGATTTACCGTGACCATTTATGACCGCAGCGTGGCCGCTGTGGCGGCGACTAAGCGGCGGACGGCAACCTGGGACCAAGTCTATGCGGAACGACTCTTTGCCACGCCAGCCGTGGTTTATGATACGAATGAGCGGATTCATTACGCCACGGATTTAGAAACGGCCGTTGAGGGTGCCGATCTCATCATTGAGGCCATTCCTGAGGTCTTAGCCGTGAAGAATGAGTCTTATGCCGCCCTCGCCAAGGTGGTTTCGGCTCAATCAATCTTGGTCACCAACTCCTCAACATTTCTACCGAGCCAATTTGCCACCATTTCGGGTCATCCGGAGAACTTTCTGGCGCTGCATTTTACGCCCCATGTTTGGCCCAATCAACCGGCCGAGATTATGGGACAAACGTTGACCACGCGGACCGCCTATCAGGCGGTGGTTGAGTTTGTTCGCGAGATTGACATGGTTCCAATCCAATTGACCAAGGAACAGCCGGCCTACATCTTGAATACCTTGATGGCACCATTTCTGGAGTCGGCACTGTTACTATGGGAAAAGGGTGTCGCTGAGCCAGAAATGATCGATCGGGCCTGGATGATTGCTACCGGTGGCACCAAGGGGCCCTTCGGCATTCTCGACGAGATGGACCTGCGTTCGGCCTATCGGTTAATGTTGGCAACTGGTGCGGAGCCTGGTAAGGAGGCCTTGGTGGCGGTAGCGCGGCGGTTAAAGACCGAGATGCTGGATAAACACCGCTATGGTCAAATTAGTGGTCGCGGATTCTATCATTATCCGCAGCCAGCCTATAGCAGCCCAGGGTTTCTAAAACACAAATAAACAAAGGACGATTACCGGCGAGAAGATTCTCGTGGTAATCGTCCTTTGTAACTAGGATTATTTTGATTTATTCGTGACGCTTCCGACTAGCTCCAAGGCCTAAGATACTGATGACCATGGCAACACCGGCAACAATCGCGCTGACGGAACTCTTTTCGTTGGTTTGTGGTAAGGTCGTGGCGTTCTTGTTGGTATCTGCATGGTTAGCAAGCTTCAACGCATAGTCAGTCTTAGGATTCTTGTTCATGCTGTTGTAAGTCACACGGTTACCTTTTGAGGCGGTTACCTTGGCAGCGGCAGCACCCTTCTTAGGTGTAGGTGTAGTGACTTTCTTACCCGTAACCTTGGCAGCGGCGCCACCCTTGGTTGGTGTGCCGGTGGTGATGGTTGCACCATCGCCGCCCGTTACAGGCGTGGTGACGGTGCTACCGCCATTGTCCGTCGGTGTGGTCGTGGTGCCAGTGGTAGGAGGCGTTACGACAATGATGGGGTCCTTGCCATTGACGATGGTAAATTCCAAGGAGAAGGCGTATTGGCTGGTCTTGGAATTCAAGGCCCAAACTCTGTAGGTGCCATCGGGAACATCGGCATTAGCGGTTAAGTTAAAACCAATTGGATTCGTTGGGTCAGCCGTGACCGTGAAGAGGCTACCCTTGCCATTGCTCCAGCCATAAACTTGCATGGGGTCAGTCGTGTCAAAGGTCACACCATCGGCACCCCGGACACCAGCAACCAGGTCGGTCAATGGATCAAACGTCCGGTTCTTAGGGGTGATGGTAAAGGTTCCACCCGTTAAGATTTGATTCATGGTCGTTTGGTTAGAGGTTGGTGATTGTTGACCAGAGGTGAAGTGGTTTTGTTGCGCATCAACGATGATATCTGGCCGCAGGACTGGCAGGTTGCCAGAGAAGTCATTGTGACTGATATACAGGCTGTTGATGTTGGTCAGGTCGGCTTCGGTGATTGGGCCAGATAGCTTGTTGTCGGCCAGATTGAGTGAAGTTTCAGGAGCAGCAGGGCCCATATTTTCAAGGCCACCGGTTAATTCGTTGCTGGAAAGGTTAATCCAGTTGAGATCCTTGTAGTTTGTCAGGTTAGGTAAGTTACCGGTTAAGTGGTAGCCCACGATGTATAGGTAGTTCAACGCCGTATTTTCACCTAGCACGTTGTTCATAAAGGTCGAGGCGTCGACTGGTGAGGTTGCTTGATCCTTGCTGAGAATGGCGAAATGAGTCAGATTGGGTGCAAAGGAGAAGTTAACGTAGTTGGCTGGGTCAACGTCACCAGTAAAACTGAAGTATGTTAAGTTCTTGAAGTATTGTAAGCCTTCAAAGGTCGTTGGCAGGGTGCCGGTGTAACCATCGGTGTATAACATTGAAAGTTGGTCAATGTATTGGTACAGGTTGTCATCGGTCACCGTGATACCACGGGCCGGATTAAACGACTTTTGTAAATCGAATTCTACTAAGGACCGTAAGCCGTCGTCCTTTAGCCATTCGGTTGCATTCACACCTTGGACGGACGAGGCGTCATATGTAGGAGTCTCGGCATCCTTAACGAGCTTGGCTCGTGAAGAGTAGCCAACCTTGCCCAGATTGTCGTCAACGCTGCCAGATCCATCAGGGTTAGTGACTTTGTGGGTGGTGATGTCACCCGTATGGTGGTTTACGTCGGAACCAGCATCCTGGTCAGTACCTGAGCCGGTATCCTTGTCGGTACCTGAAGTGACATCCTTATCGGCGCCCGCATTTTTAGGATCATTGGTATTACCAGCACCCAATGTTGTAGTACTGGACTTAATATCGTTAGCAGCTGCTGGTGCTTGATTGTCGGTGTTAGGTGTATCGCTGATATTGCCAGTGGTATCGGCAGAGGCCGTGGCACTCATACCGGTGACGCCTAAGCTTAAGGCTGCAACCGTTACACAAGCGAATACCCAGTTCTTGCCAGCCTTGTAGCTCTTGTAATGTTCCTTCGTATTTAACGTAACTTGCTTTCTCATGATATTTACCCCCTAGTATGGTAATGGAACCTTTTTATCTTCCGCATCGATGATTAGCATTTGTACCACAGATTTGTAAATGTGGATAACTTTCTACAACTTCATTGTACACCCTGGTTGACTAAATACAATCCTAAAATATTAAATAAAGAAACTATTTCGCCAATAAGAAGGATTGTTAAGGATCTATTGTTAGAAAGCGCTTAGAAATGCACCACACCAGTCTCTTCACTATATGTTGCCTTTCACGAAAAGTGGTTTATAATCACGGATAAACCGGCGTTTTTGGCCGACGAGTGGTTAGCATTGGTCGAGCGGAAGATGGCTAAACTGGGGCCAAATGGGTTAGGGTATGTTCGTTAATCGAGCAATCTAAGTCCTACAGAGTTGTCGGTGTTGGCAGAAAACATGAACGGTTAAGACCCTCGAGCATAAAAAAGGCTCCTAGACGAGTTGGTCTAGGGGCCGTGGTGAAATTATTTGCTAGGATCATCGGGGTCCTTAGCGGCACCGATGGTGTAGTCACTGTCGTTCATGGCTTCCACATCGCCTAAGAGATACCCATTCCCAACTTGGGAGAAGAAATCATGGTTAGCCGTGGAGGTTGAAATTCCGTTCATGACGACGGGGTCAACGTCTTCGGCGGTATCCGGAAACAGGGGGTCTTGACCCAAGTTCATGAGGGCCTTGTTGGCATTGTAGCGGATAAAGGTTAGGACCTTTTCCGTCCAACCGATTTGATCATATAAGGTGTGGGTGTATTTTTCCTCGTTAGCATAAAGTTTGTAGAGGAAGTCGTACATCCAGTCCTTCATTTGCTGCTGCTCGTTGTCGGTTAATTCCTTCATGCCTAATTGGAATTTGTAACCGATATAGGTTCCGTGGACGGATTCGTCCCGCAAGATTAGCTTGATGATTTCGGCAACGTTGTTGAGCTTGTTGTGGCCGAGGTAATAGAGCGGGGTGAAGAATCCAGAATAGAATAAGAAGGTTTCCAAGAAGACACTGGAGATCTTTTTCTTTAAGGGATGTTCATCGTCGTGATACAGGTCGTAGATCCGTTTCGTTTTGTTCTGTAAGAATTCTTCGGAATCGCTCCATTGGAAAATCTCATCGATTTCATTGGGCGTGTTCAGCGTGGAAAAGATGGTGGAATAACTCTTGGCGTGAACGGATTCCATGAATTGAATGTTGTTCAAAACCGCCGTTTCGTGAGGGGTACGGACGTCCTTACGTAGGGCGGCCATTCCATCTTGGGACTGGAGCGTGTCCAATAGGGTGAGGCCACCAAAGACGTGACCAACCACCCACTGGTGATCAGTGTCAAGCGTCCGCCAGTCGTCCAGGTCATTTGAAACCGGGATCCGGGTGTCGAGCCAAAATTGTTCCGTGAGTTTTTCCCAGGTTGCCTTGTCGATCTCGTCCGAGACCGCATTCCAGTTAATTGCATCATAATTTTCAATTCTTGCCATGTTGCCACTCCTTTGTAAGGGACTAGGTGTCAGTGCTGATGATTAAGTTAACGGCTTACTTTAAAAGCGATCAGCCTTAATTAGATCACACAACTCTCACATTGGTTAGCCCCGACTTCGTTGTTGTCATCGGTAAAGGTCCGTACGTAGTAGATGGACTTGATTCCTTGGCGGTAGGCATAATTGCGAAGAATACTGAGGTCACGAGTGGTCATTTTGTCGGTCCGACCATTCTTCCATTCGTACAAGCCTTCGGGAATGGTTGACCGCATGAAGAGAGTCAAACTCATGCCTTGGTCTACGTGCTTTTGAGCCGCAGCATAGACGTCAATGACCCGACGCATGTCAGTGTCGTAGGCTGATTTGTAGTAAGGCATGGTGTCGTTGTCGAGGTAAGGCGCTGGGTAATAAATCTTCCCAATGGTCTTCTCTTGGCGTTCCTCAATCCGATTGATAATAGGGTGGAGGCTAGCCGTTGTGTCGTTGATGTATGAGATTGAGCCGTTAGGGGCGACGGCCATACGGTTCTGATGGTATAAACCATCGGCCATGACAGCGGTCTTGAGGGCGGCCCAGTCGTCAGGAGAAGGTAACCAAACATCTGCAAAGAGGTCCTGAACCTTAGCGGAACTTGGCCGCCAATCGGTTTCGGTGTAGCAGTCGAAATAGGATCCATCGGCGTAGGCACTCTTATCGAAGTTGTGGAAGGTTTCGTGACGTTCCTTAGCAATTTCATTGGAGGCCTTCAGCGTCCAGTAGTTGAGGAGCATGAAGTAAACACTGGTGAACGCGATACTGTCCTTAGAGCCATACATCATATGGTTCTTAGCAAAGTAGCTGTGGAGACCCATGGCGCCTAAGCCAATGGTGTGGGCGAGTTGGTTGCCCTTTTGAATGGATGGCACGACGTCGATGTCAGAATTATCCGTGACAAAGGTCAGGGCCCGAACCATGGTTTCGACGGAATGGCCAAAGTCTGGGGCCTTCATCAAGTTAACGATGTTAGTGGACCCCAGGTTACAGGAGATGTCCGTTCCTAATTGGTCGTACTCCTGACGATTGTTGACGGTCGACGGCACTTGGACCTGCATAATCTCGGAACACAGGTTACTCATGACGATGCGACCGTCAATAGGACTTTCGCGGTTGGCCGTATCGATGTTGACAATGTAAGGGTAACCGGACTCTTGTTGTAACTTGCCAATTTCGGTTTCGAGGTCCCGGGCCTTGAGTTTCTTCTTGCGAATATCGGGGTTAGCAACCATGGCATCGTAGTTTTCCGTGATGTCGACGTAGGCGAATGGCTTGCCGTAGATTCGTTCAACATCGTAGGGGCTAAAGAGGTACATGTCGGCGTCGGCTTGGCAAAGTTCATAGAACTTGTCGGGAACGGTAATCCCAAGTGACAAGGTCTTCAAGCGAATCTTTTCGTCCGCGTTCTCTTTCTTGGCGCCTAAGAAGGCGACAATATCAGGATGGAAAACACTGAGATAGACTACACCGGCACCTTGACGTTGGCCCAGTTGGTTGGAGTAAGAGAAACTGTCTTCTAGCAACTTCATGACGGGAACAACACCGGAAGCGGCGCCATCAATATGTTTGATTGGATCGCCGGCTCCGCGCAAGTTGGAGAGGCTGATGCCGACTCCGCCACCGATTCGTGACAGTTGCAGGGCAGAGTTAATCGTCCGGCCGATGGTATTCATGTCGTCGGTTGATTGGATTAAGAAACAAGACACCAGTTCACCCCGCCGGGCCCGGCCGGCATTCAAAAAGCTCGGGGTGGCTGGTTGGTAACGTTGGTGAATAATCTCATCGGCCAGGTTAAGCGCCAGTTTCTGATCACCGGCGCCAAAGTCGAGGGCATTCATCGCCACCCGGTCGATAAAGTTTTCCAAGTAGTAAGCGTTGTCGTCAGTCTTTAAAGCGTACTGAGCATAGAATTTGTAGGCTGCCATGAATGACTTGAATTGGAAGTGTTGGTCGCGGAGATAACGGTAGAGATCTTTAATGAAACTCATTGGATATTCAGCAATCACTTTTTTTTCTACATAGTTACCGGCAATCAGGTAGTCAAAGCGATCCTTCAGTGAATCGAAGGTCTTGGTGTTGGGTTCGACATTTTCCTTCATGAAAGCCTGAAGGGCTTCCTGGTCCTTGTTCAACGGAATCTGCCCATCGACGGGGATGTTGATTTCGTTATTCAGGTCATAGTAAGTGACGTCCTTTAAGTCATGTAAACTCATATGATCAACGCTTCTTTCTCTCTTAAGGTTATGAAATCAAATAAAAATGGCGCCACCGTGAACAAACACGACGTCGCCAAGACGGGTTTGTGCTAACTTAAATTAGCCGGCGAACTGCATCAGTTGGTCGGGACGGAAGCCATAGAAAGCTGGGTGACCAGGGGCCTCAACCACTGGCACCGCTTGGAAACCTTTTTCCTTCAAGTAAGCCACGTATTCTGGATTTTGATTGATATTACGTTCTTCAAAGTCCACGTTGTGTTCACTCAGGAAACGCTTCGTCATCTTGCATTGCATACAGTTGTTTTTAGAATAAATCGTTATTTTCATTGTTGCCACTTCCTCAGCTTTTCTTTTACGATGAATTCAGTTTACACCAGATATAGAAAAATACAATCAAAAAAAGCACTATATTTGGTAGTTGGATCATACAATAACTACCAAATATAGTGCTATAAGCGTTTTTTTTATTTTATTAGCTTCTCCCAAATATCTACGGTAAAATAGACCTTAAAGGTGGCGGATAAATTGACTAATCACTATTATACACAAAATCCAGATGTTTTACACGAAGAACACCATTGGCCATTCACCCTTTTAGGCAACGAATTGTTGTTTACCACCGACAACGGGGTTTTTTCAAAAAACCGGGTCGACTATGGGTCGCGGGTTCTTTTAGCAGCGTTTGATGCCGAGAAGACCCCGGCTGGGCCTTGGCTTGACTTGGGAACGGGCTACGGCCCAATTGGTCTGGCTCTAGCTAAGCGTTGGCCAGAGCGACGGATCACCATGGTTGATGTGAACGAATTGGCCTTGGCACTAGCTCGTCAGAACGCGGTGGCTAATCAGATTGAAAATGTTGAAATTAAGACGTCAGACATTTATAGCGAGGTTACACAGCGTTATGCGGCGATCATTACGAACCCCCCCGTACGCGCTGGTAAGTCCGTGGTCTCAACGATGCTAACGGCAGCCAAGGACCACTTGTTATCTGGGGGAACCTTAACGGTGGTCTTACAGAAGAAGCAAGGGGCGCCGTCGGCCAAGAAATTAATGACGGCAACGTTTGGTAACTGTACTATCATTAAGAAGGATAAGGGCTACTACATCTTGGAAAGTACGCTGATGTCCGAATAAGCGAAAGGAAGCGGTCTGCTTGCGTAAGCTGGCTTATTCACCAACCGAACGACATTATATGGAAGAAGCCTTGTTCGAGGCGGACCAGGCGGCTTTGATTGGCGAGGTACCAATCGGCGCGGTGATTGTTCGTGACGGGCAAATCATTGGACGAGGACATAACCTACGTGAACACGGCAATGACGCTACCTTGCACGCAGAGATTCGGGCCATTGAAGAGGCTTGTGCCTGGCTGAATAGCTGGCGACTAAATGACTGCCAATTGTATGTCACCATTGAACCCTGTCTGATGTGTAGTGGGGCCATCATTAACGCTCGGATTCCACAAGTGTTCTATGGTGCTCGTGATCCAAAGGCGGGAGCGGTGGATAGTCTCTACGAGGTCTTGGGCGACGACCGGTTGAATCATACCGTGACGGTGTATGAGGGCCTCATGGCTAAGGATGCTGGTGAACGAATGGTGGCGTTTTTTAAGGCGGCTAGAAAGCGGCAAAAGGCCCGCAAAAAGGCGCGGCAAGCAGCCAAGCGGGCGGCGGCTGATTAGTCGCTAGACAGCACTTGCTAATCATGATACACTATTAGTTGCCGTTAAGGCCTTGGAGCAAGGGTGGACTTACGAATTGTGTCAGGTCCGGAAGGAAGCAGCACTAAGTTTGTTTCGCTTTGTGCTTCAAGTTTATGAGCTAATTCCAACTCCTAGTCCGTTGACTGGGAGTTTTTTTATGGTTTCAACATCAAATTTCTGACGAGTAGGTCGTGACAGCACCCGTCGGGAAAGGCTATAATTAATTTCAGCAAAATTAAATGTCATCATTAAAGAAAGGAACCGATTACATGGCTTATCAAGCATTGTATCGTGTTTGGCGGCCCCAACGCTTCGAAGACATGATTGGGCAGGGCGTCATCACACGAACCCTTAAGAACGCCATTACTACCAATCAAATCAGTCACGCCTATCTCTTTGCGGGCCCCCGGGGAACCGGGAAGACGTCCGCTGCCAAGATTTTTGCCAAGGCCATTAATTGTCATCATCAGGTCGATGGTGAACCTTGTAACGAGTGTGAAACGTGTCGCGCCATTACGGATGGCACCTTAAACGATGTCATTGAAATTGATGCGGCATCTAACAATGGTGTCGAAGAAATTCGAGATATTCGAGATAAGGTGAAGTATGCGCCCACCGTTGCGGACTATAAGGTCTATATCATTGATGAAGTTCATATGCTATCGACGGGCGCCTTCAACGCTTTATTGAAAACGTTAGAAGAACCCCCGGCTAACGTGATCTTCATCTTAGCCACTACGGAACCACATAAGATTCCGGCGACGATTATTTCGCGGACCCAACGGTTTGACTTTAAACGAATTGCGGCCAGTGACAGTTATGAACGAATGATTTATATCCTGAATCAAAAAGATGTCACCTATGACGAGCAAGCGGTGAAGGTGATCGCTAAGGCAGCCGAAGGCGGGATGCGAGATGCCTTGAGCATTCTCGATCAGGCGCTGTCGTTTGGTGATAATGAAATTACCTTGGACAATGCCCTGTTAGTCACAGGGAGTGTCGCGCATGAGCTATTGGCGACCTTTGTTGGGCAAACGTTGGCCGGTGATACCAAGGCGGCATTAGCGACCCTACAGTCCGTCTTGGAGGCCGGGAAGGATGCTGAACGATTCACGGAAGATATTATCGGTTATGCCCGTGATTTGTTACTCTACCAACAAGCGCCACAATTAGTTGAGGAAGCAGAGATGGGGAGTGTCAGCGATGACTTCCAGGCACTAGCTAAACAGACGCCTGCTCAGACGATGTACGCGATGATTAATGAGCTTAATGCCATTCAGCAACAGATGCGCTATACCACCCATCCGGACGTTTACCTTGAAATTCTGACAATTAAATTGGCCGAGATTGGTCAACAACAGGGGCAACCAGCGCCGACACCAACGGTTGCCGCGGCGCCTGTTGCCGAACCAGCGGCTGTTAAGGTCTTGCAACGCGAAGTCGAACAGCTCCAACAAACAGTGAAGCAGTTGCAGGCGACCCCGGCAGCTGCCACGACGGCAACCCCAGCAGCTAAGCCGAAGCCGCGGGTGGCCAAGTCCAGTGGAACCAAGGAAGTCAATTTGGCCAAGGTTTATCCGGTCTTGGGTTCGGCAACCAGAGAGAAGCTGAACCAGCTACAAGAGGTGTGGCCCGATCTACTGAATAGCCTGTCAGTCACTCAACGTGCTGTTATGAAGGTGTCTCAACCCGTGGCGGCTGCGGACTCAGGGGTGATTGTTGCCTTTGATTATTCCTTCCTGTACCAGCGCGCCACCACTGATAACGAGCTGACCGATGCACTCGAAAATGGCTTGGATCGAATGATTGGGACCGCGTTACCGGTTGTCTTTGTTCCTAAGGACGAGTGGCCAGTGATTCGGAAGAATTACCTGGCGGCCCATCAGGCCGAACTTCAGGATCATAGTGATTCCGAAGCACCGAAGCAGCCAGAGACCGCGCCGATCGTTTCTAAGGCCGAGGAACTCTTCGGCAAGGACATTGTTGAAGTTAAACCAGATTAAATTTTGAAAGGATGATTATAAATGCGTAACATGGGAAATATGATGAAACAAATGAAGCAGATGCAAAAAAAGATGGCGGAGGATCAAGCTGAATTGAACGCCCAAACTTTCACGGGGACTTCACCCGACGATTTGGTTACGGCTACCTTTACCGGTGAACGGAAGATGACTGACTTGAGTATTAAGCCCGAAGCCATCGATCCCGATGATCCTGATATGTTAGCTGATCTCGTCTTGGCCGCTGTCAATGAAGCCTTGACCAAGGTGGATGACACGACGAAGCAATCTTTAGGTAAGTACACGCAAGGCTTGAACATCCCCGGGATGTAAGCCAAGCCTTAGCGGAAAGGACGTTGCAGCATGCAATACCCAGAACCGATTGCACAACTCATTGACAGTTATATGAAATTACCGGGAATTGGTCAAAAGTCGGCGACGCGCTTAGCGTTCTTTACCATTGACATGGCGGAAGATGATGTCACGGCCTTTTCGAAGGCGCTGGTGGCGGCAAAGAAAGATCTGCACTTTTGTTCCATTTGTGGCAATATCACTGAGGGTGACCCATGTACGATCTGTGCCGACAAGACCCGAGACCAATCCCATGTACTGGTGGTTGAACAGGCTAAGGACATCATGGTCATGGAGAAGATGAAGGAATATCATGGTCTGTACCATGTGTTACATGGGGTCATGTCGCCCATCGAAGGTAAGGGGCCCGAGGACTTGAACATCTCAAGTCTGATCAGCCGGTTACAACAGAATCCATCAATTAAAGAAGTTATTATTGCAACCAATGCCACCCCAGAAGGTGAGGCCACGGCCATGTATCTATCGCGGCTAATCAAGCCGGCAGGAATTACCGTGACGCGGTTGGCCCATGGCTTGTCCGTTGGTAGCGATATTGAGTACGCCGATGAAATGACGTTATTTAAGGCCGTTGAAGGCCGTACAGAAATGTAGGGAGGAATTCGCGATGTTTGGACGAAAGAAACGGCAGTTGCCGCGATTGAAGGCAGCCTATGATGATGATCTCTTGTCGAGCATTGACGAGGCAAAGGATCGTTGGGATCACGCCAAGCAAACCGAAGAGGCCATTGCCGATGCTGACAATCAGATGATTGCCAATACTGCGCTGGCTCGTCAGACCTACCTGTTTTTATATCGTGAGGCCCGGCTTCGTCGGGTTCGAAGCAAACATATTTCGGCGGCGGTTTTCCGTGACTAGCTGAGATTCATGGCGTCAGATTGACTGCCGATGACTGAAGCGTTTGGGGGTCCCCAAACGCTTTTAATATGGTGGGAAATTTAGGAATCCCATTGATGCAAATAGACATCAATTATCAATTCAAGTACAATATAACTATCAATAAAAAATGAGGTCGAGGATTGTGTCAGGAACGTTTATCAGTTTTGAAGGACCCGATGGTGCTGGGAAAACCAGTGCAATGAAGGCAATAGTAGCTAAGCTCCAACCCACAATTGGGCAAAAGTTGACGGTGACTCGCGAGCCGGGTGGTAATCCTATTTCGGAGAGTATTCGGTCGATCATTTTAGATCGGAAAAATACGGCGATGGATTACCGAACGGAAGCGCTGCTTTATGCTGCGGCCCGGCGCCAGCACCTGGCCGAGACGATCCTCCCCGCTTTGGCGAACAATCAGATTGTTCTTTGTGACCGTTATGTGGATAGTTCGGTCGCGTATCAGGGAGCGGGTCGTGAAATTGGGGAAGCGGCAGTGGCTGAGATGAATCAGTTCGCCACGGATGGCTTGTTACCGGCATTAACGATCTATTTTGACGTACCGGCAACGGTTGGCCTCAAGCGAATTAAAGCCCACCGGAATCCGGCAAAGGTTGACCGCCTGGATGTTGAACAGACGGCGTTTCATGACCGAGTTCGGGCAGCTTATTTGCGGCTACAGACGGCCGAACCTGACCGGATTAAACTGATTGATGCGACCCAGTCGCCCGATCAGGTGATTAAGGAAGCCTTAGCTTTAATTCAATCAATCTTACCAAAGACCATTTGAACGGATAATTACGGAGGAAGATAATTATGAAATTAATCATTGCCATCGTCCAAGACAAGGACGCTAACCGCTTAAGTAATGACTTTATCGAACACAATATTCGTGCGACTCGGTTATCCACCACTGGTGGTTTTCTCAAGTCGGGGAACACGACTTTTCTGGTAGGGGTTGAAGATGAACGGGTAGACGACGCGATGGAAGTCATCAAAGATGCCAGCCACACGCGTCAACAATTTATGACGCCACCCGTTAACTTAGATGCGCAGTTAGACAGTACTTCATCGTACCCCGTTGAGGTGCAGGTCGGTGGCGCAACCGTCTTTGTCTTGCCAGTTGACCAATTTCACCACTTTTAGGGGGCACCAATGACCGAGGAATCCTTGCTATCCACCGCCCAACGGTTACAACCGCAGCTGGTGAATCATTTCATGAATCTGATTACGAAGCACGAGTTAAGCCATGCCTATTTGTTTAATGGGGCCGATGGTACGGGACGTCAGGTCGTGGCAACGACCATTGCCATGCGGCTTTTTTGCCGAAATGTAACGGCCGAGGGGCGACCTTGTGGGGAATGTTCTGAATGCCGGCGGATTCTGTCCGGGGATCACCCGGACGTCGTGAGTGTCGTCCCGGATGGCCAACGAATTAAGGTAGAACAAGTCCGCTACTTGAAGGCGGAGTTTTCTAAGAGCGCGGTCGAAGGCAACCAAAAGATTTTCATCGTTGACCAGGTTGACCGGTTGACGACCAGTGCTGCTAACAGCCTGCTGAAGTTTATTGAAGAACCAGTGGGGAACACAGTAGCCTTGCTCCTGACGGCCAGCAAGAATCTCATTTTGCCCACAATTCTGTCGCGGACTCAGGTGGTTGATTTTCCTGGGGTCGCTCCCAAGGAGCTGGCTAATGAATTGGAAAAAGCCGGCGTGGTTCCGAGTCAACGACTACTATTAGCGACACTGACCGAGAGTGTAACCGCGGCGACCGAGTTGATTGCTGACGACTGGCTGGGCGACGCCCAAGCCAAAGTTGGCCAATGGTTTACGGCCTGCTGTGAGGGAGATGAACGGGCCTTTGTTCGGGTACAAACGGAGCTGGTTCCGCTGGCGACGAATCGTGAGCGGCAGGGCATCGTATTGGATATGCTGGTGGCCGTTTGGCATGATGCTCTGCGGTTGCAGACGACCCAGCTGAGTAATGACCAACTGGCCTATCCGCAGGTAGCCAAGGTGAGTCAACGGGTCGCAACCCAGCTGACCACGGACCAACTAGTCAATGTGATGACGTTGTGCCTGGGCACCCGCAGTCAGTTGGCCGGGAATATTAATTTTCAAACAATCTTAGAGGCCTTAACGCTACGGATCTTGGAACAGACGCGTTAGGCGCCAAAATGACAAAGGAGGGTCACGGCTTGGATAAACAGGCAGTGTATGATCAACTGAAGAATTTAGAGAATCAATTGCAACAAACGCTGAGTCAGTTCACTGATCTGCAGGCCGAATTGACCCAGGTCTTCGAGCAGAATGCCGAGTTGGAAATTGAAAACCAACATCTCCGCGATTTGTTACGGGAACTGCAGAAGAGTCTGCCAGAGGATCCGCAAACGCCACAAGGACTCTCGAAGTCTCGGCAAATTTTGGAGAAATTGTATGAAGAAGGGTTCCATGTTTGTCGTGAATTTTATGGCACGCGGCGTAAGCAGGATGAAGAATGTGCCTTCTGTCTAGAAGTTATTTATCGTGATCAATAGGGAGGCTAACAATAATGGAACGACGACGCAGCTTTCCTGCTGAATCAACCGGGCATTTGTACCTGGTTCCAACGCCAATTGGTAATTTAGATGATATGACCTTTCGGGCCGTCAAGACCTTAAAGGACGTGGATTTAATTGCCGCCGAAGATACCCGCAATACTCAGAAACTGTTAAATCATTTTGAAATTGAAACGAAGCAAATTAGTTTTCATGAACACAACACCCAGGAACGGATCCCTCAGCTAGTGGCCAAGTTAGCGGCTGGCATGCAGATTGCTCAAGTGAGTGACGCGGGGATGCCGTCTATTTCTGATCCCGGACACGAGCTGGTTGTGGCCTGTGTCGAAGCTAATATTCCGGTGGTGCCATTGCCTGGGGCTAATGCGGGGCTAACCGCCTTGATCGCTTCGGGGCTAGCTCCCCAACCCTTCTATTTTTATGGTTTTCTGGACCGTAAGCCCAAGGATCAACGGGCCGAGATTGCCGAATTAGCGCAGCGACCAGAGACCCTGATTTTTTATGAAGCGCCGCATCGACTGAAGAAAACGTTGACGAATCTGGTAGATGGCCTAGGGGCCGATCGGCCAGCGGTCCTATGTCGAGAGCTGACGAAGCGCTATGAGGAATTCCTACGGGGAACCCTGAGCGAACTGGCCACTTGGACCGCCACGGATACGGTTCGAGGGGAATTTGTCGTCTTGGTTGGTGGTAACCCCGAACCAATCTCTAACGAGGCAACGGTGGATCTGAGTGAACCGATTGAGGAACAGGTTGACCGGCTCATCGCCGCCGGTGACAAGCCTAACGCTGCGATCAAATCAGTCGCAAAGTTACGTGGCTTAAAGAAACAGGACGTTTATCGTGAATACCATCATCTTGATAAGGAGTGACCAGCTTGGCCGCCAATGAATTTTCAGAGAGCCATCGCGTTGTTGACCATGAGGTCGATGACACCAGACGGTTAACGCTAGCTCAATTAATTAATTTATTTGTACTGGTATCGGAAGACCAGAACGATAACCTGGGCCTTGGGGTGGACTTTGTGCAGTCCCATGGGGTTGGCTGGGTGGTGACTCAGTACCATTTCCAGGTGACCCGGATGCCGTTGGCGGGAGATACCGTTGTGGTTAAGACCAAGGCGACGGCCTTTAATAAGTATTTTGCCTACCGGGAATATTGGTTGTTTGCTGCCGATGGGACGACGTTAGCCTATGGTGAATCCATCTGGGTAGCCATGAGTTATGCCACCCGAAAGATTGCAACGATCCCGATGGAAATTATTGCGCCGTATGAAACGGCGCCCGTTAAACGCTTGCCACGGTTACCACGGCCAAGTCGATTTGACGAAACGCAAACGACTGAAACCAAGCCCTACCTAGTTCGCTACTTCGATATCGACGCTAATGGTCATGTGAACAATGCCCATTACTTTGACTGGATGTTGGATGCCTTACCAGCAGAGTTTCTACGGACACATCAACTCCGCGATTTTCAAATTCGATTTGAAAATGAGGTTCGTTATGGCGAAGCGGTTGCCAGTGTGGCTAGTCATACGGCCACGACTAGTCAACATCGAATTATGATGGGCGCTACCACGGCGGCCACGGCCAATGCCGCTTGGGCAATGCGTGAGCGTTAGAGTGGGATCTTTAGCGTGGTCAGCGTTACAATGATGAGAGATTTTGAAGGGGAATATTAAATATGAAGATTTTAGCAATTGAGTCATCTAACCGTCCCCTGAGTGTTGCCGTCTTAGAGGATCAAACAGTTCTGGCAGCGGTCACCGTGACGGTGCATCAAAAGCATGCCGAGTACCTGTTACCCGAAATCGAACGGTTGATGGGTATGGCGGGGATGCAACCCAGCGACTTGGATCGGGTGGTCGTTGCCGCTGGCCCCGGCTCGTACACCGGCATTCGTTTGGCGGTCACAACGGCGAAGACCTTGGCGGCAACGTTAGATATCGATTTAGTGGCCGTTTCTAGTTTGGCGACTTTAGCCGCCAATGTTCCCGTCGAAGGCGCGCTAGTTGCCCCCATGTTTGATGCTCGCAATCAGAATGTTTTTGCTGGGTTGTACCGAATCAAGCAGGGGCAGCCAGTGAGTGAGATTGCCGATGCCCATACGAGTGTGGCTGATTTTCTTTCCGAAGTGAAGGAGTATGGTGAACCAATCTGGTTCCTTGGTGATGCGGGTCATTTTGCGGAGAGCATTCAGACGACCGTTTCCGCGGCTACTCCCCAGGTTAGTCCGTGGCTTAACCTGCCACAGGCGGCGACCATTGGTCTCCTTGGTGCCACAATGACACCAGTTGCTGATGTCGACCACTTTGTCCCGAACTACTTACGCTTGACACAAGCCGAAGCAGATTGGCGGGCCAAGAATCCGGGAAGGGATGCTGAATCCTATGTTGAAAAAATTTAGAATCTGGTATCAGAGTATCTTTGGCGATCGTCAGGATGTGGTTCGTGAAGAGGCGTTGGATGTTAAGAATCAGCGTGTCGACATCAATGGGATTCCTTACTTTGTGGCGAAAGCGCTATTCACCGATATTCCAGAAATGATTGAGATCGAACGGGCCGTTTATTCTGGTCAGGCACCATGGGATGCCACCGCCTTTGCCAGTGAGCTTCGTCGTGAACGCGATCGACTTTACCTAGTGATTCGCAAGAATGATCAATTGCTTGCCTTTATTGGGTGTACCTTCGAGGAGCGGGAACGCGATGCCCATATCACGAATATCGCGGTAATTCCGGATTTTCAACGGCATGGGTTGGGGAAACACCTGATTCAAGTCATGATTAAACGGGCACAGCGCTTGGGTTATCAAAGTATGAGCCTCGAAGTCCGCATCTCCAATGTCAATGCCAAGCGGTTGTACCGGAGCCTGCAATTTGAACAGGCCGGCATTAAGCGCGGTTACTACTTTGGGGACCACGAGGACGCGGTTGACATGGTCTTGGATCTTAGTAAGGTCAGTCCGGCAGACGAGTAGGGTGGCCAGTGCCGCCCGTTTTTAATGAGACGACAGGGAGTAAGAGGAGTGAGTCCAACGAAAGACCGAAATTTAATTTTAGCATTTGAATCAAGTTGTGATGAGACTAGTGTGGCGGTCATCGAGGATGGCCACAAGATCTTGTCAAACATCGTGGCGACGCAGATCAAGAGTCATCAACGATTTGGTGGCGTGGTGCCAGAAGTTGCCAGTCGTCACCATATCGAAGAGGTCACACTGTGTATCAAGGATGCTCTGAGTGAAGCCGCTGTGACCTATGCGGACCTCGATGCCGTTGCTGTTACCTATGGTCCCGGTTTGGTGGGGGCCTTGCTTATTGGGGTAACGGCGGCTAAAACCGTGGCGTTTGCCCATGATTTGCCATTGATTCCAGTGAATCACATGGCGGGGCACATTTACGCGGCGCGCTACGTGGAACCCATCGAATTTCCGGCGATGGCCTTACTGGTCTCTGGGGGGCATACCGAGCTGGTTTATATGCCAGCCGAGAATGAGTTTGAAATTATCGGTGAGACTCGTGATGACGCTGCCGGTGAGGCCTATGATAAGGTTGGCCGGGTGATGGGCGTTAACTATCCGGCTGGCAAGACGGTCGATGAATGGGCGCATCAGGGGCACGATAGTTTTAAGTTTCCGCGGGCCATGGAAAAGGACGATAACTTTGACTTTAGCTTTAGTGGGTTAAAGAGTGCCTTCATTAACACAACCCATCATGCTGATCAAATTGGCGAAACGCTGAACAAGCAGGACTTGTCGGCCAGTTTCCAACAAGCCGTGGTAGATGTTTTGGCGGAAAAGACTCAGCGCGCCCTATCCGACTATCCGGTTAAGCAACTGATCCTGGCCGGTGGGGTTGCCGCCAACCTTGGTCTGCGGGAACGGTTGGAGCAAGACTTGCAACACAACCCGACGACTCACTTGGTCAAGGCACCGCTGAACTTGTGTGGCGATAATGCTGCCATGATTGGGGCATTTGCATACGTCGCTTACAAGCACGGGGTCTTTGCCGACGCGACTCTGAACGCCGATCCAAGCCTAGAATTTGACTGGCTGGCGAACTCGGTGAAGTAATTCTTATAGTGACAAATGATCAAAGGCCACCCGTTATTAATGGGTGGCCTTTATTGAATACTGTGATTAGGCTAGCAAGCTTGATGGCAAGGTCGGGGTGATCGCAGGTGGATTTTCTGGAATTGGTCTGGCCACACGGTTGTTAAGGGGCCGACTTAATGGGGGCACGGAATCGGTGGTGAGAAAGGGGTCGGCTGGCGCACCCGGCTGCAATCGGCAATATCATCATCTCTAGTCAGTCGAGGGGCGTCATTTCTCACCGGCACCACGATTAACGTCGATGACGGGTCCCATTGCCAAAATATTGATTAAAAAAACCACCGTGCTCGCTAGAGATGGTGGTTTTTTGATCGATTAGTCCGTGAAGTCTTCTAAGGCCAGACTCTTTTCGGTCCAGGATTCTTCGGTTTCATTTAGTTGATTCGTCACAGCGGTGAGTTCCTGTTGTAAGTCGGCTAGTTTATCGGCGTCGTTAAAGTTTTCCGGAGCGCTCATCTCGGTTTCAACCGCCGTTTTCTTGGCGTCGAGGTCATTCATCTGTTCCTCAAGCGCGTCGACTTGGCGGGAAAGTTTCCGTTTAGCTTTCTGTTGTTCCTTTTGCTGCTGGTAATCGACCTGGGTCTGTTTAGGCTGGTCAACGGTTGGATGGGCTGCTTCGGCCTCGGCGGCTTCCTGGGCAGCATAGGCAGCCTGTTCCGCCTTCTTGTCGACATAGTAGTCGTAGTTACCTAAATAGCGGGTGGTGCCGGTCGGCTCGAGCTCAACCACTTCGGTTGCGACCTGGTTAATGAAGTAGCGGTCATGGGAAACAAAAAGGATGGTCCCATCGAATTCATTCAGTGCGTTCTCCAAGACCTCGCGGCTGTCGATGTCCAAGTGGTTAGTCGGCTCGTCTAGCATTAGGAAATTATCATGGCGTAGGGCTAACTTGGTGAGGAGTAAGCGCGCCTTTTCACCCCCGCTGAGACTGTGCACAGCTTTATCCACATCGCTACCAGTGAAGAGAAAGCTCCCAAGAATTGACCGAATGTCGCCCTCGGGTGTGGTGGGATGATCATCCCAAAGTTCGTGCAACACCGTCTTTTTAGGGTGTAGGGTGGCTTGATCTTGGTCATAGTAGCCCGTATCAACGCCGGTGCCAAAGATAATCTGGCCCTGAATGGCCGGGAGTCGGCCAAGAATGGTCTTTAAGAGCGTGGACTTGCCAATTCCGTTGGGGCCCACGATAGCCACCGCCTGATGCTTTTTGATATCCAAATTGACAGGGGTGCAAAGGGTCTGCTGTTCATAACCGATGGCACCATTGACCACGTCCAAGACGATATTCCCGCTTTGACGATGGGGCCGAAAGGAGAAGCGGGCGACTTTTTCATCGCCCTCGGGTCGGTCGATCCGGTCCATCTTTTCCAATTGTTTTCGTC
The DNA here is from genome assembly GCF_001592085.1 of Levilactobacillus senmaizukei DSM 21775 = NBRC 103853. Lineage (GTDB taxonomy): Bacteria > Bacillota > Bacilli > Lactobacillales > Lactobacillaceae > Levilactobacillus > Levilactobacillus senmaizukei. The sequence goes on from NZ_BCWD01000006.1 coordinate 40,315, forward strand.
GGGCTTGGGCCCGCTTAGTCGTTGAGGCGCGAACGATGTTTTTATTCACAAAGTCTTCCAGCTTGGATATTTCGGTCTGTTGCTTGTCATATTCCTTCCATTCCCGCCGTAATCGCTCAGCCTTTGCATCGATGTAATGGGAATAGTTTCCCGGGTAGTGCACGAGGCCACCGTGGGCCATATCATACACGTCGTTGACCACGTGATCGAGGAAGTAGCGGTCATGAGAAACGACGAGGATGGCGCCAGGATAGCCTTGTAAGTAGCCTTCTAGCCAAGTTAACGTCTCCACGTCCAAGTGGTTGGTGGGTTCGTCCAGGATTAACAGGTCTGGGCGTTCCAGTAGTAGTTTGGCGAGGGCCAGCTGTGTTCGTTGACCACCAGACAGCTCGTTGATCGGTTTATCATAGTAGTTTTCATCGAATTCAAAACCGTGGAGTACTCCCCGAATTTCGGCTTGGTAGCCGTACCCGTTTTGGTCGCTGAAGTCTTGTTGTAGCTGGTCATAGGTTGCGGAGACCTGGTTAAATTGTTCTTGGTCTGCGATAATGTTGGGATCACTCATGCTGTTTTCCAATTCGTGCATGCGTTTCTCCATGGCTTGAAGTTTGGCAAAGACACTCATCATTTCTGCCCAGACCGTCTTAGTTGACGCCAGGCCAGCATTTTGGGCCTGATAGCCGAAGGTGAGCCCACGCTTGGTGGTAATCTGGCCTTCGTCGGGAGTTGTCTCACCCGCGATCATCTTGAGTAGGGTGGATTTTCCAGCCCCGTTGCGTCCCACTAGGGCGACCCGACCGTGCTCCGGCACGTCGAGACTCACGTTACTGAAGAGCACTGACGCCCCGAATCGGCGGGTCACCTGTTGTACTTGTAAAAGAATCACCGATCTGAACCTCCTTTAACTGTTGCTCAGAGTTATTAAGTCTATTTTAGCATATTCGCTGGGGAGACCGAAATTAGGAAATAATTGTGAAAAATATTTGCAAATTCTTTCACAAGAGGGGCGGTTATGCTATAATCTGTGAGGAAGTGGATTTCACAATCACGTGAACTTAAATTCATTAAGACGCTAATAAGTTAGAAGCAAAGCAGCTATTTTATATAGGAGGTATTATTTTTGACTGATCAGAAAATTCCCCGGGCGACAGCCAAGCGGTTGCCGATTTACTATCGCTACCTGAATATTTTACTGGATGCTGATAAGACCCGCGTTTCTTCAACGGAACTGTCCGATGCCGTTAAGGTCGATTCGGCCACGATTCGTCGTGATTTCTCGTACTTTGGTGCCCTGGGCAAGCGTGGCTATGGCTACGATGTTGAAAGCCTGGTCAAGTTCTTTAAGAAGATCTTGAATCAAGATCGCCTAACCAACGTTGGGTTGATCGGGGTGGGTAACCTGGGTCATGCGTTGTTAAACTTTAATTTTCATCAGGATGGTAATGTGCGAATCAGTGCGGCCTTCGATGTTAATGAAGAGTTGGCCAATACTATTCAGAGTGGCGTACCGATTTATCCAATGACGGATTTACGGAAGCAGTTGGAAGAACAGCAGATTCAAGTGGCTATCTTGACGGTACCGGCCGATGTGGCCCAAGAAGTCACGAATGACGCCGTTGCCGGCGGGGTCAAAGGAATCCTGAACTTTACCCCCCTTAGAATTACGGTCCCTAAGGATGTTCGGGTACAAAACGTTGACTTGACGAATGAATTACAAACGCTGATTTACTTCTTGGAACACTATAACCATAAAGATTAGGCAGCAGCTAGGCGGGGACTTGGGTCTCGGCCTTTTTATTTTGGTCAGGTGTTTGGCAGCAATTTGTTTGTCAAATTCCTTGATTTTTAAATCGAAAAACCATATATTAGATACTGTGATTAGCACTTATGTTAGTCAAGTGCTAACAGTGCTAAAAAGTAAGTTTATTGGAGGGATTCAAGTGTTAAAACCATTAGGAGACCGCGTCATTTTGGATCAACCAGAAGAAGAAGAAACCACGGTTGGTGGCATTGTTTTAGCAAGTAATGCCCAAGAAAAGCCTTCAACGGCTAATGTTGTGGCCGTTAGCGATGGCCGTGTGTTAGACAATGGCGATAAGGTAGCCCCAGCCGTTAAGGTTGGCGACAAGGTATTGTTCGACAAGTACGCCGGTACGGAAGTTAAGTATGCCGACAAGACTTACCTTGTTTTACACGAAAAGGATTTAGTCGCTGTTATTGACTAGGGACTTTCCCACTGATACGAAGTCAAAAAAATCTAGTATGAGGTGAAATTCAAAAATGGCTAAAGAATTGAAATTTTCTGAAGATGCCCGCAGCGAAATGTTAGCTGGGGTTGATAAGTTAGCTGACACAGTTAAAACAACCTTAGGGCCTAAGGGTCGCAACGTTGTGTTGGAACAGAGTTATGGTAATCCCACCATCACGAACGATGGGGTAACGATTGCTAAGTCAATCGAACTGGAAAACCACTTTGAAAACATGGGAGCCAAGTTGGTCTCCGAAGTTGCTTCCAAGACGAATGACATTGCTGGTGACGGGACCACGACGGCCACTGTCTTAACCCAAGCGATCGTTAATGAAGGCATGAAGAACGTGACCGCCGGCGCTAACCCTGTTGGGATCCGTCGTGGGATCGAAATGGCAACAAGTGCAGCTGTTGAAGCTTTGCACAAGATGTCCATTGACGTTAAGACGAAGGATGACATTGCCCAAATCGCTTCCATTTCTTCAGCAAGTAAGGACACCGGTAAGTTGATTGCCGATGCCATGGAAAAGGTTGGTAACGACGGGGTGATTACTATTGAAGAATCCCGTGGTGTTGATACCAGCTTAGACGTGGTTGAAGGGATGCAATTCGATCGCGGTTACATGTCACAATACATGGTTACCGATAACGATAAGATGGAAGCCAACCTCGACAACCCTTACATCTTGATTACTGACAAGAAGATTGGGAACATCCAAGACATCTTGCCATTGTTGCAATCCGTTGTTGAACAAAGTCGTTCACTCCTGATTATTGCTGATGATATCACTGGTGAAGCTTTGCCAACCTTGGTTTTGAACAAGATGCGTGGGACCTTCAACGTCGTTGCCGTCAAGGCACCTGGCTTTGGTGACCGTCGTAAGGCACAACTACAAGACATCGCCGTTCTGACCGGTGGGACGGTCATCACCGATGACTTAGGTCTTAACTTGAAGGACACGACGATTGACCAATTGGGTCAAGCCCAAAAGGTTAATGTCACGAAGGATAACACGACCGTTGTTGAAGGCGCTGGTTCTAAGGAACAAATCACGGACCGGGTTGCTGAAATCAAGGGTCAAATCGAAGAAACCACTTCTGACTTCGACAAGGACAAGCTGAAGGAACGTTTGGCTAAGTTAGCCGGCGGGGTTGCAGTTGTTCGTGTCGGTGCGGCTACTGAAACCGAATTGAAGGAACGTAAGTACCGGATTGAGGATGCCTTGAACGCTACGCGAGCCGCTGTTGAAGAAGGCTTCGTTGCTGGTGGTGGGACTGCCTTAATTAACGTCATTGGTGACGTGGCAAAGGTTGAAGCCGAAGGCGACGAATTGACCGGTGTTAACATCGTTCTCCGTGCCTTGGAAGAACCTGTTCGTCAAATTGCTCAAAACGCTGGGGTCGAAGGCTCTGTCGTCGTTGAACATTTGAAGGGTGAAAAGCCTGGTATTGGTTACAACGCTGCGGACAACAAGTATGAAGATATGGTTAAGGCCGGTATCACCGACCCAACTAAGGTTACTCGTTCTGCGCTGCAAAACGCTGCCTCCGTTTCTGCGCTATTATTAACGACGGAAGCCGTTGTGGCGGATAAGCCAGACGACAATCCTGCACCCGCTGCACCAGCTAACCCCGGAATGGGCGGCATGATGTAGTCAATGCGCCACATTTAAAATGAATTTAAAACAGCGACTCACTGCCAATGACAGTTTGGCAGTGAGTCGCTGTTTGTCTTTCCGAATAAAAAGTTGTTTCACCAGTCGGCAAAACAACTCGTTCAAGCTTTAAGGCTAGTCCTGACCGTCTTCAATGCTGTCGTGGCGTTCGGCCATTTCGACGAAGTCATCGAGCGTGGTCACCGGTGGGGTGAAGGGCTGCAGGTCGCCGTCTGCCACCTGTTGTTCGACCTTGTCGAGGAAGGTCTCGATATCATCATCTGGAGCAACGGCTAGGTCGCCATAGCCGTATTGCCACCATTTAAGGGCCATTAACCGTTCAATGATGGGTTCCGGAAACCGGTATTTAAGAATCTTTGCTGGCGATCCACCAACGATCGCATAGGGTGGGACGTCCTTCGTTACCAGGGCGCCGCCGGCCACAATGGCGCCGTCACCAATTGTCAGTGGCTTAGGGACAAAGCGAGCCTCGGCACCGATCCACACGTCGTTACCAATGACGAGAGGCCCGCCATTTGGTTCTGTGTTGGGTTTGTAGTCAACGGTGTTGCCAGAATCCTGTAAGTATTGCTGAAACGCCAAAGTGCTCCGGTCGTATGTCAACATGGAAGTCGTATACCGCTTTGTCGGGTGACTAAGCGGGAATCGATGCACACTGCTAGCGATGGAAGAGTAACGCCCAACAATGGTGTCTAGTGGCAGATTGCTGGCTGCCAGACTAAAGGCACCCATGCTAAAGAAGTGGTGGCCAGACAAGAACATGGTATAAGGTTCCGTTCGAAAAGTGTTTGATACCCGGACTTGTTGATAACGGCCGGGGTAACGGCTAGTCTGGTGGCCACGGGCAATCAGATAAATATGATGTTCTTTGAAGACCTTCTCGGCGATATCGGTGTAGGGAAACACGTGGTTTTGTACGACCGGTTTTGGATTCAGGCCGTCCTGAAAGAAAGTCACGCCATTAATAATAGTTGACATAGTGTCCCTCCTTGTTTATTTCCATCATACTATAATGTGTTCAGATGGTGGCCGAAAATGATTGAATTTTTGTAAAAAGTTTGGTGGGATATTTAATTGCTAAGTAAACGTTTTTAAGGTTTGCTAACTATTTGAGGTGTGGTAATGTGGGGGTAATTGTAGTAGAATTACGTCTGCATTCAGATTTCGATGAATGAAGGAGTTAAGCGGGCTGAGGCCCGTTTCATTATTTGTGGAGATAAGGAGAAAGTAGTCATGTGGCATTATTTAAAGCGGGTTTTGATTGGAAAACCCCTCAAGACTATGGACGAAGGTGGCCAGGCGCTGACCAAGTTTAAAGCATTAGCATTGTTATCGTCTGATGCCCTTTCATCCGTGGCATATGGTACTGAGCAAATCACCACAGTTCTTATTACCTTATCTGCAGCCGCCCTCATGTATCAATTGTGGGTCGCTGCGTTGGTTTTAATTCTGTTGTTTGCGATCACGCTTTCCTACCAACAAATTATTCACGCTTACCCCTCTGGAGGTGGCGCTTATGTGGTTGCCAGCAAGAACTGGGGACAATCTGCCGGTTTAGTTGCCGGGGGGTCCTTGTTGGTCGATTACATGTTGACGGTGGCTGTTTCAACGACGTCAGGGACTGAGGCCATCACTTCGGCCATTCCAGCTCTGTATCCGTATTCAGTTTTGATTTCAATCTTAATTGTGATTGGCATCATGTTGTTGAATTTACGGGGGATGCGGGAATCGGCGTCGTTTTTGACGGTGCCAGTTTATCTCTTTATCGGAATGATTATTGTCATGGTTGGGATGGGGCTTTACAACATCACGACCGGCAATATTACCTATCATGCCGCAGCGCCAATGAATGGTAGCGTGCAGGGGATGACCTTGTTACTATTCTTCCGGGCATTCTCGTCGGGGTCTTCCTCATTGACTGGGGTTGAAGCCATCAGTAATGCCGTGCCTAACTTTAAGGAGCCCAAGCGGCACAACGCGGCAGCGACTTTGGCGATTATGGCGGCTATCTTGGCGGTCTTCTTCGCCGGGATCACCTATCTGAGTTACTACATGGGCATTCGTCCCGAGAGTAGTCAAACGGTCTTGTCACAAATTGCGTCCGGGGTCTTTGGCCACGGCGTGCTCTATTACCTGTTGCAACTGTCGACGGCCATGATCTTGGCTGTGGCAGCTAACACAGGTTTTTCCGCCTTTCCAATTCTGGCGTACAACTTGGCAAAGGATAAGTTTTTGCCACATGCGTACCTTGATCGCGGGGACCGGCTGGGTTATTCCAACGGCATTATCTCGTTAGCGGTTGGAGCGATCGTGTTGATCTTTATCTTCCATGGTCAAACAACGCTGTTAATCCCACTGTATGCGATTGGGGTGTTTGTCCCATTCGTGCTTTCTCAATCCGGGATGATTATTCACTGGTTCCGCGAACGTGAGGGCTTCTGGGCTGGTAAGGCCTTTATCAACTTAATTGGGGCATTGATTTCATTGGGTTTGGTCATCCTCTTATTGTGGCAACATTTCAGCAATGTTTGGCCATATCTGATCATCATGCCACTGGTCTTGCGGCTGTTCTACCGTATCAAACATCATTACCGTAACGTTGCCCGGCAATTGCGGGTGGCAGAAAAGGCTAAGGCCGATATTCACAGTTATGACGGGGCAACTGTCATCGTCCTGGTTAGCAACATTACTCGGGTGACGACCGGCGCCATCAACTATGCACAATCGATTGGTGATTACGTGATTGCCATGCATGTGTCCTTCGATGAGAATCCAGAGAAGGAACACAAGACGGCTCAGGAATTTAAGGCGGAGTTTCCAGACATTCGGTTCGTGGATATTCATTCCTCTTATCGGTCCATCGCCACGCCAACCCTACGCTTCTGTGACGTGATTGCCAAACGGGCGGCTGAGCGTAATTTCACCACGACGGTTCTGGTTCCACAATTCGTGCCACGGCATCCTTGGCAGAATGTTTTGCATAACCAGACAGCATTGCGGTTACGAGCAATTTTGAACTCACGGGAAAACATCATCGTGTCTACTTACAATTATCACTTAAAAGACTAATTAAAAAAATGGCCTCCACAATCATCTGATTGCGGAGGCCATTTTAAGTTATCATGACTGAATTTTAAATTAACGTAAGCCCATCATAGTGGCAAATGGTGGAACCACGATATCAACGACGATGGAAATAATTACCACGGCGATGGACGCCATTGACCCTTGAATGGAACCTAATTGAAGAGCCTTAGCGGATCCAACCGTGTGGCCGGCGGTCCCAAGACCTAACCCGGCACCGATAGGATCGTTGTTGATCCGGAAGAACTTAACCAGCCAGTCACCCAACGCGTAAATAATGACGGCGTTTAAGATGCAGGCCATAGCCGTTACAGCGGCGTTCCCACCGATGGCTGTGGCGATTGGCATGGCAATCGCAGTCGTTGCGGCTTGTGGCAACATGGAAGCAATTCCCACCTTGTCCAGGCCAAACAACTTGGCGGCGTAGTAAATAATGAATAGAGAAATAACTAACCCAATAATAAGTGCCAAGACAATTTCTAGCCAGAACCGCTTGACTACGTCATTCCGGCGATACAGTGGAATGGCAAAGGCGATCGTTGCGGGATTCAAGAACCAAAAGATGATATTCCCACCAGGAAGGTAGGCTGACTTGTAGAAGGTTGCGGTATCCGTGCCGAAGACTTTAGCCATCAGGTAGAGAATGAAGATCCCTAAGACCATCCCCACAAACAGTGGTTGAAAGAGGAAGAAACCTTTCCCAATCTTAAATAACCATTGACCGAACAGATACACAACTAATGAAAGAAAAATACCAAAGAGTGCATTACCAGCAGAAGCTCCAGCGGCGTTGGTGCCCAACGCATCGCCTAGCCACTTACCCCAGACAGCCATGTGCGGGGTCGCAGTTAAGATCATCATATGTCGTCATCCTTTTCTATTTATTGTTTGCGAATACGAGATGAGGTTAGTCATCGTCGTCGACGTCAACGTTACGGTGGAAGACATTCTTCCGAATCCGGATGAGCAAGGCAGCGGTGTAAGCAACCACAACCAACAGGACGATGGTAGCGATGAGCACAACAACAACGATTTGGACACCTTGAGTCTTAAGGATGTCCAGACTCGCGGCCAACTGGATCCCCGATGGCACAAACAGAAAAGCAATCAGACTGATCATGAAATCCCCAAACTTTTCCACATTCCGTAACTTCACGATATGAGAAGCCAAGAGAATGTATAGGAGGACTAATCCAATAACCGGCGTTGGTACTGGAAATGATGCCGGAAATAAGGGGGAAATTAAACTGGAAACAAATAAAATAGCAGCGAAAATCCCCATTTGAATTAGGATGGGAGAAGCGGGTTTTTCTTCAGCCGAATCAACCTTTTCAACATCTTTATTAGCAGCCAATAGAAAAATCTCCTTTCTAAAATCAAACCCAGGGTGACAAACAAGGAAAAATTTCACAAACTTAAAAGGACGATATCACCCGATAAAGGTTAATGTGAAACCTTTCTCAATACCTTAAATCCATTATATGGCTTATACAGTCTTTGCACAAGCTTAATCTGTGTTTTTTCGGTCTTCAGCTGCTTACTTGTGCACAAGTAATGATGATTAAATTGATAGTAAGCGCTTCCTATAACGTTTCTAATTGTGAACCGGTACACAGGATGCAATAAATTTGGCTTGTGAATTAATTAAGTGACTTAGACAAACCGGTTAGACCAGTTATAACCTTAAATTGCGGTTGTGTTTAATTTGGGAGATTTGTATAATTAGCAAAAGATACGTTAGGAAAGAAAGAGGACGCTCTATGAAATTTGAGATTATTGTTAGCTTATTTGCTACCATGATTATCTCCGCAGTCCTAACACCATTTGTGCGCCGGTTTGCGTTCCAAATTGGTGCGGTGGATAAGCCTAATCAGCGGCGGGTCAATAAGGTACCAATGCCGACCATTGGTGGTCTGGCAATTTTTATTGCATTTACCTTTTCAACCATGTTTTTACTTCGCGACCAGATGCCAACGCAACAGTTGTGGGGACTCTTTGGTGGTGAATGTATTATCGTGGCTGAAGGGATGCTCGACGACATCTTTGAGTTGACGCCGCGGCAGAAAATATTTGGACAGTTATTAGCCGCCTTGGAAGTTTACTTCGTGGCGGGTGTCCGCATGCGGTATCTAACGTTACCATTCATTGGTGCCTGGCACTTTGGGTGGTTGGCATTGCCCATTACACTCTTGTGGATTGTGGCAATCATCAACGCCATTAATCTGATCGACGGCCTTGATGGCTTGGCGACCGGGGTGTCGATCATTGCGCTGACGACTACAGGAATCACCGGGCTGTTTTTCCTAAATCTGGCTAATACCTGGGTGGCCATTATGATTTTTGCGTTGGTTGCCGCGATGGTTGGCTTTCTTCCATATAACTTCTTTCCGGCCCGAATTTACTTGGGGGACACGGGAGCTCAGTTCATTGGGTTTATGATTGCCTGTTTCTCGTTGTATGGGTTGAAGAACGTCACGTTTATCTCCGTTGTGATTCCCGTGATTATTCTGGGGGTCCCCATTACGGATACCGTTTATGCGATGATTCGGCGAATCCTAAACCGTCAGCCCATTTCTCATGCCGACAAGCATCATTTGCATCATCGGCTTATGCAACTTGGCCTGACTCACCGGCAAACGGTGCTCGTGATTTATGGGATTGCCTTAATCTTCTCCTTTATCTCACTGTTGTATCCGTTGTCGACCATTTGGGGATCGGTTCTGCTGACGATTGCCATTTTAGTTGGACTAGAGCTATTTGTGGAGGCCATTGGGCTCGTTGGGTCGGACCGGCAGCCGTTGCTTCACTGGATCAAACATATTGTTAAAAAGATGACTTCGAAAAACTCCGATTAACGAAAAGTTGCCCCAACAATTTAGTTGGGGCAACTTTTTTAGTCGTCGGAATGACGACTGGCATTGATTTCAACGGGAACCTCATGATAATCGATGTCGCCGATCACAATCGACAATCGATCGCTGAGTAGATTGGTCATAGCTGCTTGAACGGCGGTGACGTCGGCTAGGTCGGCGGCAATTGTCACGGCAACATTGGCGCCGTACGTTGTATCCAACACCGAAATTTTTTCATCGGTGAGAAAGTGACTGAGTCGATCAAAGTTTCCGTAGTCGACCGTTATCGTCAGGGCTTGCTGACGAACCAGTTTGACGACGCCGGTGGCTTCAATCCCGGTAGAGGTTGCATTACTGTAGGCCCGAATGAGGCCGCCAGCTCCCAGTTTAATACCCCCAAAATATCGCGTCACCACGGCAATCACATTGTGCAGGTGGTTACGTTGCAGCACGGTTAGGATGGGAACCCCGGCCGTCCCGGAAGGCTCACCATTGTCACTTTCACGCTGAATTTCGTCGTGTTCGCCAATCAGATACGCCCAACAATGGTGAGTGGCCTTGGATTCCCTGGCAGTAATGTTTGCAATAAAGGCCTTGGCGGCGGTCTCATCGGTGGCTCGACCGAGATCCGCGATGAAACGAGATTTTTTAATTTCTAGTTCATGGGTGCCATTGGTTCGGATGGTTAAATAGTCGGTTTCCATAAAAAAGCCTCTTTCTGTAGAAAAAATAACGATGCTCGCGCGGAGTTACCCTAGTTAGCAAAAATAAGGAGGGTAAATATGCTTAGCGAGAAGAGTTGGTTTGGCCGTCAAGTCCCGCAGCCATCGGAACACGGAGCGGGGCGTCCGGCGCTAGTGGCCTTAGGCCAAGGCTGGCAGTGTCAACGATGTCATCAGTGGACCCATTCAAATGATCGATTGCCCAATGGTAATGGCTATTGTCGACAGTGCCTACAAATGGGGCGATTAACGACTCAAGATAAATTATACACTATTCCCGAGCCTAATCGTTTTAGCCAGCAATCGACGCCAATCTTATCTTGGCTTGGGAGTTTGAGCCCCCAGCAACAGCAGGCCTCACGAGCCGTTCTACAATATTTACGGGCTCATCGGAATCATTTGTTGTGGGCCGTGACGGGAGCGGGGAAGACGGAAATTGCCTTTCCGGCACTGGCTTGGGCCTTGGCGCAGGGCTGGCGGGTCGCCTGGTGCTCACCACGGGTAGATGTCTGTCTTGAACTGGCACCACGCCTGCAACGAGCCTTTGCGACAACCTCACAAGCCATTCTGTATGGCGGTCAGACACGGCCCTATACCTATTCTCAATTAACCATTTGCACCACGCATCAACTGCTACGGTTCCAATCGGCTTTCGATTGGATCATCGTCGACGAGGTGGATGCTTTTCCCCTTCGGAGCAGCCCTATGCTGCAGTCAGCCGTTCGGTCCGCCCAGAAGCCCACTGGTAGCCAGCTGCTCCTAACGGCGACCCCCGGTCCAGACTTGCAGCGCCTAGTTCGGCGCCATGAGCTGGCCGTCACTTATGTTCCGCTTCGATACCACGGGGTGCTGTTACCACAGATCGACGTTCAAATAGTTTGGCATTGGCGACAGCGTCTTGAAAATGGTCGATTGCCCGCCAAGTTAACGCAGCAAGTACGGCGGTATTTGGCCGACCATCAGCCGTTTCTACTCTTCGTTCCCCATGTCGTCGATTTACAAGCAGTTCAAGCGGCCTTGGATCGGGCGGGTATCTTGGATGCAGTCACGGTGCATGCAGCCGATCCACGACGTCAAGAGAAGGTGCTGGCCATGCGTGAGCACCGGATCCCCTTTCTAGTTACTACCACGATTCTAGAACGGGGCGTGACCTTTGCGAATGTGGCCGTGATTATTTTTGGCGGGGATGACGAGGTGTTTTCGACCGCGGCTCTGGTTCAAATTGCTGGAAGAGTTGGGAGATCTGCCCAGTATCCGACTGGCGAGGTGACTTGTTACTGCCATTCACAAACTCGGGTGATTCAAGGGGCCCAACACATGATTGGGCAATTGAATCGGCAAGGTCGATTACTCGGCGGACGGATCAGCTGATGCGCTGTGTTTGGTGTCATCGAGTACTGGGCCAGTCACTGTCGTTGGCGGAGATCTGGCGATTGGGTCCATTGACCAGCACACCGGTTTGTGAGAGGTGCCTGCAGAGTTTTCAAAGAATAACGTCTGATCATTGCCCGCAATGTGGTCGCCAGCAACGTGACCAAACACGCTGCCGTGACTGTGATCGTTGGGGGACTAACCAGTTAAACAATCGAGCAGTTTATCAGTATGATGCCAGCTTCAAGGCCTATATGCAGCAATATAAGTTTCAAGGTGACTACGCGTTGCGGCGGGTCTTCCAGGAAGTGTTGACGCAGGTCCTCTTAGATTGTGAGTATGATATCTTGGTGCCGATCCCGGTTGATTTGGCGACCTGGCAAAACCGGGGCTTTAATCAGGTCACGGCCTGGTTAACTGATCAGCCCTATTTTCAAGCGCTCACAGTTAAAGCCCATCATAAGTCTCAACCTCAGTCAGCCAAGAGTCGGGCGGAACGATTGCGGACGTCCCAGCCCTTTCAGTTGGTAGAAAAAGCGGCCCCACTGTTAGCCGGCCAACGCGTTTTATTACTCGATGACGTGTACACCACCGGTCGGACCTTGCGACATGCCGCGGCTGAAATTATTTTAGGGGGCGCGAAAGCGGTTACTAGCCTGACATTAGCCCGATAAACTTCAATAAAAATCATTAGATTAATTGTTTATGAGAAGGCTTTCCATTATAATATTAGTAAGCAAAGCATATTAGAAGAGTGGTCCTTCTAATGCTGAGCAAGCCAAGTGATTTCTTGGCTGAAGGGAGAGAAGTTTTATGCTCACATTTAATATTCGTGGTGAAAACATCGAAGTTACTGACGCAATACGGGATTACGTCGAAAAGCGTATCAGCAAGTTAGAGAAATATTTCGATAACAACGTTGAGGCAATTGCGCATATTAACCTGAAGGTCTACCAAAATAAGACCGCTAAGGTTGAAGTAACAATCCCACTCCCATACTTGACATTACGGGCAGAGGAAACCTCCCCAGACTTATATGCCAGTGTTGACTTGGTAACGGATAAGCTGGAACGGCAAATTCGCAAATACAAGACCAAGGTCAACCGTAAGTCGCGGGAAAAGGGTTACAAGAACCTTGACTTCTCAACTGACGATGCTGCTGACAAAGATTCAGCAGACGATGGCAAGTTAGAAGTTGTTCGGACCAAGCGCGTTTCATTGAAGCCAATGGACAATGAAGAAGCTGTTCTCCAAATGGACATGTTAGGCCACGACTTCTTTATTTATGAAGATGCCGAAACTAATGGCATTAGCATTGTTTATCGGCGGAATGATGGTCGTTATGGTTTAATCGAAGCCGACGGTAATGATCGTTAATTCAACAATTGAGGGTGTCGCAGTGATGCGACGCCTTTTTTTATTGAACTGGCGCCAAAGGAAGCGCTTTACGCTGAACGGCTTATGTGGAATAGTTTCATCTCGGCTGGGATAGTGGTAAACTGTAGGTTGAATTATCGCAAATAAATGGGTAACTTTAAAATAGACTTACTAAATGTACTGAAGGGAATTCTCACATGCCAAATATTTTGAAACGATGGGTCGAAAGTGATCGCCGAACTTTACGACGCCTCAGTAAATTAGCGGATCAGGTTGGTTCTTACGCTGATCAATATGAACAGCTCTCAGACGACGACCTGAAGGCGAAAACGCCTGAGTTTAAACAGCGTTATCAAGCTGGCGAAACTTTAGACGACCTTTTGCCTGAAGCCTTTGCGGCCATTCGTGAGGGTGCTCGGCGGGTTCTGGGTCTCTATCCATTCCACGTCCAAATCATGGGTGGGATTGTCCTCCACGAAGGGAACATTTCTGAAATGAAAACCGGTGAAGGGAAGACCTTGACCGCGACCATGCCCGTGTACCTGAATGCCATTGCCGGCAAAGGGGTTCACGTGGTTACGGTTAACGAATACCTCTCTGCTCGGGATGCTACCGAAATGGGCGAACTTTACAACTGGATGGGATTGACCGTTGGGTTAAACTCTGCCGAAAAATCGCCTGAAGAAAAGCGAGAAGCTTACAATGCCGATATCACTTATTCCACCAACGGGGAAATCGGGTTTGATTACCTGCGGGATAACATGGTCGTCTACAAAGAAGACATGGTGCAACGGCCATTAAACTTTGCAATTGTCGACGAAGTGGACTCTATCTTAATTGATGAGGCTCGGACCCCATTGATCATTTCTGGTCAATCTGAAGGAACCAGCGCGCTTTATCGTCGAGTTGATCGGTTTGCTAAAACCTTACACGACAACGATGACTTCAAGATTGACTTGGAATCTAAGACGGTTGCCTTAACCGACACTGGGATTGAAAAGGCTGAAAAGTACTTCAACCTGGATAACTTATATGATACCGATAATACCGCCTTGACCCATCATATGGACCAAGCCTTGCGGGCAAACTTTATTATGTTGCGGGACAAGGATTACGTGGTGCAAGATGGTGAAGTCTTGATCGTTGATTCCTTTACTGGTCGGGTTATGGATGGTCGGCGTTATTCCGATGGCTTGCATCAAGCGATTGAGGCCAAGGAAGGCGTTGAGATTCAGGAAGAAACTAAGACCATGGCCAACATCACTTATCAAAACTTGTTCCGGATGTACAAGAAGCTTGCCGGGATGACTGGTACGGCCAAGACTGAATCCGAAGAATTCCGTGAAATTTACAACATGGAAGTTATTTCTGTGCCCACGAACAAGCCAGTTGTGCGGGTTGACCAACCTGACCTACTGTACCCAACGTTGGAATCTAAATTCAACGCGGTTGTTCGTGAAATCAAGGAACTCCATGAAAAGGGTCAGCCTATGTTAATTGGGACCGTTGCCGTGGAAACTTCTGAATACCTGTCACAACGTTTAGATGAAGAACAAATTCCTCACGTGGTCTTGAATGCCAAGAATCATGCCAAGGAAGCTGATATCATCCAAAACGCCGGTCAACGTGGTGCCGTGACGATCGCCACCAACATGGCTGGGCGGGGGACCGACATTAAGTTGGGACCTGGCGTGGTTGAAATCGGTGGCCTCGCAGTTATTGGGACCGAACGACACGAATCGCGGCGGATTGATAACCAACTTCGTGGACGTTCCGGTCGTCAAGGGGATCCTGGTATGACGCAGTTCTACCTGTCCTTGGAAGATGACCTGATGCGGCGGTTTGGTTCCGACCGGGTTAAGAGCTTCCTGGAACGGATGAACGTTGATGGTGAAGATGCCGTTATCCGTAGCAAGATGATTACCAAGCAAGTTGAATCGGCTCAAAAACGGGTTGAAGGGAACAACTACGACTCGCGTAAGAACGTCTTGCAATACGATGATGTTATGCGGCAACAACGGGACGTTATCTACGGCGAACGGAATGAAGTCATTAATCAGGACAAGTCCCTGAAGTGGGTCTTAATGCCAATGATTAAACGGACCGTTGACCGAGTGGTCGATCTCCATACGCAGGGCGATCAAAAGGACTGGGATCTGGATACGTTACTTGACTTCGGAATCTCTGCCATGGTTTCCCCTGAAAAGATTAGCTTGGATGACTTGAAGAACAAGTCGGCCGACGAAATTAAGGCATTTTTCATGGACTTGGCGGCAGATGTCTATGACGAGAAGGAAAAGCAGCTCTACGATCCAGCACAAATGCTGGAATTCGAAAAGGTTGTGCTGTTACGTGTGGTCGATTCCCATTGGACTGATCACATCGATGCCATGGACCAATTGCGCCAATCAATTGGCTTGCGTGGTTACGGCCAATTGAACCCATTGGTTGAATATCAACAGGAAGGTTTCCGGATGTTTGGGGAAATGATTTCTGATATTGATTACGACACCACGCGGTTGTTCATGAAGTCTGAAATTCGACAAAACATTACCCGATAAGCGGGCACGAGTCAACGAGGCGGGAAGTCATTCCAGCCTCGTTTTCTTCTAAAAAACAAAAAGGAGCCAATACCATGGAATTAAGTGATGCAAAACGCGAAATTGCGGCCATGCGTGATCAACTGACCGGCTTTAGGAGGTCACTTTGACTTTGATGCCTTAAACGAAAGCATCAGTGTCAATGAGGCCCAGATGGCTGATCCCGGCTTTTGGGATGATGCCGCTAAGGCACAGCGATTAATCGATGAAACCAATGAGATGAAGAAAAAAGTCGACGAATTTCAACATCTGACGGACCAGGTGGCGGATTTGGATGTGGCCGTGTCATTGCTGCAAGAAGAGGCCGACCCGGATATGCAGGCGGAATTTGAACAAAGTTTTACGGCAACTACGGCTAGCCTACGGCAGTATCGACTCAATCTGCTGTTGAATCAGCGGTATGACCGCAACAACGCGATCTTAGAAATTCATCCTGGGGCTGGGGGTACGGAATCTCAGGATTGGGGTGACATGCTCATGCGGATGTATTCCCGTTGGGCAGATCAACATAACTTCAAGGTCACCGTCTTGGACTATCAACCGGGAGATGTAGCCGGCTTGAGTAGTGCCACGTTGTTGATTTCTGGGCATAACGCTTACGGTTACCTGCGTTCCGAAAAGGGCGTTCACCGGTTAGTCCGAATTTCGCCATTTGATTCTGCCGGTCGGCGGCACACCTCATTCGCCTCGGTTGATGTTTTACCCGAGCTAGATGATACGGTGGATGTCGAGATTAATCCCGCAGACCTCAAGGTTGACGTCTATCGGGCGTCCGGGGCCGGGGGGCAACACGTTAACAAGACATCTTCAGCGGTCCGCATCACTCATTTGCCGACGGGGATTGTGACCCAGAGTCAGGCGCAGCGGTCACAATTGCAGAACCGGCAGACGGCATTAGCGATGTTGCGAGCTAAGCTGTATGAACGTGAAGAAGAGAAAAAGGCTGCCGAGAAGGCCAAGTTGGAAGGCGACCAGATGGACATTGGCTGGGGATCGCAGATTCGCTCCTATGTTTTCCATCCCTATACGATGGTTAAGGATCACCGAACCAACTACGAAACTGGGAATGGTCAGGCGGTCATGGATGGTGATTTGGACCCCTTCATCGATGCTTATCTTCAGTGGCAATTGAGTCAAAAGAATCCAGATTAAACCGTCGCGTGATGTTTGTTCGTTAAGCGGACCAATGCCAGTGACTATTACAATAATGGTTGTGAGGGTAACACGAATGTCGTGTTACCCTTTTTTATTTCATGATATACTGGGAACAGTATTTTCAAGGAAGGTGTCGATTGGATGCGGACATTTATAACGGTGGGAAGCTTTGTGCTTCAACCGGTGGTTTGGCTAGTGGTTCTGCGACTGTGGTTAACGAGTCGAGCACGAATCAAACACGAACGCCATGACTTTGGTAGTGCGGTTTATAGTGATCATTATGAATTACGTCACTTATTGACGCAGGGGATCGGCTTAGGATTGGGCCTGGCCGTCTTAAACCTATGCGTGGGATTCAGTCTGCCGCTAGTGTGGATTGTGATTTATGAAATTTTAACACTGATAACTTTGATTATTTTACCCACAACGGTGTTGCCCTTGACGCTGATAGTCGTCAGTACCGGGCTCACATTGGTGGCAAAGGCATACATAACCCAATGGCCAGACCTGCAGCCAACGGGCCTGAGTTGGCACTTGGTCGGCAACCAAAACTTTTTTTGGCTGGTACTGATGGTCTTCTTGTTGTTGGGTCACTGGCTAGCTAACTACGGGGGCCGTTTCAATAGTCCGCGAATTTATGCCAAACAGCGGGGTAAGCGGATTGCCGGTTACCCATGGCGAGAGTTCCTGGCTATTCCCATGGTGACCCTGGTGCCGGGTGATTGGTTCAGCAGTCACTGGGCCTTTTGGCCGGTCTTCAATATTCAAGGTCATTCCTTTGCAATTTTAATTATTCCTTTGATTTTGGGACTGCGGTTTACCGTGTTTCGGCAGATTCCTCAGGCGGTTTACCGGCGTCTAGGGAAGCGGATGCTACCATTGGCCGGACTGGCAATTATTGGCTTGGCGTGGATGTATTTCCGACCCCAAGATTTGATCATTGGGTTAGTCGTCTTGTTGGTTGGTTACGGACTGATCCTATGGCAAGCAAAACGTTATGACGCCCGTCAGCCATTCTGGTATTCTCAAGTGGATAACGGGGTTCGGGTCCTAGCGATTCGCCCGCAGACACCGGCCGTTAAGCTTGAATTGGCGCCGGGAGATATTATTCTAGAATGTAATCAGCAACCGGTGACTAGTGAAACCAGTTTCTATGAGGCCCTCTTACGCAACCCTACCTATTGTCATTTGCGGGTACGGGATGTAGCCGGGGAACTCAAGGTAACTGAAACCGCTATTTACTCGGGAGCACCACACGAAATTGGGATCGTGTTATTCAGAGATCAGGAGGGGTAATCAATGATTAGAGTGCTAGTCGTCGACGATGAACCAGCAATCGTGACCTTGCTGCAATATAACTTGGAACAAGCGGATTACCAAGTCGTCACCGCTATTGATGGTGAACAGGCTTTGAATTTAGCTTTGCATGAAAAATTTGATGTGATTCTGTTGGATTTAATGCTGCCTAAAATGGACGGTGTTGAAGTGACCAAGCGTTTACGACAAGAAAAGATTAGTACCCCGATTATTATGATTACCGCAAAGACCAGTGAGTTTGATACCGTGTTTGGTCTTGAACTCGGCGCGGATGACTATATCACCAAACCATTCAGTCCGCGCGAGGTGATTGCCAGAATGAAGGCGGTCATGCGGCGGTATCGGGACGATCAACCACAGGAAAATGTGACGCGACGTAACGATCACCGACTCCGGGTTGGCGATTTAACTATTGACCAGGATAAATTTCGGGTCATGCGAGGACAACAGCAGATTGACCTCACACCCAAAGAATTTGAACTCTTACTCTTCTTTGCAAAGCGTCCGGGGAAGGTGTGGAGCCGAGAACAACTACTCGAAGGGGTTTGGGGCTTTGATTATAGTGGACAAACTCGGATGGTCGACATTCACGTCTCACACTTGCGGGAGAAGATTGAATTGGATCCTAAGCATCCGGTCCTCCTCAAAACGGTCCGGGGCTTTGGCTATACCTTTGAGGTGCCATCATGATGAAACGGCTAGCGGGCGCCTGGGTTATTATCGGGTTGGTCAACTCGCTACTCGTCTGGTTGGTTCAGGCCGCCCAAGAGCCGTGGGCACTAGTGGTTGCATGGTCCTTGGCGTTGTTGGAGACGGTGGGATTGGGCACGGTGTGGCACTGGGCCGAAAACCGGATTCACATTTTGACCAAAAAGGTTGAGGGAATTCGTCACGAAGAAACACCGGCTCACGTGTTACTTTCGCCGCATGATCCGTTTCAGGAGTTAGCCCTACAGATTAATTATCTGCAGACGCATCAGCGTAAGGTTCAACGCCAGATGGCGGGACAGAACCAAGAGTTTGCCACGCTGCTGGACTATCTTCCGATTGGGGTGATGGTGATTGACCGTTATCGAAAGGTTGAGCTGGCCAATCCGGCCATGGAACAATTCTTACAGCATCAAATATCGCCGCGCAGGCATCCGTTCACTCAGGACATCAGTCAATTTGAATTGGCGAGCCTCATCAATTCCGCGTTGTCAGAAAAACGCACACAGCAGCGTACGCTGAAGCTGGCCGGGGTGACCCGTGACTTGACGGTGGACGCGCGGGCAATTTATACGGCGACTTCGCAGGACTATTTTCAAGTGCTCGTTCTGCTGTATGACGTGACCGAGGTCTATGCCGTTGAGCAGATGCAAATGGACTTTGTGTCGAATGCTTCCCACGAGTTGAAGACACCGGTAACCGCTATCTCGGGATTTGCGAAGACGCTGTTGGCGGGGGCCAAGGATGACCCTGAGAAGTCGATTGAATTTCTCAAGATTATTGACCAACAATCAGAACGATTAGTTGAGCTCATTAATGATGTGTTGACGATTTCACATATCGAGTCTGGAAATCAAGTGGAGGCAGCGGCGACGCCCGTCGGTCAGCAGGTAGCCAGTCAGGTGACCCTGCTGTCACCCTTGGCGGCGGTAAATCAAGTGACATTAATCAATCAAGTTGATCCTGATATTGTCGAAGTGACCGACCCTCATAAGTTTGATCAGATCCTAAAGAATGTCTTGGGCAACGCTATCAAGTATAATCGCCCGCAAGGAACGGTAACGCTGTCTTCCAAGGTGACGACCGTATCGTGGACGTTAACGATTGCGGATACCGGGATTGGGATTGCCCCGCAGGACCAGCTACGGGTCTTTGAGCGGTTTTACCGGGCCGAGTTATCCCACTCTAATCAACTTATCAGTGGGAGCGGCCTAGGACTGGCAATTGTTCGTGAGTTGGTGGAGTCGCTTAATGGCAAGATTAATCTTGAAAGCACGCTCGATGTGGGGACAACGGTGACCTTGACCTTTCCGATTGTACCCATGCCCTAAGGCCAGGCTGGAAAAGTTAAATGCGTTTGAAACGAGAGTCTGGGACAAAAGCCTAGACTCTTTTGTTATATGATTTTAGATCGTCAAAGCGTGAGTCCAAAGGTAATTAGCTTTGGGCTCACGCTTTTTGTATGGAATCATCATCATCATCATTAATGGTCGTAAAGCGGATTAATGTTGGATCTGGTTAGCTGAGTTCGTTAGTTGATTGGGCGAAAAATGGTCGGGTTCGGGGTGCATTTACATAACCTTTACAATACGTCTACGGGACATTTACATTTGTTCGCTATACTGACAAGTGAAATGGTTGAGTCAGTGGCTCGACTGATAGGAGGTTTTGGTATGTCAAAGAAACGCTGGGTGCAAGGACTGATTGTGATCGCGCTCGTTGCCTTAGGGGGTTACGCTTACCAGACGCGTCAGGTCAGTCACGCTGGCGAATCGATTACTGCTGTGGGATCAACGGCCTTACAACCACTCGTTGAAGCGGCAGGTGAACAGTATACCGGCGAACACTTAGGCACCTTTGTTAACGTGCAAGGTGGGGGAACCGGGACGGGGTTGAGCCAGATTCAAGAAGGTGCCGTTCAAATTGGCAACTCCGATCTCTTTGCCGGTGAACAGAAGGGCATCAAAGCCAATCAACTGGTGGACCACCGCGTGGCCGTGGTGGGAATCACACCAATTGTGAATAAAAAAGTGGGCGTTACGAATCTTTCAACCGCTCAGCTAGTTAAAGTCTTCACCGGTGAGGTCAATAATTGGCGGGAGGTCGGTGGTGCTAACCTGCCAATTGTACTGATCAATCGCGCACAAGGCAGTGGAACTCGGGCAACCTTTGAACAGTTTGGCCTGCAGGGACGCCGTTCGAAGACTGCCCAAGAACAGGATTCTTCCGGGATGGTGCGATCGATTGTGGCCACGACGCCCGGGGCCATTAGTTACGTGGCCTTTTCTTACGTGGATAAAACGGTTCAAGACCTTGCGCTCGATCAGGTTGAACCGACGGAAGAAAATGTCACGACCAATGCCTGGAAAATTTGGTCGTATGAGCATCTCTATACCAAGGGTCAACCTAGAGGCTTGACGGCTAAATTCATTGACTACGTCCAGTCGGCGGCCGTTCAGCGGACACTGGTTCGGCAATTGGGCTATCTTTCCCCGGACCAGATGACCGTTGACCGCGATGTTCATGGTCAAGTTACTAAAATCGGAGGTGAGTAGGTATGAAGTCGACGCAACAACTGGAACGCCAACTGAAACGTCATTCCAAAGCCGCTCGTCTCGAAAGTTGGGGCCGTTTCATTAGCTTTTCGGCTTTGCTTCTGATTGTCGCCGTTGTGGTCGGAATCATCGGCTTTGTGGCCTCCAAGGGGATTGCCACCTTCGCCACAAATCACGTTAGCCTCTGGGATTTTTTAACGGAGAAGACGTGGAACCCCAATATTAAAGATGCTCACGGTAACCCCGAGGTTGGGGCTTTGCCGATGATTGTCGGGTCATTTTTGATTACGATTTTATCGGCCATCGTGGCCACACCCTTTGCAATTGGGACTGCCGTCTTCATGAATGAGATTTCCCCCAACCGTGGGGCGAAGATTCTTCAGCCAGTCACTGAATTGCTAGTGGGAATTCCATCGGTGGTGTATGGATTTATCGGGCTATCCGTCGTGGTTCCCGTGACACGCGCGGTCTTCGGTGGTAGTGGGTTCGGAATTCTCTCCGGAACCTGTGTCCTGTTTGTTATGATTCTACCAACCGTGACGTCCATGAGTACCGATGCTTTAAAGGCGGTTCCGCGGTATTATCGGGAGGCCTCGTTGGCGCTGGGCGCCACTCAGTGGCAAACCATCTATAAGGTGGTTCTCCGAGCCGCGACGCCTGGTCTGATGACTGCCGTAGTCTTTGGAATGGCACGGGCATTCGGTGAGGCCCTGGCGGTTCAAATGGTCATTGGGAATGCGGCGCTCATGCCAAGTAGTTTGGTGGCACCAGCGTCGACACTGACCTCTGTGCTAACAACGGGGATTGGGAATACCGTCATGGGTTCATTACAAAATAATGCCCTGTGGTCGCTGGCCTTAGTCCTCTTGCTGATGTCCCTCGTGTTTAATTTAATTATTCGATTAATCGGTCGAAAGGGGCGGATGCAGGCATGAATTCGAAAACGCAAAATAAAATGGCTATTGGGGCGCTGTACGGGATTGCCGGTTTCGTTGTCCTGATTCTCTTAGCCCTATTGGGTTACATTCTGATCAGTGGGACGCCACAACTCAGTTGGCACTTTCTGACGGCTCCCGCCAAGGCCTTTCTCAAAGGCGGCGGGGTTGGGGTGCAACTGTTCAATTCGTTTTACTTACTCTTTTTGGCCATGTTGATCTCCTTTCCCATTGCCTTGGGAGCCGCTATTTATCTGTATGAGTATGCCAAGAATAACTGGCTAACCACGACTATTCGGACGGCCATTGAAATCTTAAGTTCATTGCCTTCCGTGGTGGTAGGGTTGTTCGGATTCCTCTTCTTTGTGGTGAAGCTCCGATTGGGCTTCTCGATCCTGTCGGGGGCCTTTGCCTTGACCTTCTTCAATCTTCCACTGCTGACCAGAAGCATCGAAGATTCCCTGCGAACAATTAGTGAGACGCAGCGAGAAGGGGGCTTAGCCTTAGGGCTTTCGCGGTGGGAAACGGTGACCAAGGTGATTCTTCCCGCCGCCGTCCCCAGTATTTTAACCGGGGTAATCTTGAGTGCGGGTCGGGTCTTTGGTGAAGCAGCGGCCTTGATTTATACGGCCGGCCAGAGTGCCCCTGCCTTAAACTTTATGGACTGGAATCCTTTCAACATTTCTAGCCCCTTGAATCCAATGCGGCCGGCCGAAACGCTGGCGGTACACATTTGGAAGATTAATTCGGAAGGCATTATGCCGGACGCGAAAGCCATCTCGTCGGGATCGTCGGCTGTCTTGGTCTTAGCCATCTTGATATTTAATTTTGCTGCTCGCTATTTGGGTAAACGTTTGTACAAGCGTTTAACGTCAGCGTAAGGAGGTCGCCATGTTAACCAGTAATGATGTTCGCGATGATGAAGCGATGCAGGAACGCCACGTGACCCAGCTGACAGATGTGGGGGAAGACATTATCCTGTCGACACACGATTTGCATGTTTTCTATGGTCAACACGAGGCGTTGTTCGAAGGCGATCTGCAGTTTGCCAATCATAAGATTACGGCACTCATCGGGCCTTCTGGCTCTGGCAAGTCGACGTTTCTACGGTCTTTGAACCGAATGAACGATCGGATTGCTACCGTGACTGGTCAGATTATGTATCGGGGCGTGGATGTTAACCAGCCCGCGATCGACGTCTATGAGATGCGGCGTCGGGTCGGCATGGTATTTCAGCGCCCCAATCCGTTTGCCAAGTCGATCTATGACAATATTGCCTTTGCCTTGCAGCTACGGGGGGTTACGGACCGGCATCAGCTGGACGAGATTGTTGAAACCTCGTTGAGGCAGGCAGCCCTGTGGGATCAGGTCAAAGATGAACTTAATAAAAGTGCTTTAGCCCTTTCTGGGGGACAGGCGCAACGGCTATGTATTGCGCGCGCCATTGCCGTTAAGCCAGATATCTTGTTGTTAGACGAACCGGCGAGCGCCTTGGATCCGGTCTCAACCAGTCAGTTGGAGGACACGCTATTAGACCTTAAACAAAAGTACACTATCATTATTGTTACGCATAATATGCAACAAGCTGCACGGATTAGTGATTACACGGCGTTTTTTAATGCCGGGCGGGTCCTGGAATATGACACCACGTCACAAATCTTTACGAATCCGCAGGTTAAAATTACGAGTGATTATGTTTCGGGGAACTTCGGCTAAGAGGAGGAAATACAATGAGTGAGGAAATCTTGACGACGCAAGATTTGCATCTGTACTATGGGGATAAAGAAGCTTTGAAGGGAATTAACTTAGACTTTACGGAAAAAGGGATCACCGCCCTAATTGGTCCTTCTGGTTGTGGAAAGTCCACGTACCTGCGGACGTTGAATCGGATGAACGATCTGATTCCCAATGTCACCATCACGGGGACGATTAAATTTAAGGATCAGGATCTCTATTCACCCAGTGCCGACACGGTTCAAATCCGCAAGGAAATCGGTATGGTCTTCCAACAACCCAATCCCTTTCCATTTTCAATTTATGACAACGTGATTTATGGGTTACGAATTGCTGGCGAAAAAGATAAAGAAAAATTGGATGCGGTGGTTGAAAAATCTTTGCGGCAGGCAGCTGTTTGGGATGAAGTGAAGGATCACCTCCACGAGAGTGCTTTGGCGTTATCCGGGGGACAACAGCAACGAGTCTGCATTGCTCGCGTGTTGGCCGTTTCACCGGAAATTATTCTGTTGGATGAGCCGACGAGTGCCTTAGATCCAGTGTCTAGTAGCCAAATCGAGGCAACTCTCTTGAATTTACGGCACGATTATACGATTATTATTGTGACCCATAATCTACAACAAGCCTCTCGGATTGCCGATCGGACAGCATTCTTTATGAACGGTGAGCTTGTCGAAGTAGATCAGACCAAGAATATTTTTATGAATCCCGCTAAAAAACAGACGGAAGACTATATTAGCGGTCGATTCGGGTAAGGAGACTAAATCATGCGGAGACTATTTGATGATGAGTTGGCAGAACTAGATGCTGACTTTACTGAAATGGGCATGCTTGTCAGTGAAGTTATTCAGCAGGCCGTTGATTCATTCAAGAATCGTGATGCCATGGCCGCACAACAGATTATTGACCACGACCACGAGATCAATGAGCGTGAGATTGCCCTTGAAAAGAAAACATTTGAGATGATTGCCCTGTATCAACCGGTGACGACCGACCTGCGCGAGATTGTGACCATCTTAAAGGCGGTCTCGGAACTTGAACGAGCCGGGGACCACGCCCGCAACATTGCCCACGCAACCATTAAGTTTGGGACGAAACAGAAGATTCCCGTGTTGGAGCAGCTCATCGATAAGATGGGGCAGTTGACGACCCAAATGGTTCGCGACGTGCTGACGGCATACGTCAATAAGGACGAACATGTTGCCCGACAATTGGCCGCCGTCGATCATCAACTAGACCAACTTAATCATCAAGTCCGAGCAGATAGTTATCAACAGATGCGCTTGGACCCAGCATTTGAGACTGGCGCGTCAATTTACCTTAACGTTGCCCAGGATCTCAGCCGGATCGGTGATTACGTTACCAATGTCTGTGAATGGATTATTTATTTGAAGTCTGGCCAGATTATCGAATTAAATTCGGCTAGCAATGATGATGACGATTAAAGCTTAACCAAAGTTGAAGATTTCGCCCAGCGACCCCTGGAAACTTGCTTTCAGGGGTCGCTTTCGTTATTCTTGCGTTATTAGGTGAAGTTTTTTTAAGGAGGAACCGTCGATGGCTGAAAAGAAAAAATTTGCTCGCTCACGTACCAATCGATTAATTGGAGGGGTACTCGGCGGCATCGCAGCTTATTTTAATTGGAATGCGAACCTCTTGCGGGTTATTTATGTGTTGATCTCATTAGCACTGCCAACCCATGGCCCGCTAGGTCTTTTAATCTATGCGGTCTGCATGACCTTTATGCCACTGGATGATTCTCGCCCGACAGGTATCAACTTTCGCGATCTGTTTACCGGTGGGCGGAAACAACCAGAGACGCCCGACCGTAAGGTGATTCATGACGTTTCGGAACATGATGTTAACGACCACCATAAGGATGGTGATTAGTCATGCGTTTCTGGCCTCGAATCTTGATCAATGCGGCCATTTTTCTAGCCTTGGCGGGCTTCTTCCAAAGTTCGTTAGCCGGGTCGTATCAACATGCCTTTTACGTTTCTGGGGTGGGCATCGCGTTGATTGCCAGCTTTGTCTTGGCAATTTTGAATGCGATCGTTCGACCCATTTTATTTCTCTTGTCATTACCCATTACGATTCTCACGCTGGGATTATTTAGCGTGGTTGTGAATGCAGCCATGTTGGAACTCACGTCTGCCGTCATTGGGAGCAACTTCAGTTTCTCGTCGTTTGGAGTCACATTGCTGATTACCGTCGTGATGGCAATTGTTAACGCCATCATTAGTGACCACTTTGCTCGAAATTAACTGGGGAACTGGGGCTAATTTGGTAGGAGTCACCTCGGTAAAGTGCTAAAATTAAGTTAGTTTGCTATGCAGTAAGGAGGAACGTCCATGACAGAGAGTGTCACGGTGGCCGATCTGGTCAAGGCTAACCGCTTAGAAATTTATGCTGGTGAAGATGACCTGGATCGGCAGATTACGACGAGTGATATTTCGCGGCCGGGGTTGGAATTAACCGGTTACTTTAACTACTACCCAGCAAAACGAATTCAATTGCTAGGGATTACGGAAACATCCTTTGCCAAAGGGATGGGTCATGATAAATTGGTCGATGTGATGACCAAGATGTGTCAACCGGAAACGCCAGCCTTCGTGATCTCGACGCAACTCGATCCTCCTGAAGAGTTGACGACTTCGGCCGAGGCGGCCCATATTCCAATCCTGCGAACCAAGCTCACGACTTCTCGGGTTCTTAGTAACATGACCAACTTCTTGGAAGGTAAATTAGCCGAACGCCAATCGGTTCATGGGGTCCTGGTTGATATTTACGGGGTGGGGGTCATGATTACCGGTGATTCCGGAGTTGGTAAGAGTGAAACCGCCTTGGAATTAGTGAAGCGGGGTCATCGACTGATCGCTGATGACCGCGTGGAGGTCTATCAACAGGACGAACAGACCCTGGTTGGGGCTGCACCGGCTATTCTGAGCCACTTGTTGGAGATCCGGGGAATCGGGATTATCGACGTGATGAATCTCTTCGGTGCCGGCGCGGTTCGAAGTGAGGTCGATATCGATCTGATTGTCCATCTGGAACTCTGGCACGATGACAGCCATTTCGACCGGTTGGGTAACAACACCGAGAGCCAACGGTTCTTCGACGTGGTGGTGCCGAAAATTAATATTCCAGTTAAAACTGGGCGGAACCTAGCGATCATTATTGAAGCAGCGGCTATGAACTTTCGGGCGCGGTCAATGGGCTACGATGCCACTAAGGTCTTCGACGATAATCTGAAACGTCTAATTAAACAAAATGCGAATAAATCTTAAGGGGGATGGGCGTTATCTTGTTACCAATAATAGCGGCGCTTAATCCTATTGCCGTTCACTTGGGCCCCATCCAGGTCCACTGGTACGGCGTTATTATTGCGACCGGAGTCATTATCGCTGTTCTGCTCGCGGTTCGCGAGGGAAATCGTCGGGGGATCAAGGCCGACGATATCTACGACATGATTCTGTGGGCCTTGCCCGCGGCTTTGATTGCGGCACGCCTCTACTACGTGATCTTCGAGTGGAAGTATTATGCGAAGAATCCCGGGGAAATCATCGCGATTTGGGATGGCGGTATTGCCATCTATGGATCGTTGATTGGGGCAGGCATTGTGGTTTATCTGTTCTGTCGTTCGCGCTTTATCCCGACGTGGTTGATGCTCGATGTGGCTGCGCCAACCGTGATTTTAGGCCAAGCGATTGGCCGCTGGGGAAACTTTATGAATCAGGAAGCTTTCGGTCAAATAACTAGTCTGAGCTTCTTGCAAGGCCTGCATTTACCGGACTGGGTTATTCAACAAATGTTGATTACCGGGTCCTACCGGCAACCGACATTCTTGTATGAGTCAACCTGGGATCTGTTGGGCTTTGTGGTTCTG
Organism: Levilactobacillus senmaizukei DSM 21775 = NBRC 103853; assembly: GCF_001592085.1. Classification (GTDB taxonomy): domain Bacteria; phylum Bacillota; class Bacilli; order Lactobacillales; family Lactobacillaceae; genus Levilactobacillus; species Levilactobacillus senmaizukei. The sequence goes on from NZ_BCWD01000006.1 coordinate 68,535, forward strand.
ATGAGTCTCCGTCATTATCCAGGATTATTTAAGCAGGGTGAGGTGTTCCTCAGCTATGTCCTGTGGTATTCATTCGGACGGTTCTTTATCGAAGGGATGCGGACGGATAGTCTGTGGCTATTCCATCTATTGCGGATCTCGCAAGTCCTGTCGATCGTTCTGTTCGTTGGGGCATTGGCGATTATGATTTATCGGCGCCGTCGATCAGCGCCGCTACCAGCGTATCTTGACGGTAATCCATTTCAAAAACAAACTAATCTTTCTAAATAAGGAGAATCCATTATTATGTCAGAGAAAATTGCAGTCCTCGGTGCCGGTTCATGGGGTTCAATCTTAGCGAGCGTCCTAGACGAAAACGGGCATGATGTCCGTCTGTGGTCATATAACCCGGACCAAGTTGAAGAACTGAACACGAAACATACCAATTCGCGTTACATCAAGGACTTTACTTATTCTCCATCGTTAGTGGCTTATTCAGATCTCGCGCAGGCACTGACGGATGTCGATGCCGTTCTGTTCGTTGTGCCCACTAAGGCTATTCGTTCGGTGGCTGGCCAAGTGGCAACCATTTTAGCGGCTAAGAATTTACAGCCGCAAATCATTCATGCAAGTAAAGGGATTGAACAAAAGACATATAAGCGACTGTCTCAAGTTCTGGCTGAGGAAATTCCAGCCGCCAATCGTAAGGCAGTTAGTGTTATCTCTGGTCCTAGCCATGCCGAGGATGTTGCCCGCAAGGACATCACCCTGGTGACGGCGGCTAGTGAGAGTCCGGATGCAGCAAAGTACGTGCAAAAATTATTCATGACATCTTACTTCCGGGTTTACACGAACTCCGATGTGATTGGCGTGGAAATTGGTGCCGCACTAAAGAACATTATTGCCTTAGGAACCGGAGCATTGAATGGGCTGGGTTATGGTGACAATGCCAAGGCGGCGTTGATGACCCGAGGCTTAGCTGAAATCTCTCGGTTGGGTACCTCGTTTGGGGCGGACCCGATGACCTTCATCGGCCTGTCAGGGGTTGGTGATATCATTGTTACTGGCACGAGTTCTAATTCTCGGAACTGGCGAGCCGGTGACGAGTTGGGCCGCGGTGAAAAATTGGACGACGTCATTGACCATATGGGGATGGTCATTGAAGGGTTAGCAACCACCAAGGCAGCCTATGAATTGTCACAGGAACGGGGAGTTTCTATGCCAATTACTAAGGCGATCTATCAAGTAATTTATGAAGGCAAAGACATTCGTCAAGCCATTTCTGACTTGATGCAACGCGAAGGCCGGTCGGAGTTTTAAAATAGGGGATACGAGGAAGGTTTTAGATATGAGAAAAGTTAGAAAAGCAGTCATTCCAGCAGCAGGTTTGGGTACCCGATTCTTACCAGCAACCAAGGCATTAGCCAAGGAAATGTTACCAATTGTGGATAAGCCCACGATTCAATTCATTGTCGAAGAAGCTCGTAAGTCGGGAATCGAAGACATTGTGATTGTGGATGGAAAGTCCAAGCGGTCGATCGAAGACCACTTTGATTCCAATCCTGAATTGGAAGCCAATCTGGCTGCTAAGCACAAGGACGAAATGCTCCGACAGGTCAAGGAAACCACTGGGCTGAACCTGTACTTCATTCGTCAGCCTTATCCGCGGGGCTTGGGGGATGCCGTGTTGACCGCTAAGGCCTTCATTGGTGACGAACCCTTTGTGGTCCTACTGGGAGATGACATGACGGATAGCAAGGTCCCATTGACCAAGCAGCTAATCGATCGGTACGATGAGACGGGTGCCTCAACACTGGCCGTTATGCGAGTGCCGCATAAGGATACCGCCAAGTATGGGGTGATTAATCCTTCTGAGGAAACCGCACCTGGCCTGTATAATGTGACAAGCTTTGTTGAAAAGCCCCAACCGGATGAGGCACCCAGTGATTTGGCAATCATTGGCCGTTACCTATTTACCCCAGAAATTTTTGAGGCCTTGGAGACGACGCCGGTTGGACTGGGTAACGAACTGCAATTAACGGATGCCATTGATAACTTAAACAAGACGCAACGCGTATTTGCCCATGAATATACCGGTAAGCGGTATGATGTGGGTAACAAGTTTGGCTGGATTAAGACCAATATTGAATATGGCCTACAACACCCAGAGACGAAGGACCAACTGACAGCCTATATCAAGGAAATGGGCGCTAAGTTAAGCGGTCAATCAGAGTCCAAGTCGAAATAGGTGACAAACTTACTTTTTAATAGTAAAGTGTCCTCATGGTAAACAGCAGAAGGGAGCGCTAACGTTGAAGAATTATGATGTCATTGTGATTGGTGCGGGTCCTGGCGGTATGACAGGGGCTCTGTACGCTTCACGGGCCAATTTATCCGTATTAATGTTGGACCGCGGCATTTATGGCGGCCAGATGAATAACACCGCAGCAGTCGAAAACTACCCTGGCTTCAAGTCAGTCTTAGGACCGGACTTAGCTAAGGATATGTATGATGGCTCAACCCAGTTTGGGGCTGAATTCGCATATGGTAGTGTTGAGGCCATTGAAGATCATGGCGACCATAAGATCGTTAAAACCGATGATGGTGATTACACTGCTAAGGCCGTCATTGTGGCAACTGGCTCTGAGTACAAGAAGCTCGGCGTACCTGGCGAAGATAAGTTCGGTGGCCGAGGGGTCTCCTACTGCGCGGTCTGCGATGGGGCATTCTTTAAGAACCGTGACGTTGTCGTTGTCGGCGGTGGTGACTCAGCGATCGAAGAAGGCATTTACTTGGCTGGCTTGGCTTCTAAGGTAACGATCGTGGTACGTCGTGATCAATTACGCGCCCAAAAGATTTTACAGGACCGGGCCTTTGCTAACGACAAGATCGAATTCGTTTGGAACACCAACGTGACTGAAATCTTGGGTGACGAGATGAAGGTTACCGGTGTGGCAACCTTAAACAACAAGACTGGTGACAAGGGCGAAATTGCAGCCAATGGGGTCTTCATTTACGTGGGGACTTTACCAATGACTGAGGCCTTCACCGGACTTGGGATTACAGACGATGCTGGTTGGATTAAGACCGACATCGATATGAAGACGACCGTTCCTGGTATCTTCGCCATCGGTGACGTGCGGCAAAAGACCTTGCGGCAAATCACGACGGCGGTTGGTGATGGTGGGATTGCTGGCCAAGAGGCCTTCAGTTACATCGAATCGCTAAAGTCTGCAGCTGCAGCTAAATAAATGGTAAACTTAACGGAGACGACCCGGTGCGGGGAGTTTCCGTTTTTTTATGACATCAGAAGGAGTGAATCTTATATGGGGATGAATCAGTTTTTGCAAAGTTTGAGCGACCTAGAGACGATCAACCGGGCCCCTGGTTATTTCAAGTTTGAACAACACTCGGTGGCGGCCCACTCGTTTAAGGTCGCTGAGGTTGCCCAATTCCTGGGGGATGTCGAGGAACAAGCTGGTCATGACATTAACTGGCGTTTGTTGTATGAAAAGTCGTTAAATCACGATTATACGGAACGGTTTATTGGTGACATCAAGACACCGGTGAAGTATGCAACACCACAGCTCCGGACGATGTTAGCGGATGTTGAAAAGTCGTTGACCGCGAACTTTATTGAAAATGAAATCCCCACGCAATTCCAAGCGGCGTACGCCCGTCGACTAGGCGAGGGTAAGGACGATAGTTTGGAAGGGCAAATTCTGTCCGTGGCCGATAAGGTTGATTTGCTCTATGAATCCTTTGGCGAAATTCAAAAGGGCAATCCGGAACCGGTCTACATGTCGATCTACCGGGAAAGCCTGGCCACAATTTTGAAATTTAAACAGATGGCTTGTGTCCAATATTTCCTATCGGCAGTCTTACCGGAGATGCTGGCGGCGGATTTCAGTGACCGGCAAAAGTTGGCCGAATTAACCAGTGATTTATTAAAGGAGAAGCAGGCATGAAATTAGCAGCATTATGGCAACAAGCTTTGCCTGACGAGACCGTCCGTGAGCTGACGCATGCGGATGATGATCTGATTTACCAATTTCAGGTGGCTCATCCCGACTACTTTAACCACTTTCAAGATCATCCGGTGACCCGGCAAGAAGCAATCCAGGACGTCACCGACTTACCATTCAAAGCCTTACCGGAACAAAAGGCCTACCTGGGCGTGTTCCACCAGGGTCATTTGGTTTTAATCGTCGACCTAATCATCGACTATCCCTTGCCAAGCTTAGTTTGGCTGGGACTTTGGATGGCGGATAAGTCGTTGACCCATGATGATCAACGGACACTCTATCAGTCGTTGAAGACCGTCTTACAACGGGTGGAAGCCGTTCAGTTACAATTGAATGTGTTTATGGGCGACCGGGATGCCACGACGTTTTGGCAAGACTGTGGTTTGACGCCCATCAGGACGACCAGTATTGTTCGGGAAGCCCGAACGGCTAATGTGACCATCTATCAGGACAAGTTCACCGACTGAAACAGCAAATTGGCGAAAGTATGTTCGGTGTGGTAAAATATTTGAGCACGATGGGAAACAGCACGTTTCCCATTTTTCTGATGAATAAATAATCGGTAAGGGAGGCAATCATTCATGATCGATCGACAGACGGATCGCAAGTTCGACCTGGTCTCAAAGTATCAACCTACGGGGGACCAACCCCAGGCAATCAAGGCTTTAACCCAGGGTCTTGAAGACGGTGAGAAGGCCCAAATTCTATTGGGAGCCACCGGGACAGGGAAGACGTTTACCATTTCTAACGTCATCAAAAATGTGAATAAACCAACGCTGGTTCTTTCGCATAATAAGACGCTGGCGGGCCAATTGTACGGAGAATTCAAGCAATTTTTCCCCAACAATGCGGTTGAATACTTTGTGAGTTATTATGATTATTATCAACCCGAGGCGTATGTGCCTTCGAGTGATACGTATATTGAAAAAGACTCTTCGATTAATGATGAAATTGATAAACTACGGCATTCGGCGACGAGTTCCTTATTGGAACGTAACGATGTGATTGTCGTGGCCTCCGTCTCCTCCATCTTTGGTTTAGGGGACCCAACCGAATATAAAAATCACGTGGTTTCTTTACGCGTGGGTCAAGAGATTGAGCGGGATGCCTTGCTCCGCAAGTTAGTTAATATTCAATTTGAACGAAACGATTATGATTTCCAACGGGGCCGCTTCCGGGTTCATGGGGATGTCGTCGAAATTTTCCCAGCATCGCGTGATGAACGCGCGTTACGGGTGGAATTCTTCGGTGATGAGATCGACCGGATTCGCGAGGTCGATGCGCTGACTGGTGAAATCGTGGCCGATCGTGAACACGTGGCGATCTTCCCTGCGACCCACTTCATGACTAACGATGATATCATGGCCGAGGCCACGAATGGCATCGAAGGGGAACTGAAGGACCGGGTTGCCGAGTTAGAAGGTGCCGGTAAGCTGTTGGAGGCTCAGCGGTTGAAGCAACGGACCACCTATGACCTGGAAATGATGCGGGAGATGGGGTACACCAGCGGAATTGAAAATTATTCACGGTGGATGGATGGCCGGAAACCTGGCGAGCCGCCCTACACACTAATGGACTTCTTCCCTAAAGACTTCCTGATGGTTGTCGATGAATCCCACGTGACCATGCCACAGGTCCGGGGAATGTATAACGGTGACCGAGCACGGAAACAACAGTTGGTGGACTATGGTTTCCGGCTGCCAAGTGCCCTGGATAACCGTCCCCTAAAGTTAAATGAAGTTGAGCAGCATATGAATCAGGTCATTTACATGTCAGCAACGCCTGGTCCTTATGAAGAAGAGCAGACGAATCACGTTGTCCAACAGATCATCCGACCGACTGGGTTACTAGACCCGACGATCGAGGTCCGGCCAATCATGGGGCAAATGGATGACCTGGTTGGCGAGATTAACGCTCGGGTTGATAAGAACGAGCGAACTTTTGTCACGACCTTAACTAAAAAGATGGCGGAAGACTTAACCGATTATATGAAAGACTTGGGGATCAAGGTGGCCTATCTTCACTCTGACATTAAGACCCTAGAACGAACGGAAATCATGCGGGATCTGCGATTAGGGAAGTATGATGTTTTGGTCGGCATTAACCTGTTGCGGGAAGGGATCGATATTCCCGAAGTCTCGCTGGTGGCGATTCTGGATGCAGATAAGGAAGGCTTCTTGCGAAACGAACGGTCGTTGATCCAAACGATTGGGCGGGCTGCCCGAAACTCGCATGGGTCGGTCATCATGTATGCTGATTCCGTGACGGATTCGATGCAGGCTGCGATGGACGAAACCGCTCGTCGGCGGACGGTGCAAATTGCCTACAACAAGAAACATGGGATTACGCCAACTACGATTATTAAACCAATTCGTGATCTGATTTCGGTCACGAAAACCGATGAAAATGCTGGTGAGAAGGATGATTTTGTCGCCAGTGACTTTGAGGATATGGATCGTGATGATCAAGAGAAGTTGATTGCTCGTTTGGAAGATGAAATGCGGGCAGCAGCGAAGAAGTTAGACTTTGAACAGGCGGCTTCCCTCCGGGATACAGTCATGGAGATGAAGACCGAGATTGGTGACTAGGTAGTAAGGAGAAATGTCCATTGGCAAACGATAAAATTGTTATTCACGGGGCGCGCGCCCATAATTTAAAAGATATTGACGTGACGATTCCAAAGAATAAGCTGGTCGTCATTAGTGGGTTATCCGGTTCTGGCAAGAGTTCCTTGGCGTTTGATACCCTGTACGCCGAGGGCCAGCGACGGTATGTAGAAAGCCTGTCTTCCTACGCCCGTCAATTTCTGGGGCAAATGGATAAACCGGATGTAGATTCAATCGATGGCTTGAGTCCGGCCATTTCCATCGACCAAAAGACCACGTCGAAGAACCCCCGGTCTACAGTCGGAACGGTGACTGAGATCAATGACTACCTCCGTCTCCTCTGGGCCCGCGTGGGAACGCCCATCTGTCCTAACGATGGGACGACGATTACGAGTCAAAGTGTTGAACAGATGGTTGACCAGGTGCTGGTCTTGCCGGAACGAACAAAGCTCCAAATATTGTCGCCAATCGTCCGGTCTAAGAAGGGCCAACATAAGAAGATCTTCGAAAAGATCCGACGGGAAGGGTTTGTTCGAGTACGGGTCGATGGTGAAACCATGGACCTGGACGACGTGCCCGAGCTAAATAAAAATCAAAATCATGATATTGCAATTGTTATCGACCGAATTGTGATTAAGTCCGGGATTCGTTCCCGGTTGTTCGACTCCTTTGAAGCGGCGCTACGGTTAAGCGGTGGCTATGCCATTGCCGATCTGATTGATGGTGAACCAATGATCTTTTCCGAGCATTATGCCTGTCCGGTCTGTGGATTTACGGTTGGCGAGTTAGAACCACGACTGTTTTCATTCAACGCCCCCTTTGGGGCTTGTCCCGAATGTGACGGTTTAGGGGTCAAGTTGGAGGTCGACTTGGACCTGGTGGTTCCGGACAAGACCAAGACCTTGCGTGAAGGGGCCCTCGAGCCTTGGAATCCCATTAGTTCGCAATACTATCCGGCCTTATTGGAACAGGCCTGCGATGCCTTTGGTATTGATATGGATACACCATTTAAAGACCTTTCAAAGGAAGACCAAGTGACCGTTCTAAATGGCTCCAACGGCCGTGAATTCCATTTTCATTATGAAAACGACTTCGGCGGTGTTCGTGACATCGACGTCGCCTTTGAAGGGGTTGTCCCTAACATTGATCGCCGTTACCATGAAACCAACAGTGACTTCACCCGCGATGTTATGCGGAAATACATGGCCGAATTAACCTGCCAGAGTTGTCACGGTTATCGTTTAAATCGACAGGCGCTCAGTGTCAAGATTGACCACCAACACATTGGCGAGGTATCGGACCTTCCAGTCGGTAAGGAGCTACACTTCTTCCAAAACCTCAGCTTTGGGGAACAGGACCAAGTAATTGCTCAACCAATCTTGAAGGAAATCCGTGACCGGTTAACCTTTCTGCAGAACGTTGGTTTGGACTACCTGACGCTGAGTCGTTCCGCTCGAACCTTGTCCGGTGGGGAAGCTCAGCGAATTCGGTTGGCCACACAAATTGGATCTAACCTGTCTGGGGTACTGTACATTTTGGATGAGCCTTCGATTGGACTACACCAACGGGATAATGACCGATTGATTAACTCATTGAAGCAAATGCGGGATCTCGGGAATACGCTGATCGTGGTTGAACACGACGAGGACACCATGCGGGCAGCCGATTATATCGTGGACATTGGTCCTGGCGCGGGCGAAAACGGTGGCCACGTCATGGCCGCGGGAACACCTAAACAGGTCATGCGTTCTCGGAAGTCGCTGACTGGACAGTATCTGTCGGGTAAGCAGTATATTCCGGTACCTTTGAGCCGTCGTGAAGGCAATGGCAAGGAAATTCGGATTACGGGTGCCGCTGAAAATAATTTGAAGTCGATCGACGTTGATTTTCCACTTGGCGAATTTGTCGTGGTAACCGGGGTCTCTGGTTCTGGGAAGTCAACTTTGGTCAACACTATTTTGAAACGCGCTATTGCTCAGAAGCTGAATCACAACTCCGAAAAGCCGGGTAAGTTCGATGAGATTGCAGGGGTCCAAAACATCGAGCGGCTAGTCAATATCGACCAAAGTCCGATTGGACGGACGCCACGAAGCAACCCGGCAACCTATACCGGGGTGTTCGATGATGTGCGGAGCCTATTCGCTCAGACCAACGATGCCAAGCTCCGGGGGTACCAAAAGGGTCGCTTCAGCTTTAACACCAAGGGCGGACGTTGTGAGGCCTGTCATGGTGATGGAATCCTGAAGATTGAGATGAACTTCTTGCCAGACGTCTACGTTCCCTGTGAAGTTTGTCATGGAACGCGATATAATTCCGAGACCTTGGAAGTTGAATACAAGGGCAAGAACATTGCTGATGTCTTGGACATGACGGTCAGTGAAGCCTTGAAGTTCTTTGAGGCCATTCCTAAGATTACCCGTAAGCTACAGACAATTCAGGACGTTGGGTTAGGCTACGTTAAGCTGGGGCAACCGGCAACCACCTTATCCGGTGGGGAAGCACAACGGATGAAGTTGGCTTCCGAATTGCATAAGCAACAGAACGGTAAGAATTTTTACATCCTCGATGAACCAACGACGGGGCTCCACACTGACGACATTAAGCGGTTGCTGGAGGTCCTCCACCGATTGGTCAACAAGGGCAATACAGTCTTAGTCATTGAGCATAACTTGGACGTGATTAAGACGGCGGACCACTTGATTGACCTGGGTCCCGAAGGCGGGGAAGCCGGTGGAAACGTGGTTGCCACCGGGACACCCGAGGAACTGGCTGAAGTACAGGCCAGTTATACCGGTCAATACTTGAAGCCGGTTCTGGAACGAGACCGTGCGCGGACCGAAGCGGATCACACAGATCCGGCAGCCTCATAGAGATTTAATCAAGACGGGATCGCCCGACAGTCGTCGGGTTGGCCCGTCTTTTTAGATGGGGTGCTTGTGAGCGCCATTAAAAACCAGTACAATGGTTGAAAACCGGTGCGTACTAACCGGTGTTGTGAGGAGATGCAGATATGTTTAATATGAATCGTACTCGTTGGGGCTTCGACTGGAGTGAATTCATTCTCGGAATTTTATTCTTGGTTGCGGCCGGGGGATTACTCCGTTCCCCTAAGGTTGGCCTAACCGGACTGGCCATTATCTTTGCGGTGCTGGCCCTATTGAGTGGCCTCACCACGATTGCCGGCTACAAGAAGTTGCGCGATGTAACCGGGCTACGCGCCAACTTTGCGCTGGCCTTTGGGATTCTAGATATCTTGATTGCCATCGTGTTCTTTTTCGACATGAATAGTGCCATCGTGAGCCTAGGGTACCTGTTTGCCCTCTGGTTTATCTTTGATTCACTGGAGCGGTTGATTGTGGCCAGTCACCTGCGTCGGTTTGGCGGGAGCTTCTACTGGTTGTCCATCATCCTGGACGTGGTGACATTAGTCGTGGGGATCATGTTGTTCATTCATCCCATCGCCGCGGCCCTGTCACTGAACGGGCTGATCGCCATGTTCTTCATCATCTTCGGCGTGAATGCGATCTGGATTGCGTTTGCCCGCAGTCGGTCGTAAACTTAACTAATCGATCAGAAGGTCAAGACCACGGTCTTGGCCTTTTTTCGTACAATCGGACGAAAATAACGGGTTGAAAACGATTATTGGATAACTTTGTTAGGGAGATAAACGAAATATTAGGAAAAGACACGCCCGGTATGCTATACTGCTTAAAGACGTTTTTAAAAAGGAAAGCTGGAGGAGTGTCATGACGAATGAAATCCACCTGGTGATTATCACCGGGATGAGTGGTGCCGGGAAAACTGTTGCCATGCAAAGTTTCGAAGATCTCGGCTATTTCTGTATTGATAATATGCCCCCATCGTTACTCCCTAAATTGTGGGATTTAGTGCGTGAATCAGGAAAATTGTCCAAGATTGCCCTGGTCATGGACCTGCGTTCACGGGCCTTTTATGACGAAATTGTCCGGATGCTTAACGACGTAGCCGTTCATGGGATGATGAACGCACAAGTCTTGTTTCTAGACGCCTCGGATGAAGAGCTGGTTTCCCGGTATAAGGAAACTAGAAGAGCCCATCCCTTGGCACGTAATGGTCGCGTGATGGAAGGGATCCAACGCGAGCGAACCCTGTTGGCTCCGATCCGGCAAGCGGCACAACTCGTCATTGATACGACGAAGTTGAGCCCCCGCAAACTCCGTGAAGAAATTTTCCATAATTATGAAACCGAGGAGGTCCACGTCTTTCACATCGACTTGATGTCATTTGGGTTTAAGTATGGGTTACCCATCGATGCCGACATTGTGATGGACGTTCGTTTCCTACCCAATCCGTATTACTTACCCGAACTGCGTGAATTGACTGGCAAGGACCAGTCCGTTTACGACTACGTGATGAATCAGCCACAGACCGAGGAGTTCTATGAACGCTTTATTGGTCTCCTGAAGACGATCGTTCCGGGCTATAAAAAAGAGGGCAAGTCAAATCTCACCATTGCCATTGGCTGTACCGGGGGTCAACACCGGTCGGTTGCCATCGTGCGGCGAATTGCTAAGGCCCTCGGCGATATGTACCCGGTCAATGTGACGCACCGGGACATCGAGAAGCGAAAGGAGTCCGCAAATCGATCATGAGAGATTTAATGAAGAGCCGACGACCTAAGATTGTGGTGATCGGTGGAGGAACGGGATTGCCCGTCATCCTGAGTAATCTACGCGATCAGGACGTCGACATTACCGCAGTTGTCACGGTTGCCGATGATGGGGGCTCCTCTGGGATTATTCGGCACTATGTGAACGTGGTTCCGCCTGGTGATATTCGTAACGTCATGGTGGCGTTAGCGGAAATTCCTGGCATTTACAAGGACCTGTTTCAGTATCGCTTTGAGACAACCGATGATTTCTTTGCTGGCCACGCGATTGGTAATTTGATTATCGCGGCCCTTTCGGAAATGAAGGGGGGCATCTTTGATGCGGTCCAGGAGCTCTCACAGTTGATGCGAGTCAATGGTCATATCTATCCGGCGGCCAATGAGCCACTGGAATTACACGCCCAATTTGCCGATGGCACCACGCTACGCGGTGAAGCGGAGATTACTGCGGCCCATAAGCTAATCAAGCGTGTCTGGGTAGAAACCAGTAATCACCATGCCCAACCACGAGCAGCCCAGCCCGTGATTGATGCGATCATGGATGCCGATCAGATTGTCTTGGGGCCTGGTAGCCTGTTTACCAGTATCCTGCCTAATTTAATGATCAGTAGTGTTGGTAAGGCGGTGCGGGAAAGTCCTGCAGAGGTCGTGTATATCTGTAATATCATGACGCAAAAGGGTGAAACGGAAAACTTTACGGATGCTGACCACGTGCGGGTGTTGAATGAACACCTGGGGGCTAACTTCATCGATACGGTGTTGGTCAATACAGGCAAGGTTCCCGATAAGTACATCGACTATCAACGGTGGGATGAGATGTCCCAACCGGTTAAACATGATTTTCAGGGTTTACGTAGCCAGGGATGTCGGGTAATTTCCACCGATTTCCTACAACTTAGAGATAACGGGGCGTTCCATAATGGTCAAGAGGTGGTCCATGAACTACTGAACCTGATTGGTCAGCCGCGTTTCCAGAAGGACTCACGAGGTTAATTAAATGTCATATGCTAGTGAAGTAAAAAAAGAATTAACCACCTTAGATGTCCATCGTGACAACGCTAAGGCGGAACTGGTAGCCCTGATTCGCATGAATGGGGCCCTCGGACTCGCCAACCATCGCTTCGTTTTAAACGTGCAAACGGAAAATCCGGCAATTGCTCGACGAATGTACCAGCTGCTTAAGCAGTTCTACGACTTGGAGAGTGAATTGCTGGTTCGGCGGAAGATGAAACTGAAGAAGAATAATCTGTACATTGTTCGGGTTAAAACTGGTGTGACGGAGGTCTTATCCGACCTTGGCATTTTTGATGGGATGCAACTCCTGGAGTCCGTGCCCGAAGAAATTCTGGATGATGACATGCAAGTTCGGTCATATCTGCGGGGGGCCTTTCTGGCCGGCGGGTCCGTTAACAATCCGGAGACCAGTCGCTATCACTTGGAAATTTACTCCTTGTATGAAGAGCATAACCAGATGATTGCGGAAATGATGAACCGTTACGACTTAAATGCCCGGACGATTGTTCGGCGGAGTGGGTACATTACCTATCTTAAGGGTGCCGAAAGAATTGCGGACTTCCTGTCGCTCATCGGGGCCACGACGGCGATGCTGCGGTTTGAAGACGTGCGAATCATGCGGGATATGCGAAATTCGGTCAACCGGTTGGTGAACTGTGAGAATGCCAATTTGGATAAAGTGGCGACGGCTTCCACGCGGCAGATCGATAATATTCAGTTTATCGAGGCTACCGTGGGGTTGGGGCAATTACCGACGAAGCTTCGTGAAGTGGCTGAGGCCCGTTTGGCCCACAGTGAAGTCAGCTTGAAGGAGTTGGGGGATCTTGTCCCTGGTGGTCCGATTTCAAAGTCGGGAATTAACCATCGTCTCCGGAAAATTAATGATTATGCCAAACAGTTACGTGGCGAGGCCACAGCTTAAAAAAGTCAGCTAACCAAATATGCGGTTAGCTGATTTTTTTATCGAGGCCATTCGTATAATGGGGGTCGCAGAAAGGACGTGATCTCCTTGAGAGCCTGGCGATTACTGACGGAGTATTTTAACGTTGCCGAGTTTGCAACAGCCTATGCCTGGTTTACGGGCCATAGTTGGGGCCTGGATATCCGACCAAATTTCGATCGTTTCTTCTGGTATTTTCTGGCGGCGGGCATCTTTGTCTATCCCTGGGTGGCCGATTTGGAAGGCCAGGTGTGTGATCGCTGGCGGTTGCGTCAACAGATTAAGCCCGGTGTCAGATGGCACAATCGTGATGTAGTGGCGCATGATCGCGGCGGTGACTGGCGGTCGCCACACAGCCGAGTTTCGTGGGCAAACGCTCACGATCAGGATACCTTGATGCGCATGAGTAACGGATTGCTACGCGGACTCTTGCGGTTTGGTTGGATTGTTTTTGCTCCGGTAATTTTGGTGATTCAGGTCTGTTTACACACAAAAAAATAGGGCTGGCTGCAGCCAGTCCTATTTCATTTTAGATTACTTCTTTTGGTCGCTACTGTTAGTCATGATGTGGTCGATTAAACCATAGTCAACGGCATCTTGAGCACTTAAGTAGTTATCCCGTTCAGTATCTTGGTTAATCCGTTCGATTGGTTGACCAGAGTTATCAGCCAGTAATTGGTTAATGGTCTTCCGGGTCTTCAAGATCTCCCGCGCAGCAATTTCAATTTCGGTTTGTTGCCCTTGGGCACCACCAGAAGGTTGGTGAATCATCACTTGAGCGTGAGGTAAGGCAAACCGCTTACCCTTGGTCCCTGATGAGGCCAAGACACTGGCCATTGAAGCTGCCATCCCTAACGTAATCGTTTGAACGTCAGATTGGATGAAGTTCATGGTATCGTAAATAGCCAATCCGGATGAAACCACACCACCAGGCGAGTTAATGTAAAGCGAAATATCCTTGGTAGAGTCTTGGGCATCCAAGAAGAGCAATTGCGCAATGATGGCATTTGCCATGTCATCTTCGATAGGGCCTGATAACATGATGATCCGGTCCTTTAAAAGTCGTGAATAAATATCATAAGCCCGTTCGCCACGGGATGATTGTTCGATAACTGTTGGTACTAAATTCATGACAAGATAGCCTCCCTTTTTACAATTGAATGGCTAGCAGTTTGCTAACATGTTGTTAGTGTACTGCTATGGTCAAAGTAGGTCAAACAAAAAGACTTCCTTGATCCTGCTAACCTTTTAACTAAAACTATCATAACAGAGTTTATTAAAACGTCACGTATTCTGTTTTTAAATTGACCAGTTACGTCAAGGAAATAACCACTTACGTAAGGTGTATTTTCAAGTCTGTGGGTTTGTGGTTTACTAGGAACATCAGAGGAGGTGAGTACTTGAAAATTCGGGTGGATGTTAATGTCGGGTCAACCGAGCCGGAGGTTGTGATTCGTGTGAATGACGCGGCCAAAGGGGCCGCCTTGGCCCAGAAAATTGCCAGACTCACGGATAGTGATCGGCTGACCTTGGGACAGCGTGGGCATCAATATCAGGTGAAGATCGCCGATATTCTGTTCTTGGAGGCGGCCGACCATCAGGTGACGGTACATACGGCCAAAGAGATGTTTATGACCCGGCTGCCGCTGTATGAGCTGGCGGAACAACTACCGGAGTCCTTCCAACGGATTTCCAAGTCTGCCATCCTCAATCGCGATCAGGTTCGGTCGCTGACTAAATCCGTGACCGGCAATCTGGTTCGGTTTCGGGAGTCGTCTAAACAAGTTTATGTTTCGCGGCGTTACTACAAGGAATTGAAAAATAGGTTGGAGCGAAAGGGGTAACAATTAATGAAAAGAAATTGGTTTTGGGGTGTCTTCTTTGTCCTGTCGGCAGGGATTTTAATTACCAGTCAATTAGGCATCTTGACGGTTCACATTGGTTTTTGGACACTACTGTTGGCGATGTTCCTGGTGGCCGCTTTAGTTGAAAGTCTGATGCATTTTTCTGTCGGGGGCATTGTCTTTTCGCTGGCTTTCCTGGCCATTCTATTCGCCAAGCCGTTGGGTATTGTCCAGCTAGCACCCTGGACTATCTTAGGGGCGGCCGTGTTGCTGACCATTGGTCTGTCCATGATTTTTCGTCCACGCTGGCGTTGGCAAGGGCGTTTCACTGGTCATCACGGTGAAAGCTGGCATAATGGTCGGCATGACTGGGGCCGTAGTGTCGACGCCATTACGGACGTTAATGATTCGGAAACCGTGGTCGACGTTAATATGAGTGCTAGCATTCGGTATTTACAATCGGACAATTTAAAGAGTGTGCGAATTAAGTCGTCAATGGGTAACGCCAAGGTCTATTTTGACGACGTTACCCTCAGTTCAGAGGGGGCCGTGGCCTGGGTCGATAATTCTTTCGGTGGGGTTGAATTGTATGTGCCTAAGGAATGGCAGGTACACATTGATCTTTCAACGGACTTCGGTACGGTTGGCGAACGTGGTGAAAGCACCAGTACTGCGGAACAGAAGTTGGTGGTTAAGGGGCGCACGTCATTTGGTTCCGTAGTCATATTCTATATCTAGTGATCTTGCCTCAAAAATAATCAAAGGAAGACTTGAATTTATATTTAGCATCGGTTATAGTAGTAAGTGCTTGAAAAAGCTGATGCTGTTTTGCGCCCGTAGTGTAATGGATCGCACGTAAGATTCCGGTTCTTGAAATGGGGGTTCGATTCCCTCCGGGCGCATCAGTTGCCGTAACGATTGTCGTTGCGGCTTTTTTGATCTAAAAAAGCCAGGTCGCTTAGGACTTGGCTGAGTGGTTTAAGCGATCCCAGCGTTTCCGCAACGGACCGGCAATTAGCGGGGCGACGAGCACGTCTAAAATGAGTTCGGGAACCCCATTGGTTAGGATGGAAATCATGAGAACGTAACCAAGAGTCTGGTTGCCCTTGGCGCCAAAGGCGGTGGCCACGGCGGGCGTTTGGTAAAACACGTAGATTAGGCCCATGACCAGTACGGTATTAACCAGGGCGCCCGTTGCCGCGGCCAGGCGCATGGCCAGGGCTTCTCGGTGCCAGTGACGGCGAACCCAGAGGTAAACGATCCCGGCGAGTAGCCCCATCAACAGCCGTGGTAGGATAGAAATCAGGGGATTGGTGAAGACCAGTGGGGCCACGGGACTAGACGGCCAGGTGAACGCCCGAATGAAGGTTATTAGGCCCCAAAAGGTGCCAATGATGAGGCCATCAGCCGGTCCTAATGCGATGGCAGCGATGATTACAGTAAGACCAATTAGGGTCATACTGAAGGGGCCAAGGGGGATGTATCCTAAAAATGGTAGGATGTTTTGTAAGAGAACAATAGCCATCAATAGGGCATCAATAACCAAACGAAATGTTTTATGACGGGTCATGTTGGAACCTCCACGAAAAGTTTAATGCAGTTATTATAGCACCGTTTGAACCGATAATAACAGGCAGTGGCTTGTATTTTTATCCACAATCAGTTATAGTATTCATAGTGTTTTTTATTGAAAGAGTTTGCGCCCGTAGTGTAATGGATCGCACGTAAGATTCCGGTTCTTGAAATGGGGGTTCGATTCCCTCCGGGCGCATCACAATCAGGTTTCATCCTTTGCGGGGTGAGACCTTTTTTCGTTGGAATGAAGTGCTTGCCAAACGGTTGCTCAGAGGCTTATACTATCACTTGTAGGCATGTGATTGTCTTAATTTTTTGGGCAATGTGGGCGTATCTGGACCCACGCTGGACGGTAAACGTCCCATTAGGAGGCTGACGCGATGCAAATGGACTGGCAATGGATCGAAGCAGTAATGCCGCAGATGACGGACCAGCTCACAACGCGTTTCCGAATCTTACAGGGAATTTCCGCCCAACAGCCCATCGGCCGCCGGACATTGGCAGACCACCTGGTGGTGTCTGAACGCACCGTTCGGACGGTTACGACCGCTTTGGAAGGCTTAGGCCTGATTCAAATGTCTACGCAAGGTATGCAATTGACGCCGGCCGGCCGTCAGGCCCTGCGGGGGCTGACCCCCGTTATGGATGATTTTGCGGGGCGTCAACAACGTGAACGGCGACTGGCCCAACGGCTTGGTATCGAACACTGTACGATTGTCCCCGGAGATAGTTCGGCTGCTACTGGCAGCCTGTCGGGGATGGCTAAGGCTGGTGCTAAAGTGTTGGCCGAGCGTTTGCCAGTAGGCAAGAGTACCATTGCCGTCATGGGTGGTCATACTTTGGCCACCTTGGGGCAGGTATTGACCCCAACACTGGCGATGAACCGTCAGTTGTTGTTCGTTCCGGCCCGCGGGGGTGTGGGCGAGTCACCGGCCATTCAGGCCAACACCGTTTGTGCTCAGATGGCGCAACACACCAACAGTACCTTTCGCCAACTTTATATTCCGGAACAGCTTACGACGGCAACCTACCAACAGCTATTTGCAGAACCCAGTATCCATGAAGTTTTGCAACTGATTGATCGTAGTAGCGTCGTGGTTCACGGGATCGGCCAGGCCTTGGATATGGCGGAGCGTCGTAAGATGGCCCCCCACGCTGTCGCTGACTTAACCGCGGCCCATGCTGTAGGAGAAGCATTTGGTTACTTCTTTGACGATGAAGGTCACGTGGTAAGCAAGATCCCACGAATCGGCCTGGAGATCGATGACCTGGCAAAAAAGCCGGTGGTCATCGCGGTTGCTGGAGGTAGTGAAAAGGGCGCGGCCATCGCGGCTTATATGCAACTCGCACCGTCACAGACCTGGCTGGTCACAGACGACGGTGCCGCTGACTTTGTTTTAAAAAGGTGATATACTTCATGTGTACTGCTTTTTAAAAAATTATTCTTTAGAACTTCCTGAAGGAGGAACTCACAGTATGACTGTAAAGATTGGTATTAATGGTTTCGGACGTATCGGCCGTTTGGCTTTCAAGCGGATTCACGAACTCCACTCAAGCGACATCGAAGTTGTTGCCATCAACGATTTGACGACACCTTCAATGTTGGCTTACCTGTTGAAGTATGATTCAACTCATGGCCGCTTCCCTGGCGAAGTTTCCGCTACGGATAAGGGCATCGTGGTTGACGGCAAGGAATACCCAGTTTATGCCGAACCAAAGGCACAAAACATTCCTTGGGTTAAGAACGACGGGGTTGACTTCGTTCTCGAATGTACCGGTTTCTACACCTCAGAAGAAAAGTCACAAGCTCACCTTGATGCTGGCGTTAAGCGGGTCTTAGTATCTGCTCCAGCCGGTGCCGTTAAGACGGTTGTTCCTGGTGTTAACTTAGATGAACTGACTAAGGACGACGTAATCGTTTCTGCTGGTTCTTGCACGACCAACTGCTTAGCACCAATGGCTTACTTCTTAAATGAAGACTTTGGTATCCAAGCAGGGACTATGACGACTATCCATGCCTTTACTTCAACTCAAATGATCTTGGATGGCCCTCGTGGCAAGAAGATGCGTAACAACCGGACTGCCAGTGTTAACACGATTCCTCACTCAACTGGTGCCGCTAAGGCTATCGGCTTGGTTATCCCTGAATTAAAGGGTAAGTTACAAGGCCATGCACAACGGGTATCCGTTGTCGACGGTTCTTTGACTGAATTAGTAACTGTTCTGAACAAGAAGGTTACTGCTGATGAAATCAACGATGCAATGAAGAAGCACACCGCAAACAACGATGCTTACGGTTACAACGCTGACGAAATTGTTTCTAGCGATATCATCGATGATGACCACGGTTCAGTATTCGATCCTACCCAAACTGAAGTTACCACTGCCGGTGACACGCAATTAGTTAAGACGGTTGCATGGTACGACAACGAATGGGGCTTCACTTGCAACATGGTACGGACTTTACTCCACTTCGCTACGCTCTAAGCGCCAGCTTCGTATTAGGAGTTAAGTTAAAAAACGCGGCGGAGGAGAAATTACTCCGACGCGTTTTTAATTAGCCCTTAAGGCTGGGAGTCGTCCTTTGAATTTCCGGATTAAGTGCTGTATATTTGTGAACGTAAGCGAGAGTAAAGATCTATTCATTCAAGGAGGTTTTTCTAAATTGGCTAAATTAACCGTTTCTGATTTAGATTTAAAGAGCAAAAAAGTTTTGATGCGGGTCGACTTTAACGTTCCCATCAAAGACGGTGTGATCGGCAACGATAACCGGATTGTTGCGGCATTACCAACCATCAAGTACGTGATTGATCATGGTGGTAAGGCGATTCTTTTGTCTCACCTTGGTCGGGTCAAGACTGAAGACGACAAGCCTGGTCTGTCCATGCGGCCAGTTGCCGAACGGCTTTCTAATTTATTAAATAAACCCGTTACCTTTGTGCCAACGACCGAAGGTAAACAACTCGAAGATGCCATTGATGGTTTAAATGATGGGGATGTTTTGGTTATGGAAAACACCCGTTACGAAGACGTTAAAGATGGCGAATACGTTAAGCGTGAATCCGGTAACGATCCTGAATTGGGTAAGTACTGGGCTTCTTTGGGGGATGTCTTCGTTAACGATGCGTTTGGGACGGCTCACCGTTCTCACGCCTCTAACGTCGGGATTGCTGCCAACATGCCCCAAACGGCTGCTGGTTTCTTAATGGAAAAGGAAATTACCTTTATCGGTGGTGCCGTGGACAATCCTGAACACCCATTTGTTGCTATCTTGGGTGGTGCCAAGGTTTCCGACAAGATCGGGGTTATCGACAACTTATTGGCTAAGGCTGACAAGATCTTAATCGGTGGTGGGATGACTTACACGTTCTACGCTGCCAAAGGGATTAAGATTGGGAATTCTTTGGTTGAAACTGACAAGATCGACTTAGCCAAGGAAATTCTGGAAAAGGCCGGCGACAAGTTGGTCTTACCAGTTGACTCCGTTGTTGCTGAAAAGTTCGATAACGATGCCGACCACAAGACGGTTGATGGCGATGTTCCTGATGGCTACATGGCTTTGGACATTGGACCTAAGTCGATTGCCAAGTTTGAAGACGTGTTAAAGACGGCCAAGACGGTTGTTTGGAACGGCCCAATGGGTGTCTTCGAAATGAGCAACTATGCCGAAGGTACTTTGGAAATTGGGAAGTTCTTGGGGACGTTAAGCGATGCCAAGACCATTGTTGGTGGTGGTGATTCAACTGCTGCCGTTCAACAATTAGGGGTTGCCGACCGGCTTTCACACATTTCAACCGGTGGTGGTGCTTCCTTGGAATACCTTGAAGGTAAAACCTTACCAGGGATTGCTGCTATTTCTGATAAGTAAAACTTTAAAAAGCTGTGGTGCAGGTCACCACGGCTTTTTCTCGTCATTTGAGAAGACTGGAGGGGCTTTCACTGGCTTCTCTATAGTGAATTCGGTAAGATGATGGGCGTAGTTAGTTTATTTTTAGAAAGGGTGGATCAGGTTGCGAATACCACTCATCGCTGGAAACTGGAAAATGAATAAGAGTGTTCAAGAGGCTCGGCAGTTTATCGAAGATATCCAGGGTCAGTTACCTGCTGCAGACCAGGTTGAAACGGCCATTGCCGCGCCAGCATTGTTCTTACAGACCATGTTGGATGCCAATCATGACGAGGTCTTAAAGATTGGGGCGGAAACCTGTTATTACGAAGACGAAGGGGCCTTTACGGGTGAAACTAGCCCACGGGCGCTTCATCAAATGGGGATTCCCTACACGATCGTGGGACATTCCGAACGGCGGCGGTACTTTAACGAGACCGACGACGTGATTAATCGGAAGGTCCAAGCGGTCTTTCGAAACGGCATGACGCCAATCGTCTGTTGTGATGAAACCATGGGTCGTCGTGAGTCCGGTGAAAAAATTCACTGGGTGGTTAACCAAGTGTCCGCTGCATTGAAGGGTGTCAGCGCTGAAGATGCCGCGAAAATTGTGGTGGCCTACGAACCTAGTTGGGCAATCGGCAGTGGCACGACTGCGTCTTCCGATCAGGCCGAAGAAGGCTGTTACCTCATTCGACAAACGTTGGCTGACATCTATTCAGATGACCTAGCTAATGGGGTTCGTGTGTTATATGGTGGGAGTGTTAAGCCGGATAATATTGCGGGTCTGATGAAGAATGATAACGTCGATGGTGTTCTAGCCGGCGGGTCCAGCTTGGACGAAAAATCATTTGTTCAGTTAGCACATTACCAAAGTTTGTAAAACGCTGAGAATCTAATTGAAAGTCCCAGCATAAACTTATAGAATATAACATGGGATTGTCGTCTAGTTCCCGTGAAGCCAAACTTTCATAAGGAGAGAATACAAAAATGTCTATTATTTCTGATATTTACGCACGCGAAGTCTTAGATTCACGTGGTAACCCAACTGTTGAAGTTGAACTCTACACCGAAGCCGGTGCTATGGGCCGGGGGATCGTTCCTTCTGGTGCCTCGACGGGTGAACACGAAGCCGTTGAACTTCGTGATGGCGACAAGAGTCGTTTCTTGGGCAAGGGTGTTACGAAGGCCGTTGACAACGTCAACAACCTGATTGCCAAAGAAATTGTCGGTTACGATGTTACCGACCAACGGGCCATTGACCAAGCTATGATTGACTTGGATGGTACGCCAAACAAGGGTAAGTTAGGTGCTAACGCTATCTTAGGTGTTTCCTTAGCGGCTGCCCGTGCTGCTGCCGACGAATTAGGCCAACCTTTGTACAACTACTTAGGCGGGTTCAATGGTCACGTTTTACCTACACCAATGATGAACGTTATCAACGGTGGGAAGCACGCTAACAACAAGGTTGACTTCCAAGAATTCATGATCATGCCTGTTGGTGCCAAGAGTGTTAAGGAAGCTATCCGGATGGGTTCCGAAACTTTCCACAACTTGAAGAACCTTTTGAACGAAAAGGGCTACTCAACGGCCGTTGGTGACGAAGGTGGTTTCGCCCCTGACTTGAAGAACAACGAAGAACCATTTGAAATCTTGGTTGAAGCTATCAAGCGTGCTGGCTACGTACCTGGTAAGGATGTTGCTATCGCCTTTGACTGTGCCTCATCCGAATTCTACAATGCTGACACCAAGAAATACGAATTGAAGGGTGACGGTAAGGATTACACCGCCGACGAATTCGTTAGCTTGCTTGAAAGCATTGTTGACAAGTACCCAGTTGTTTCTATCGAAGATCCTTTGGATGAAAACGAATGGGCTGACTGGCAAATGGCTACTGAACGTCTTGGCAAGAAAGTCCAAATCGTTGGTGACGACTTGTTCGTTACGAACACGGACTACCTGGCTAAGGGGATCAAGATGGGCGTTGCTAACTCAATCTTAATCAAGCTGAACCAAATCGGGACTTTGACCGAAACGGTTGAAGCCGTTGAAATGGCTAAGGAAGCTGGCTACACGGCTGTCATCTCTCACCGTTCTGGTGAAACTGAAGACACGACCATCGCTGACTTAGTGGTTGCTTTGAACGCTGGTCAAATTAAGACTGGTTCAATGAGCCGTGGCGAACGTATCGCTAAGTACAACCAATTAATGCGGATCGAAGACCAATTAGGCAAGACGTCTAACTACAAGGGAATTCATTCCTTCTACAACTTAGACGAAGATGCTCGTTTGGCCATCATCAACAAGTAATTTCGTTGTGAATAAAAACTCCACCAGAAATGGTGGAGTTTTTTGATCCCTTAATTTTTGGGCGTGGTTTTGCCCGGCTTGACGGGTGTCTGTTTGAAGCTGTGACGCAGGGCAAGAAAATAGTGGCCACTGAGAGCCAAACTTAATAGGATGGCCATGATTAGCAGCAGTAAAGTCAACAGCGTACTACCGCCAGAATTAATGTCGTACAGGTTATTAGATAACAGGTTGAAGACCGCGAAGACGACCCATAGGCTGCCAACCCAGGCAAAGACGATATCCAATCGATTAATAGTCGTCACCTCATTTGCTAGTTGTGTCATTAAGAATAGGCCGACTTCAGTGGTATGTTAACGTATTAACTATGAATATAAAGAACTAAATAACGGAAATTGAGAGAAGTTTTGAGTTGTTGAAAATTAACCGTGGCCTTTTCCGGAGTTAACCCTATCGAAGGGGGAATCATAAATGAAATGGCAACAATTAGTGACAACAGGTGGTGTTGTGGCGGGACTACTTCTGGCCCTGGGGAGCACGACTGTTCAAGCCGATGCTGTGACGTTTCCATTAACCGTGAGCTTTTACACCGAGGGGCGAGATGATGATGGTGTAAAACGGCAGCATCCGTTTGAAGTCGTTACCCGTCAGTTTGTCGAGAACGAAGTGATTACGCATCCGAGGTTAGCGGCAGCCAAGCTCGTGACGTCACGCCGTTTGGCGCACGCCGATTTAACGGCACCGTTAAGGGTGGTTTACTCCGGTAGTACCGTGAGTACCGTGCAACTAACCTATGCTACGGCGGCTGGCGAGCTCATTTCTGGTGGAAAGCCGCGGGTTAATCTGACAGTTGGTGGACGAGCACATGCTGTGGCTCCAGCGGGTTATCAGTTGGTTAATCCGGGTGAGGGGGAGCGAACGGTCTTACAGACCCATGAGGAATGGCGTGTGTTGGTTCAACGGACAGGTGCAGCGGGAGTCACACCACAACCAATACCAGGTGGGTCGAGTTCGACCAGTCAGTTACCGGCGCCGCAACCAATACCTAAGCCAATTACTCCAACTATGCCGGTGCCAGTTGAACCTTTGCCAAACGTTAAGCCTGAGCATCCAGGCCTTCCCGTTATGCCACCAGTAGTGAGTCAACCAGTGCCTGTGGAACCAAACACCAAGCCACAGATGCCTACTCAGAATACGCATCTGTTGAGTCATTCTGTCGAGAACAACTCTGGTGCATCGGGGTCACTGTCGAATCACTCAATCACGCCTGTTGATATTGCGGATAAACCAATGAGTGGGGAAGACCCGATGCCTATCAAGAATGACCATGATAGGCCGTCTCCGGAGCTTTCCATGGCTAACAGCGCGGTAGATGGGAACAAGACTAAGCGGCGTATACGACGACGTCAGCGTCATCCAGGGACACCGCCGAGTCGCCTGCCACAGACAAACGAAGAGTCTTCACTCTGGTGGACTTGGAGTGGCCTAATCCTGATGAGTTTGCTAGTCG
Organism: Levilactobacillus senmaizukei DSM 21775 = NBRC 103853; assembly: GCF_001592085.1. GTDB lineage: Bacteria > Bacillota > Bacilli > Lactobacillales > Lactobacillaceae > Levilactobacillus > Levilactobacillus senmaizukei. The sequence goes on from NZ_BCWD01000006.1 coordinate 92,869, forward strand.
GCCGGGTGTACCGAAGAATGATCGCTTAATGCGTTGACCAGGTGTGCTAAACTTAAAGTAATGATTATTTTAAGTGGAGGCGCATAGCGTGACAGAACAAACCAATCAACAGACCAATTTGAGTCGACCAGGAGCCATTTTATTTGGCAGTCTGGTCGGCCTTTTGGCTGGACTGGTCGTTAGTACGTTTCGCCTGATAATTGAGAAACTACTGGTCGTCGTACAAATGGCCTATCATTGGCTGGGCCAGCATCCCGTAGGACTGATTCCGTGGATTTTATTGATGATTATCTTGTCCTTAATTGTCGGGCACTGGGTTCACCAATCGCCCATGATCAAGGGTTCCGGGATTCCCCAAGTCGAAGGCCAGTTAGCCGGCGACCTGGACTATGCCTGGTGGCCCGTCCTGTGGAAGAAGTTTGTCAGTGGGGTCTTCGGTATTGGAGCCGGATTATTTTTGGGACGAGAAGGTCCTTCAATTCAACTTGGGGGAACCGTGGCCCAGGGACTCGCTGAACGATTGAATTTTACGGGTAGCCGGCGCCGTCTGCTGATTGCTGGTGGTGCGGCGGCTGGACTTTCAGCGGCTTTTAATGCGCCAATTGCGGCCACGCTCTTTATTCTAGAAGAGGTTTATCATAACTTCTCCACTCTGGTCTGGCTGATCTCATTGACGAGTGCGGTCGTGGCCAATTTCATATCCAGTGAGGTTTTTGGACTGACACCAGTTTTACATATTAATTACGAGCAAGCCTTGCCCCTTAAGTACTATGGCCTCTTATTGGTTTTGGGTATCGGATTGGGGCTCCTAGGTTATGGCTATCAGTGGGCGACCTTGAACAGCGGTGATTGGTTCGCCAGACTTCGCTGGTTTCCCAGCTACTTAAACGGGATTATTCCGTTCCTATTGGTGATTCCAATTGGGTTATTGTGGCCCAATAGCCTTGGTGGCGGGAATCAGCTCATTCTTAGTTTTGCTAAAATGACACCATTGCTTTGGCCACTGGTTGGCTACTTTGTCTTGCGCTTTGTGTTCTCAACGATTAGCTATGGTTCCGGCCTACCGGGTGGGATTTTTCTGCCGATTCTGACGTTAGGAGCCTTGCTGGGAGGTGTTGGTGCCCAAATCTTCGTGGCAATGGGCGTCTTACCTAGTATCTTTGTGGCCAACTTTATGATTTATGCGATGGCGGGTTATTTTGCCGGTATTTCCAAGGCACCGTTTACTGCCATCTTATTGATTACTGAAATGGTTGGAACCTTGCAGCATTTGATGCCCTTAGCAGTGGTGGCGATTGTCGCCTACATTACCGTTGACCTCTTGGGCGGAGCACCAATCTATGAGGCTATGCTCCATCAACTGGTTGACCCGGCAAATGAAATGCCAACTGGCCCAACGGATCGGCTAGAGTTCTCCGTTACGGAGGGCTCTGGCTTAGCTGGAAAACGAGTTCGTGACCTGGATTGGCCGGACCATGCCCTATTGGTCAGCGTCCGTCGTGGCGAACAGACGGTAATTCCTCAAGGGAAAACGGTCCTGCGGTCGGGAGACACACTGGTCGTTTTCACCAATCACGCTAATCGCGCCTACGTCCGTCAGACCTTGATGGCTCTGGCGATTCCGGGTGCTCATAGCTAGATTAAGCAACCGCGGGGCTGGTAAAAACCCGCTCAATATGATAAATTAGTAGGAGTATAGTTAGACCTATTAGACCTATTTAGATAGGTAGGAGGCAAATTTGTGTATAATTTCTTATTAACTTGTATTTTAATTGTCAGTGTTCTACTGATTATCGCTGTGATGATGCAACCTTCTAAAACCAATGATGCCTTATCCGCGTTAACCGGTGGTGCTGATGACTTATTTGCAAAACAGAAGCCACGTGGTTTCGAAGCATTTATGCAACGGGTGACAGTTGTTCTAGGGATTCTTTTCTTTGGCTTGGCCATGGCCCTAGTCTACTTCTCCTCACATTAATGATTGAGTCTCCTGTTTGATTTTGCTACAGGAGGCTTTTTAAAGAATTACGAGTTGTGTGGAAGGTGGTGGTTAGCAATGCAACGACAACCGACGCCGTTGTTTTTTGAACAGGGACCAGAAGCAGTGCTCTTGTTACACGCCTATTCGGGTAGTTCAAATGACATGCGAATTTTGGCTAGAAAATTGGAGAGCGAGCACTACACGGTACTGGCTCCCATCCTTACCGGCCACGCCACCGGGGATCCCGCAGATATTTTGCGGGATGGGTCGCCACAAAAATGGTGGCAAGATACCCAGCAAGCCATTCAGTTTTTACGGGATCACGGGTATCAACGGATTGCCATCTTCGGCTTATCGCTCGGGGGCTTGTTTGCCACACGAGCATTGCTGGAAGATCCTACACTGGTTGGTGGGGGCACCTTCGCCTCGCCAGTTATCTACCGGGGAACGACACATGTCCCGGAGGCCTTTGTGACGATGGCTCGGCAGATGTATAGTCGACAAGGACTCTCTGATAGGGCACTTGAGGCTAAGATGGCCTGGATTCAGGAGCATCTGAATCAACAATTAACAGCGATTCAAGCCTTCACCGATACCACTGCAACTCACTTAAATCAGATTAAACAACCCGTCTTTATCGCCCAAGGAACGGCAGATAAAATGATTGACCCGCGTTCGGGTCAGTGGTTGGCAGCTGGTTATTCGGCTGGTCAGACGGATTTTCATGAATATCCTGGCGCTGGGCATGTCTTAACCGTTAATTCAGCCCACCACGCCTTAGAACAAGACTTACTGAATTTTTTACACACAATCTTTTAAAATAACGAGGAATCGATAGTGCAAGATAATACATTAAAAACAGATCTAACAGCATTTTTCCGGTCCCATTCGGACCAGGCATACACGGTTGAAGGTATTTCAGACGCGCTACATTACCATGGCTCGGCTGCCTTTAAACTAATTGTGCAAGAATTGGCACAGTTGGAACGAGACGGCTTAGTTCAGGTGACGGATCACGGTCATTTTCAGCTGGATCCGAGTCAGCGAATTTTGACCGGGATTTTCCACGGGAACGACAAGGGCTTCGGTTTTGTGGCTTACGATGAGAACAAAGTGGAACCAGACGCTTATATCGCGCCTAACAATACTTTACGCGCTCTGAATGGCGATACCGTTAAAATTGAAATCGTTCGGGCGGGCGATCCCCGTACCGGCAAGGGCCCTGAAGGCAAGGTTACCGAAATTGTCGAACACCACTACGAACAGGTCGTTGGGGAATTTTTCCAAACCGACGATGACGCTGGTTATGTGGGGCAGGTTCGGTTAACCGATAAGAAAGTCATGAAATATAAGTTCTATGTCACTAATGTTGGCTTAAATCCAACACCAGGTGAAGTGGTGACTGCCGAAATTACGGAATACCCTAGTGATGCTCATCCAGATGCCATGGTTGGGATTGCTAAACAAGTTATCGGGAGTGTTGACGACCCAGGAATCGATATTCTTCAGATCGTGTACCAACATAACATTCCTTCTGAATTTCCTGAAGAAGTGATGCAAGCTGCTGACGAGATTCCGGACCATGTCTTACCAGAAGAGATCAAGGGTCGTGAAGACATCACGAACCAAGACCTAGTAACTATCGATGGCGAGTCTTCTAAAGACTTAGATGACGCGGTTACGGCGTGGAAACTTCCTAATGGGAATTACCATCTAGGGGTTCATATTGCGGACGTGTCCCATTACGTTCAAGAAGACTCCATTTTGGACAAGGAAGCCTACAAGCGGGGAACCAGTGTCTACCTAACCGACCGGGTTATTCCAATGTTGCCACGGCGGCTCTCCAACGGAATTTGTTCCTTAAATGAGGGCGAATTGCGGCTGTGTATGAGTTGTGAGATGGAAATCGACCAGTCAGGTAACGTGGTCAAGCACCGGATTCACCCATCCGTTATGCGTTCAAAGGCACGGATGACTTATACCGCGGTTAACCAGATTTTGGAATCCCATGATGAACTAACCATGAATCGTTACAAAGAATTGGTGCCAATGTTTGAGGCCATGGGTGACTTACACCGTATCTTGGTTAAGCACCGTAAGGCCCGTGGGGCGATTGACTTTGACGATCGTGAAGCAGAAATCATTGTCGATGACCAGGGTCATGCGATTGATGTTAAGTTGCGGACGCGTGGAATGGCCGAACGCATGATTGAATCCTTCATGTTGGCTGCCAACGAAACTGTCGCTGAACATTACTACCGTGCCAAGACCCCATTCCTATACCGGGTCCACGAAACGCCAGATGGCGACCGTGTGCGGAGCTTCTTTGAATTCTTAACGGCCTTCGGGATTAACGTTAAGGGTGACCCTAACCACTTGCGGCCAAAGATGTTGCAAGGTGTCTTGAAGCAAGTTGCCGGTAAGCCAGAGGAAGCAATGGTTTCCGTGATGATGTTACGGAGCTTGAAGCAAGCCCGGTACAGCGATCAATCACTTGGTCACTTTGGTTTGGGAGCAGAGTTTTATACTCACTTCACGTCACCAATTCGGCGGTATCCAGATACGATGGTTCATCGGATGATTCATTACTATGAAGATCATGGGATTAACGATGCCAGCAAGGCTAAATTTGAACCATTCCTGGAACAAATTGGGGTTCATACCTCGGAAGCCGAACGGCGGGCGGTTGATGCCGAACGGGATACGAACGACATGAAGATGGCTGAATACATGGCTGACCACGTTGGCGAAGAATTCGATGCCGTGGTCGCATCTGTCATGAAGTTTGGAATGTTCGTTGAATTACCTAATACCATCGAAGGGCTGATTCATATTAGTCGGATGCAAGATGACTATTACGAATACGTTGAAAAATACATGGCCTTGGTTGGGCGGAACACGCATCGGACCTACAAGATTGGTCAAGCCATCCGGGTCAAGGTCATTCACGTCGATAAGGAACAAAGTGAAATTGATTTTGAACTTTTAAATCCGGAAGCCGCACCGGTTAGTGACTTATTACCTCATCGTGAACATCGTTCCCGAGGTGGTAGTAATTATCATGGTCACAGTAACAACGGTAGCCATAGCAATGGAAGCCGGAACAATAACAATAATCACAGCAATTCTAATAATAACCATGGTGGCAACCGAAATGGTAACCACCGTAACGGGAATCAACGACCAACTGGTCAGCGGAACAATGGTGGTCAAAACCGGAATAACAATTCAGGTGGCGACAACCGGCATCCACAAGGTGGTCGGCACTAAGCGAGGTGACACGACTTGGCGAAGAAAAAGTCCAAGAAAACACCAGATAATGTTTTAGCCCAGAACCGTAAGGCGCGACACGACTATGCGGTCTCCGATACCGTTGAGGCAGGATTAGTCTTAACCGGAACGGAAATCAAGTCGTTACGTGAACGGCGGGTTAATCTTCAGGATGGGTTCGCCCAGATTCGTAACAATGAAGCCTGGCTTATGAATGTTCACATCAGTGAATACGTTCAAGGGAATCGGTTCAATCATGATCCCCTGCGAAATCGGAAACTCTTGTTACACAAAAAGGAAATTCGACGTTTGGGCATTGCGACTCAAGACAAAGGGGTAACCTTGGTGCCACTGAAGATGTACTTGAAGCACGGATTTGCCAAGGTTTTGATTGGCGTGGCAACTGGTAAACGTGAGTATGATAAGCGTGAAACCATTAAGCGACGGGAGCAAGACCGACAGATTGCTCGAGTCATGAAGCGTTATTAATTTTGAAGAGGCCCACTGAGATACACTCTCAGTGGGCCTTTTTTGACGGCCAATTATTTTCAGAAAAGTTTATAGATAAAAAGACATGGAAGATGAACTAACAATTCAGATGGGACAACGAGGATCGGGCGGAGGCGACGTAAACAGCACAGAGCTAAATCGCTTTTTCCAAAAACATTCAATTAAAAATCAAGATAAATATGCCCATGTAAGGTCTGCTGTGCAATATTTAGATGGCCTTTTTTAATTAACGGTGTTATCATATGATTAACGAAATTAAGAGATTAATACGGCGGATTGACTACCTAACGTAAAAATAAGAGGTGAATTTCATGAAATGGCAAGTAGCATTAATGATGATAGGAGTTGGATTTGGGACGACTCAGGTCATGACCATGACTAATCATTTGCCAACTTTTAAGACAGCTGTGACGGCGCATGCTGCAGCAAAGACGACGAACGTCGCCAATGGGCGTTATGGAACCGTGGATTGGTATTTAACGGCGGATGGTGACCTTCATTTGGGGGCTGGGACATTAGGCGACGATACGGCAAGCCTGGTCTACCAGCAAGGACAATTGGCAACCTTGATTGCTCAGGCACAAGGCAACGACCAACCAACGATAAAAGATACCGAAGCCGTGGGTCGTCAGGTGAAAAGAGTGGTTTTGGATGGTAAAGTTTCCACGTCAGCTAACGCCTCGTTCCTATTTGCGCAACTTCTAGAGGTCGGTAGCTTTGAACACCTCGATCGGTTGGACACCAGTGCAGCAACTAATATGGCGGGCATGTTCAGTGCGTCAGTTTCAGGAAGTGTTGGTCTGCCAGCGGATCAGCAAGGAAACTTTAATTTAACATCCTTGGATGTGTCACGTTTCGATACTTCTAAGGTTACGGATATGTCACAAATGTTTTATATGTTGAAGCGGGTGACCAGCTACGACCTCTCGAGCTTCAACACGGATAATGTGACCAAGACCACATCTATGTTTTTGCAGAACTATCGGCTAACTAATCTGGACTTCTCCAAGGCTACTTTTGCGAACCTTCAGAACGCCGAATTCATGTTTGGATCAACCGCCATCGAGACGCTTAACTTTGCCTCGTTTGCACCACCGAAGACGTTTAGTCCATTTGCATTGTTTGGTTATCAAAATGGTGATTTTCGGAAGGTGACCTTTGGACCGAAGACCTACTTCAAGACTTCCCCTGGTTTGAACAATGCCGACAAGGATGAGACTTACACTGGTAAGTGGCAAGCGGTCGGCAAAGGGTCGGATACGAATCCATTGGGGGCTAAGTTCGATACAGGAGCTGCCCTGACATCCATTTACGACGGTGTGAATAATCCAACAACCGTGGCATCTTACGTGTGGGAACCGGTCAATCGGACGATTACGCCAGTAACGCCACCCGTAACGCCGTCGCAAAAGGCGCAACCGGTGACGGTCCGTTACCTTGATGGTCAAGGAAAGAACCTGGCTACCGATCAAGTTCTGACCGGTGAACTTGGCGAAAGCTATCGCGCGCCCAAATTGGCATTTGATGGTTATCGTTTGGTGAAGACCGACGGGAACCCCAACGGGGTCTTTACGGCTGATGCTCAAGGGGTGACCTTCCACTATGCCCCTAAGTTGGTCAGTGGTGGCGATAGTGCTACGGTTGCCCCAATGGCAAGCGTGGTGTACAGCACGAAGAAGATTGGTCTTTACAACAACAAGAACTTCTCCAAGAAGACCGTCAAGCATTGGTACGCTAAACAGAAGCGGACGAATCGTCCCATGTTTGTGGTGACCGGGTTTGCAACTTCAAAGAATGGCAACTTGCGATATAGGGTCAAAGATGTTAACCACGGGGCCAAGACCGTTGGCAAGACGGGTTATATCACGGCCAAGCAGGCCTATGTGGTCAATGTGTACTATCAGGCCAAGCATAAGAAAATTCAAGTCATTAACGCCAAGGGAATCAATAGTTACCAGCAAAAATCGTTGAAGACAAAACGGGTTCACTATAAAAAGGGACAGTTCTTGAAGGTCAAGAAACTCGTTCGTCATAACCGGACGACGCGGTATCAGTTGACCAATGGTCAGTACGTGACGGCCAATAAGAAGTTAGTTATTGCGAAGTAGACGGTTAAGGGGTCCACGGATAATCCGTGGACCCCTTTTTTTTCGACGAAGCCCCGTCATAAAGGGATTTATAAGCCGACCTTCTTGGCTCTGAACGATAGGTCGTGCTATGGTTATTCTCGAAAATTGATCGTTAAGAATTGCCGAGGTAACTAAGGAGAGGAGATCCATACGTGTGAAGTGGCGAAGTCGCGGAATATTGTTGATCACCACGTTAAGCTTGGTGGTCGTGGGGGCGCTGGGAAGACCAGTTGTTGCCGCGAGTGATGTGCGGTTGCCGCCAGAAGCCGTCAAGCCAACCCAGGGAAGATATGGCAGCGTGCCCTTTCGGTTGACGTCGGCAGGTGTTTTGCATTTAGGAGCCGGCACGTTGCCGGAGTATCACGACCTACATCTGCTGTCGCATATGACTGGGCAACTACTGGCGGCAGTTACTAAGGCCTATTTGCATCAGACCAATATCATGGGTGACGACATGGATAAGCTAGCGCCACTAATCACCAAAGTGGTTTTTGACGGGCCGGTAGTCGCACCAGTGAATTGTCAGGAATTATTTTCTAATTTGACGCGGGTCACAGCCTACGAACATCTGGACAAGCTGGATACCCACCAGACTCAGAACATGGTTCGGATGTTTTCAATCAATGCTCGGTTAACCAGTCTAGATCTTAGCCAGTTCGATACCAGTCAGGTCAAGACGACTAATAGTATGTTTATGGCGGTGACACACATGGCGACCATCGATGTTACATCCCTCAATTTGGACCAGGACACAGATATTCATGCCATGTTCTGGGGAATGCGGGCGCTACATGCATTGGACTTAAGTCATCAAACCTTTCCTAACGTTCAGCAGGCGGATCTCTTGGTTTCCCAATCGGGAATTCAGCGGGTTAATCTCAGCCACGCGGCGCCAAAGATACGGAATGGCCTCAAAAACATGTTTGTTTTAACCGAGGGTGTGTCAGAGCTTACGCTGGGTCCCCACGCCCAGACTGGGCAGGCATTAGCGATTTCAAATGCACCGACAAATAACCAATTTACCGGGTGCTGGCAGGCGGTTGGCGCCGGAACGGTGAAAAATCCCTTGGGGAAAAAATATCCGAATGGCGAACTAATCGGTAATGATCCGGTTGCGGGGAGTAAAGTTGAAACTTATGTCTGGGAGCCCGTTAATCGGGAACTACCAACCGTTGTGCCGCCAACAATCGTCCCGCCTGATCCGGGACCCGAGCCCATTTTGCCGCCACGGCCTGAACCCGTTCCGGTTGCGCAACCGGTGATGGTTCGCTACTTGGATGAAGCGGGCCAGCCTTTGGCCAAAGAGCGTCGATTACGCGGAAACATCGGGGCGCCCTACCGAGCAACGCCGTTGGCCTTTACGGGGTATCGCTTAAAGCGAGTGACTGGTCAGCCGGTTGGGACCTTCGGGGTGGTTACGCGGATGGTCACCTTCCACTACGTTCAAGATCGGCAGACAGGCGGTGCCGGGAATGCGATCGCGCCGCTGAAGAGTGTCGTCTATGCGAAACGGCGAGTAGGACTGTATGCGAAGCCAGACTTCGACCGGCGTCAAGTCAAGCACTGGTACGGTCGACAGTCACGAACAAAGCGCCCAATGTTTGTGGTGACGGGATTGGCCCGGTCTAAAGCCGGTCATCTGCGTTATCGTGTGCGGGACGTCAATCATCACTCAAGAACCGCGGGAATGTCTGGCTATTTGACAACTCGTTCTCCCTGGGTGACGAGTGTTTATTATCAACAAATGATGGGCAGCATTCGGGTCTTGAATCCACAGGGGATTAACGTCTATCGTCGCCGATCACTTCGTGGAAAAAGGGTGCACATCCGACGGGGACGATTGATCAAGGTTAGTCGGATCGTTTCGTATCATCGAGCAATGCGTTTCGAACTTCGGCAAGGGGGCTATGTGACGGCCAATAAGAAATTGGTTATTCGATGAGACTTAGTCAGAAAAAAAAGCGCTAACGATTGAGTTAGCGCGTTTCTTCATGATTAATGGTGGGTGCCAGGCCGCTAGATGGTAAGCGCTGCGGGGCCCAGCTGTGTTTCTTAAGTAGGTTTGGCAACTTTTGTTGGTGTTTGGCCCAACGATCGAGAATGGCTGCTAGACAAATGACTAATCCCTCATGATCTGGGTGGTCGATGTCGAGGCGAACCGTTCCGCCGGCGGTATGGTCCACGTTTTCAATGGTACCAATTAGCTCGCGACCATGATAAATCTTAAATCGGCCGTTATTGAGATTACCCATGATCACCCAATTTAAGCCACGAATGAACAACACTTCGCGGATGACGCCGAAGGTCTTGCTGACTTGGCCAACGACTTGCCGATGGTACAACAGGCGAAACTTGGGTAGGAGACCCAACGAATCTTGCTTGACCTCAGCCTCTAGGGCACCGGCAATGGTATAGACTGAGAGGACGTCGGCACGCATTCCCCATTTTCCAACCAACAAATAACGTGATTGGTTCTGGTCGTCACGAATAACCGTGGTCGCTCGAGCGGACAAGGCCGCCTGGTTCAGAAACAACGTCCGCAATGGGGCACCTCCTTTACCATATAACTCTTAGTTAAGCTCATTTTACCATGTTTCCTTAGCATCCGGTCGATAATATCTTTTGACTTAGGGTTATGCTAGAATAAAGACTGAGGTGTTGGGAATGAAACCGTTTATTCATAATGATTGGTGGCCGGTTCTGGAACCGGAATTTGAGCAAACTTACTATCAGCAATTGCGCGAATTCCTGGTTGAGGAATATCAAAGCCATGAAATTTATCCGGATATGTATCATATTTTCACGGCGTTTGACTGGACCCCGTTTAGTCAGGTCAAAGTGGTCATCCTCGGGCAAGATCCATATCATAATCCGGGACAAGCCCATGGCTGTAGTTTCTCAGTCTTACCGGGAACTAAGATCCCGCCATCGCTAGTCAATATCTATAAGGAATTAAATAGCGACTTAGGCATAAAGCCGGTGGATCACGGGTACCTAGAAAAGTGGGCCAAGCAGGGGGTTCTATTGTTGAACTCCGTCTTGACGGTCCGTTATGGAGAAGCTTTTTCCCATAAGGGTCGCGGTTGGGAACGCCTAACCGATGCGGCGATCGCCAAGCTGTCGGAACGACCAGAACCCGTGGTCTTTATCCTTTGGGGAAATGCGGCGCGGTCGAAGATTAAGCTGATTGATACCAAGACTAACATTGTCCTACAATCGGCCCACCCGAGTCCGCTTTCTGCCAACCGGGGGTTCTTTGGTTCTAAGCCATTTTCCAAAACCAACATCGCTTTAAAATCGTTAGGAGAGACTCCCATCGACTGGCAATTACCAGAACATGTCTCGATTGATGAGGGCTCAGCTAAACAGTCTCACGACGCATAGCTAGAGAGAATTGAGTCGTCGAATAATTCTATTGGAGGTCGTCAAATATGGAACTTTTTGATAGTCTTAAACAAAAGATTGATGGGAAGGGCAAGTCGATTGTCTTTCCTGAAGGGGAAGATGTCCGGGTTTTAGGTGCCGCCAGCCGGCTGGCCGATGAAGGACTTATCAAGCCAATTGTCCTGGGAGACATGAGTCAGATTCAAGCAACCGCCTCGGCCAACAACATTGACCTCAGCAAGTTAAATCTTTTGGACCCAACGATGATTCCTTCAGATGTTCATCAAGACATGTTGGATGCCTTAGTGGAACGGCGCAAGGGGAAGAATACCCCCGAACAAGCTGCCGAAATGCTGAAAGATCCGAATTACTTAGGGACCATGATGGTCTACATGGATCAAGCCGATGGGATGGTTTCCGGTGCGGTTCATGCAACCGGGGACACCGTGCGGCCAGCTCTGCAAATCATCAAGACCAAATCTGGTGTCAAGCGAATCAGTGGTGCCTTCATCATGCAAAAGGGTGACGAACGTTATGTCTTCGCCGACTGTGCCATCAATATTGAATTGGATGCTGCCGGGATGGCTGAAGTGGCCACTGAAAGTGCCGCGACCGCCAAGATCTTTGACATCGATCCCAAGGTTGCGATGCTGAGCTTCTCCACCAAGGGTTCTGCCAAGGGCGAAATGGTCGACAAGGTTCGTGAAGCCACGGCCCTAGCCAAGGAAGCCGATCCAGACTTGCCTGTTGATGGGGAATTGCAATTTGACGCCGCATTTGTGGCTAGTGTTGCAGCGCAAAAGGCCCCAGATTCCAAGGTTGCCGGCCATGCCAATGTCTTTGTTTTCCCAGAATTACAATCCGGGAATATTGGCTACAAGATTGCCCAACGATTCGGGGGCTTTGAAGCCATTGGACCGATCTTACAAGGGTTGAACAAGCCCGTCTCCGACCTTTCTCGTGGGTGCAACGAGGAAGATGTCTACAAGGTTGCCATCATTACGGCTGCCCAATCGTTGAACTAATTTAAGTGAACTAATCCACAGGATACCCGGATTGCTATTTATTAGCAGTGCGGGTATTATTTATGAAGCAAACAAAAACGATTAAAGAAGGTTAACTAAATGTATACAGTCACAGTCACAAGTCCCGAACAGACCATGGCGCTGGGTCAGCGGTTAGCCAATGGCCTCCAGGCACAAGATGTTATTTTGCTCGATGGGGACCTGGGTGCCGGCAAGACCACGTTTACCAAAGGCCTAGCAGTTGGATTAGGGATTACGCGCAACGTTAAGAGTCCGACGTTTACCATCATTCGTGAATATCAGGGCGGCCGTTTGCCTCTCTACCACATGGACGTTTACCGGTTGGAAGACGGTAGTGGGGATGAGTTGGGCTTAGACGAATACTTTAATGGCGACGGGGTCAACGTCGTTGAATGGTCCAAGTTTATTGCCGACGAACTCCCAGCGAATTATCTGCGGATTGTCTTCAAGCGCGATGACGAAGCCAGCGAAATGCAACGTACTTTGAGCTTTGAACCGGTTGGGGAACACTTTACGGAGCTGGTTCGGCACCTGGAGGATGACTAGTCATGAGTGAAGAAGTTGCCATTCGTTTACCAGAAGCGACCGAGTCTGCGGCCTTATTGACGTTGCTGGAACAGCTTCAAGGTGAGAGTGATACCTTTGTCCTGGCGGATGCGGCCGACCGCATGACGGCGGCGCAAGAGGCCGAACAGCTGCGACAGATTCAGCATAGTTCACGGCACCTGTTGCTGGTGGCCAGTCTGGGTCGTGAATTGCTTGGGGTTTGCTCGATTTCACCGACCACGCAGGGTCACGTGGGGGAGCTCGGCGTGGCCGTACTTCAAAACTATTGGCACCAGGGAATTGGTACCGCGTTGGTCGATGAGGCCCTCTACTGGGCAGAGACCGCCAGCAGTCTGGACGCCGTTGGGTTAACGGTCCAGACGAGAAATGTGGCGGCAGTTAAATTATATGAAAAGTTGGGTTTTGAGCGGACGGATATGCCCACGGAGACAGTGACCACGGCTGAGGGCGAGCAAGTTACGGCCGTCCAAATGGTATTTCCCATTCAACCAGCATCTGACTAGTTAACGGCAGGACCTCTGACGAGGAGCCTGTTTTTTTTGAAATAGTCCAGTCATTAACAACTGAAAGCGGTATCATTAGAAGGTGAGATTACCACGAGGAGGCTTTTATATGTATCAAGCAAACCGAACTCGGTACGATGAGATGGTCTATAATCGGGTTGGCAATAGCGGCCTCAAGTTATCGGCGATTGGTTTGGGGTTATGGAATAATTTTGGGAGCGTTGACCCACTAGAGCGGCAGCGTGCCATTATTCACCAAGCCTTTGACCTGGGGATTACCTATTTCGATTTAGCGAATAATTATGGACCGGTTCCCGGCAGTGCTGAAGCAAATTTTGGTCGGATCCTGGCCAGCGACCTGCGACCATACCGGGATGAGTTGGTCATTGCCAGTAAGGCGGGCTATTTGATGTGGCCCGGTCCTTACGGCAATTGGGGTTCTCGCAAGAGTCTAATTGCGAGTGCCGACCAAAGCTTGCGGCGGACTGGATTGGATTACTTTGATATTTTCTATAGTCATCGAGCCGACCCCGAAACGGATCCGGAAGAAACTGCGACGGCCCTGGACCAATTGGTGCGGTCGGGCAAGACCTTGTATGTGGGGCTTTCGAATTATAGTGGGGAACAAGTTAGAGCAATGTCCGCAATCTTTAAAGACCTTCACACCCCGTTCATCATTGATCAACCACGGTATAATCTGTTGAATCGGCAGATTGAGACGGATGTGTTACCCGTACTGACTGATGAACGCAAGGCGGCAGTCAGTTTTAGTTCACTCTGCCAGGGCTTGTTAACGGACAAGTATCTCCACGGGATTCCCGCCAATTCGCGGGCCGAGAAGGGAACGATTCCCTTCTTGCATCCCGCGCAAGTTGAGCAGACGTTGAACACGGTCAAGGCGCTTAATGCAGTTGCGGCGGACCGGGGCCAGAGCTTGGCACAGATGGCCTTGGCGTGGAATCTTCGACAACCAGCTATTGCCAGTGTACTCATCGGCGCCAGCCGCCCGGAGCAAGTGGTCAATAATGTTCAGGCGCTCCAACACCTCAATTTCACGTCCACCGAATTACGACGTATTGACGACATCTTAGCGGCGCAACCGGCCATTGATTGGCAAGCTAAGTAAAAAGGAACTGCCGTTTACAGCCCGTTTTGCCTTGCCAGAATGGCATAAAAATAGAGCCTGGGACCTAACCCAGGCTCTATTTGGCTAAGCATTTATGGTCACGAATTTCTTGAGCGGCTGAGTGCCAAAGTGGTTGGCTTCATACAATAGAATATTGGCACAGGCTAGACTATCATCGAGAGCATTGTGATGATGGTGCAGGTCAATGTTAAGTTCATCACACACCGTGTTCAGCTTATGGTTGGGAAATTCGGGGAAGAACTTGCGACTGGTCTTGACGGTGTCGAGGGTTAAGTACCGTGCCGTTGGCAGTTGATAGTGTTCCAAGCTACTCCGCAAGACCCCATTATCGAACGGGGCATTATGGGCGACGACTAAGCGTTCACGCTGGAAGAGGGGGGCTACGTGGTCCCAGACCTCAGGGAAAGTCGGCGCATTGGCCACGTCGGCCTCGTGAATGCCGTGAATCTGGACGTTACGCCAGAAGAAGTCTGTGTCGGGTTTGATCAATGAATAGAATTCATCAACAACTTGGCTGTTGCGGACGATGGTTAGGGCCAAGGAACAGGCACTATACCGCTTGCCATTCGCGGTTTCAAAGTCCATTGCAACAAAGTTCATGGCTGTCGCCTCCTTTCTAAGTTAAACGGTTAGGCCAGAAACGTTGAGTTCCACCGGACAGTGGTCGGAGCCCATGACCTGGTCCAAAATTTCGGCGGTTTGTAATTGATCTACGAGCCGATTACTGGTGATAAAGTAGTCAATGCGCCAACCCGCGTTGTTGTCACGAGCGTGGAACCGATAGCTCCACCAGGAGTAGCGGGCGGTCACGTCGGGATTGAAATAACGGAAGGTGTCCGTAAAGCCCGCCGCTAGTAAGTGGCTGAATTTTTTTCGTTCATCGTCGGTAAAGCCGGCGTTATGATGATTGGATTTGGGATTTTTCAGATCGATTTCAGTGTGGGCGACGTTGAGGTCGCCGCAGAAGATAATCGGCTTCTTGGCGTCGAGTGATTGGATGAAGTCGAGGAAGGCGGCTTCCCAGCCCATGCGGAAGTCGAGTCGCTTAAGCCCGCTGCCCGAGTTAGGGGTGTAACAGGTGAGTACGTAAAAATCAGGGTATTCCAACGTGATAGTCCGGCCCTCGTGGTCGAAATCCGGGGCATTGATGCCGTAGATCACGTTGAGTGGCTTGTGTTTGGTAAATAGTGCCGTACCGGAATAACCCTTACGCTCAGCATAGTTCCAATACTGATAGTACCCAGGCAGATCGAGATCGATTTGGCCTTCCTGCAACTTCGTTTCTTGAATGCCAAAGAAATCGGCATCGAGCTCCTGAAAGGTTGCGACAAAGTCCTTTTTCACAATGGCCCGTAAGCCATTGACGTTCCAAGAAATAAATTTCATCATGACACCTCCAACAAACTATTTTCAGTATACCAGAAATATTAGAATTTATTGTAAATAGTGCGTTCAACCTCGGTGATGGCCTGATTCATGGTAAAATAAGTAATGACTTTAAAAATTGTTTGGTGACGATTCAAGACCCAGCAATTAATTTTTGTGGAACGAAGGGAACTTTAAAAATGATGGAAGATATCGCAACGGCGTTTCCCGCCGTCACTATTTTGCGGCATGAGCCACTGGCACATTATACTCACACGAAAACCGGGGGACCAGCGGACTACTTAGCCTTTCCAACCAACATTCAAGAAACCAAATCCTTATTGGCCTATGCCAAGCAATCCGACCTACCCGTCACAGTGGTGGGCAACGCCAGCAACTTAATTGTTCGCGATGGCGGGATTCGTGGCCTGGTGATGATTTTAACGAAAATGAATACGATTACGACCGATGGTAATCGGGTTACGGCGGCCGCCGGTGCCGCGCTGATCAAGGCCACACAGGTCGCTCAAGCCCACGCCCTTACTGGTGTTGAGTTTGCTGCTGGCATTCCCGGGAGTGTTGGCGGCGCCATCTTCATGAACGCCGGAGCGTATGGCGGTGAAATCAAAGACGTCGTGGTTGCCGCGGAGATTTTAACCCCCGAGGGTGAGATTCGGACGCTGGATCACGATGAACTGGATTTTGGCTACCGTCACAGTTCGATTCAGGACTACCACGACATTGTTCTGACGGCAACTTTTGACCTTAAGCCGGGAGATGCCGAGGCCATTCAGGCCCAGATGGATGAGTTGAATGCTCGGCGAGCTGCCAAGCAACCCTTGGACCTGCCATCTTGTGGAAGTGTTTTCAAGCGCCCCGAGGGCCATTATACCGGACAGCTGATTCAGGAGGCCGGTCTGCAAGGCTATCAAATGGGCGGCGCGCAGGTATCGATGAAACATGCGGGGTTTATCGTAAACATCGACCACGCGACGGCAACCGATTACCTGGACCTGATTGGCCATATCCAAGCGGTTATTTGGAAAGAAGATGCCGTGAAGTTGGAAACAGAAGTTAGAATTATTGGTGAAGCACCAACCAAATAACCTAGGAAAAGGGGGGACCTTATTTGCCTATAATTGAAGCAGTGATCTTGTTGATCGTGTTAGTTTTATTGTCTAATATTATCAGTCACTACCTCACGTTTATTCCCGTCAGTCTGATTCAAATCGGCCTGGGCTTGTTAGTGGCTCTGATCTGGCATTTTGAGATTTCATTGGAGACTGATTGGTTCTTGCTCTTATTTATTGCTCCATTACTATATAACGATGGTCGACGATTTCCCAGGCGTGAACTCTGGCGCTTACGGGGGCCGATCTTTGCCAATGCCATCTGGTTAGTCTTTCTGACCACGATCTTAGGCGGATTTCTCATCTATAAATTAATTCCACAAATGCCATTGACGGTGGCATTTGCGTTAGCAGCGATTTTGTCGCCGACCGATCCAGTGGCCGTGCAATCGATCTCTAAACAGGCTAAGTTACCGGCCAGTCTGATGCATCTGGTGAGTGGTGAAAGTCTAATCAACGATGCCAGTGGCCTGATTGCCTTTAAATATGCCATTGCGGCGACGGTAACCGGGGCATTTTCCTTGGGAACGGCAACGGGCGACTTCATTTACATCAGTATCGTTGGTTTCCTGTCCGGGTTACTTTTCATGACCGCTATTCAATTAATCATGGATCTCTTGCGGCGCCAAGGGATTGACGACGTAATCTTTAATACGGTCTTACAAATTGCCACACCGTTTGTGGTCTACTTAGTGACGGAAGAAGTTACCCATGCTTCCGGGGTTATTGCGGTTGTGACCGCGGGAGTGCTGTATCACGCTCGGGAAAATCGCGTGGTGGAGGATTCACCAGAGTTGAAGCTCGTTACTGAAAAGGTGTGGGATATTATTATCTACTCCTTGAATGGGGTGGTGTTTGTGATCCTAGGCATTGAGTTGCCGGTGGCCACCTCACAGGTTATCAAGGGCGGCCAGTTTAACACTTGGCAAGCGATGTTCTTTGCCTTCATTACCTGGGTCATTATTGTGGCGATTCGAACGGTTTGGACCTATGGGTATGTGCTCTATGAACGGCTCAATAAGAAGACACCCAGTGAACGACCTGGAATTCGAATGTCGTTATTATCGGGCTTGTCCGGTGTTCGAGGGGCCGTAACGATGGCCGGGGTTTTATCAGTACCACTGACCATTGCTTCTGGCGGTGGTTTTCCAACCCGCGCGCTCATGTTGTTTGTTGCGTCGGGAGTCATTATTATCAGTTTGGTCGCCGCTACCATTACGTTGCCACTGATTTCGACTAGCAAACAACCCTTGCAAACGCGGGCTAGTGCGAGTGACGAGGGTGCTAATGACATTGATTTGGACGTTGATGGTGAAGAGATTCCTGCCGATCCGGTGCGCCAAATTAGTGAGGACGAAGCGCGGGCTTACATCATGCGTTTAGCAATTTCAAAAATTGAAGAGTTACGCCGACCCAATAATCAGCGGGCAGCCTATGACTTAATTTTAGATTATCAATTCATTATTCGGCGACTAGAGATGAATTATCGGGCGGATCAAGCGATGCAAAAGGTATTGGACGATGAACTTCGTCTCCAAGAGATTACCCTAGCCGGTGAACGTGCCTCGCTGAAGGAGTTACGCAAGGGCGAAAAGATTACGCAGACCAGTTATGTGGGAGCGTTACGGCGAATTGAAACGTTGGAGAATCGGCTAACGCAGGCTCAGGGGCATTCGATGCCGGGGATGCTCCGTTACTGGCGAGTCTTCTTCAAGCATATGTTCCGAAACGTGGCCTACTGGCTACATTCGGAGAACACCGATCGGTTACATGCCGAGAATAATTTGATTGAACGGGAGACGGCGAAGGCCGCCATTCAGTCGTTATCTCAGTATCTGGCCAGTTCCGATGTGGATGAGACGCAGTTCGATAATCAAGCGGTTTATCATTTGCTGGTCCGCTACCGGAATCAAATCGAACGGGCCAAGGCAGAAACGGCCCCGAACCACGAGGAAGAATACCAACATCAGATAAATAAATTGCGAGTTCGTGCCCTAGGTGCCGAGCGAGCAGGGATTCAATCGCTGTTGGAAGCCGGTAATATTACCTGGACCATGGCGACGCACCTTCGGCAATACGTCAACTATTCTGAAAATGTGTTGGTGATGTCATTGAACAATGAAGAAAGTTAGTTTGTGGCAAATAAAATGAGCGCGGAAATTATTCCGCGCTCATTTTTTAT
>NZ_BCWD01000007.1 GCF_001592085.1 Levilactobacillus senmaizukei DSM 21775 = NBRC 103853
AAAATTGGCCGGGCTTTTTGCGTTATTTTTGAGTGATAAAGGTCAGCTGATCTGCCGTGGAATGGGCCGCACTGAAGGCCCAGTCGGGATGATCAAATTATTTCAGGACGCGCCAATCGGTCGCCTGGTGTTCCGCTAAGAAACGGACCATTTCGCCCCGGGCCATTTTTGCCAGGGTCGCTTTGGTCTTGAGCTTACCATCGACCAGACTGGCAAAGACAACCGTGATAAAGCGCTGGTTAGGCGCCAGGTAGGGCCGAATGGTCTTCGCGTATTCCTGGGAGGCCAGGTTGACGATGGGTTCTGGCTTAGGCGTCAGGGCATGATACAGCCGGTCACCCCAGAATCGATAAAGGTTGGGACTTGTGCCTACGGCTAATTTGGCTTGCATTTCTAAGCGATAGGGTACAACCCCGTCAAATGGCCGCAGGATGCCATAGAAGCCCGATAAGATCCGTAAATTATCGCGGATGTAGTCAAGGGCGGGTGCAGTGAAGAGGTCGGGGGCCATGTACTGATACTGAATCCCGCTGAATGCCAGGATGGCGGGTGTCAGCTGGTGTTCCAGCTCGAGGC
Source organism: Levilactobacillus senmaizukei DSM 21775 = NBRC 103853 (assembly GCF_001592085.1). Taxonomy (GTDB): domain Bacteria; phylum Bacillota; class Bacilli; order Lactobacillales; family Lactobacillaceae; genus Levilactobacillus; species Levilactobacillus senmaizukei. The sequence continues at coordinate 577 of NZ_BCWD01000007.1, forward strand.
GTTGTAGCCGGTCGTAATTGGATTGAGCCAACTGGTCCCTGCAGTTCCACAGGGCCTTGGCCTCAGGATAGGAGAGCCGACGTAGCTCGGTTAAGATGGAGCGGGTCTGACCGAGGTATTCAGGCAGAGTATCGTAGGGGAAGGTGTCCGGATCAACCACCATTTTCTTAGCGGGCGCGATGATAATCTTCATGATGGACCGACCTTCTTTCTTGGCTAAAAGTATAACGAAAAAAACAGCCCTGCGCAAAGCGCAGAGCTGTCATTGGTGAGGTGCGGCGACCTTCGGAATGCTTGCGCACCGATCGCGTACCCCCACCATGGTTTGGCACCGAGAATAGTATCGCACGGCGAGTGGGGGTCCGTCAACCTAAATTCAATGGAACCTCGACTTATCGAAGGTGTTATGGAATAATCAAACTAATCAAGCGGGAGGTGGCCGATGATGGATTTAATGCTAACCGAGTGGACGGCAACAACCTATGCAGAATTTTTGACAGATTTGCAAACCCAGGCCAAACCAGAGGCTGGGCAACGGGTGAAGAAGATTGTGGTGACAGACTATCCCGTCTTGGGAATTTCAATGCGAGAACTGAAGATCATGGGAACCGAAATTGCCAAGGGTAATCCGAATGAATTCCTGCGGTTGGCGGGGGTCGAATTCTATGAAGTCATTATCATTCGTGGCTACGTCTTGGGGCAGTTAAAGGTGGATTGTCAGACGTTTGAACGCTATTTGGCGAGTTATTTAGCAACTGCCGACTGTTGGGCGATCTGTGATATGGCGATTCACTTCAAACAGGTGAAACGCTATCCGGATGAGTTCTTACAGGTGATTAAGACTTACTTGGCTAAAGATAATCCGTGGCTTCAACGAACGGGCCTAGTCTTCTTACTGAAATTTTACCTCGATGTAGCCCACTGGCAAGCCGCGATACAGTTAGGTCTGGCGGTTAGGAGCCCCAATTATTACGTGCAGATGGGACAGGCCTGGCTCCTGGCGACGGCCTATCGGACACATGAAGACACCGTGATCCAGAAGCTGAAAGCCGGGACGTCCCTGGAAGTTGCGTAGCGGACGGCCCAGAAAATTAAAGCGCTCACGCATACAACGACGGAACAAAAGGCTGAATTGACAGCCATCATTCAAAAAAGAAAAACGGTCGCAAAAAAGGACGCCTGGTGATTATCAGGCGTCCTTGTCTTTAGGATTTAGCGTTGTCGACTAAGTAACGCAACCAAACGGTACTGCCGTGGGGTTCAACGTTCTTAAACGTAAAGGACACGGGCTTGTTTTCGGAGAGTCCTTTGGTGGCGGAGAACAGCGTTGGCGTATCCGTGGAGCCGTCGGCAGAGTTCTTCAAGACCAGGCTAAGCTCATCACACAGTCCCTGTTGGATGAAGGACCAGTTCAGGACACCACCACCGCCGAGCATAACGGTTTCCATACCAAAGAGGTCCTTTAGCTTCTTCAGGGCTAGTGGGGCATCGAGTTCATCGTCACCAGCGATGATGTAAGGAATGTTGAGCTTACGCAAGAAGGCCTTGTAGGCGTTGCTAGTCTTAGTCGTCAAGACTTCCAAGACCAGGGCATGTGTGTCGTTGTAAATGAATTCACTGGAATCCCAAGCCAATCGACCGTGAATGTCGATCGAAACGTAGTACATGTCCCAAGGAGACTTGACGATGAAATCACCCGCTGGAACTTCTGGGGCATCTTCATCTAAGTCGGGTTTAGCGTAGTGGGTGAAGTTATCATCCGTCGTGGTCCGACCGGATAACCAGCCTTGGGGATGGTAGTAGCCGTCGCTTTCAAAAGCCAGATGGTAGAACAGGTTGCCTGAATCGGCAACGCTGGCGTAAGCACCGTTGATCTTGCCATCGAGTGAAGTGGCCATATGACAGAAAATATAAGGACGATCCATATGAATTAACTCCTTTCAGATTTGTAACTGTGTTTAGTGTAACAGCTTCGCCCTACTCGAAGGCAAGGCTCAAGGAAAAGTTGTTTCACATGAAACATTTGGTCAACCGTGAGACCAGGCAAATCAAGTGTAAACAGTCGCCAATTTGCGCCACGGCTGGTTATTAATAATTAATTATTAAATAGATTTAGATGCCCGTGAAGACGACGAGTGATCCTATCCTGGCAGGGTCTGGACCGATCTATTGATAATTAATCTGGCCATAAAGGGGCGGTTAGCCAATCTTCTAACATGTCAGATTTCTGAGGGTGTCGTATAGTTAATTTGTTCCCACGATGATTAGGGGGCACAAGTTGTTTGTCGACAGGACTTTAGGAGGAGAATTCATGAAGATTAAACGGGTGGTTATCCTAGTTTTAGTAGCCATGATGGTTTTCACGACGGGTCAGGCAATTGTGAATCCAGCAACGGCTAACGCTGCCGGAAGAACGATTCGCCAATTTCCCAAAGCGTTAAGGGGAACTTGGTACACGTATAATCAGCATCACCTGTATCGGCTCAAAATTGCGGCCACCGTGATCACCGACAATGATGGGCGTACGATTCATTTGCATTCACGCAAGCTATCGAGTTATCCGAAGCCGGGGACCAAGGCGACTCACCCAACCTGGGTGACGGGACTTAACTTCACCAATCAAAAGGAAAAGTGGACCCAGGTTTACGGGTGGTATCAAACAGCCGGGGCCGGCGACCTTTACCGGGTGGCCCATTATAAAATTCATGGCAAGAAGACGCCTGTTCTGCAAGTTGCAAGTGGCGCTGGCATCTGGACAGATGTTCATGGCTTTCATTCAAAAAGCTTAGCGCGGCATTATACGCACAAGCACTTCCGCGGGGAACGTTATCGGAATTAAAAATAGCCATGATTAGGGGCCAACAATTTGGGGTAGCGTTGGCCCTTAATCATGGCTATTATTTACGGAAAAACTCTGGCGGATTTGCTATACTTAGGAAAATTGTGAGTAAGGTGAGGCCGTGAGATGAAGAAATACGTTATTTTTGATTTGGACGATACGCTCCTGGATTTTAACCGGGGTGAAGTCGAAGGCATTCGACAATTACTGAGAGAGTATCAGGTGCCAGATGTTTCGGCCGGGTTCCAAACTTACCTTCAGGTCAATCATCAAGTTTGGGAGCAGATTGAACAAGGCGCCAATCGCGAACAACTATTGAACGACCGGTTTACGGAAACCTTTGCTCGGTTAGGAATGACCGTGGATGGTGCTGAATTGGAGCGGACCTACAGTGGGATGTTGGATCACAACTTTTATACCTTACCAGGGGCATCAACCCTTTTGGCTGACCTACAACAGGCCGGGGTACATCTGATTGCTGGAACCAATGGTACCAAGGCAACGCAAATTAGTCGGCTCGCCGGTTCGGGGGTCGGTCGCTACTTCGATGACGTCTTTATTTCAGAGGATGTGGGTTATAATAAGCCGGATCGCCGGTTCTTCCAGCCAATTTTCCGACGGCATCCTAACCTGAGTCAGCAGAACGCCCTAATGGTTGGGGATCGCCTGCAGTCGGACATCCTGGGTGCCGAGCGGGCGGAGCTACCCAGTGTCTGGTTTAATCCACATCAAGTCGAGAATCGGACGACGATCCAACCGACCTTTGAGACCGGATCTTATACCGAGTTGAAGCAACTAATTCTTGCCTAGTTCAGGTTTAGTTTAGGAGGAAAAGACATGCACGCACCGATAACTTATTTAGCCTTTAAGACGACGGCCAAGGCGGCTATCGAGTTTTACACGACGGTTTTTCCAAACACAACACTCAAATCAATTAATTATTATCCGGATCGGCCCAAACTGGTTTTGAACAGTGAGGTCGACATGCAGGGAGTGACGATTGGCTTGTTTGACATGGGGGCTGACGAGGACGCACCCATTGACTGGGGGACCTCCCTCTATATTGAATGTGACTCGGTTGTGGAATTTCAGACCATCTTTGATCAGCTAGCAGCGGCCGGCCATGTGATGATGGGACCCATGGCGATGGCCGGATTCACTAAGGTGACCTGGGTCACCGATAAATTTGGGGTAACCTGGCAATTAGTTGCCAAATGATGGTTTCACGTGAAACAGGTAACGGGCGTCTGTCCGTTACCTGTTTTTTTGGTTAGAGGTGAATGGTGCCGAAGGGATTAATCAACGCGGTGGTACTCCAGTGAGCCAAACACACGCTGGCCGTAGCACCTAGGATGATAATAGCTAAAATGAGTTTCAAGGTCTTACTGCGCATGGACGTCCTCCTCAAGTCGTTTATTTGCTTTTAGTGTAGCATGTTTCTCTTGAGACGACATCATGGAGGCGTTTGAGAAAATCGGCGAACGCGCCTATCATGAAGGAAGGAGTCATTTGATAAATGAGGCGATTATTTGAAAAGAGTAGCACCATTCTTTGTTGGACTGGGCGCCATTAGTTATGGTGTGCCAGCAACACTGTTTAAAATTGCACGGGGAGAGGGCGTCGTGAACGGACCGCTGTTGTTCTGGTCATTTCTGAGCTCCGTGGTGATCTTAGTTTTGATTCAATTATTTCGGGGACCACGGTTGAGCCAGCAGCACACCAGTTGGCGGCAAATGTTAACGGTTATGGCAGCGGGCACCGCGACGGGGTTCACCAACACCTTTTACATTACGGCACTCCGGTATGTTTCGGTCGCGGTTGCGGCGGTGATGTTGATGCAGGCGGTCTGGTTATCGGTCCTGTTAGCCGCAGTTATCCATCATCAACGACCATCACGATTACAGGTATTAAGTATCGTTTTGGTTTTGGGTGGCACCATTTTGGCTGCGGGACTATTGCCAATCAGAGGAAAAATCTCGACTTTAGGGATGACCTTGAGCTTTCTGGCAGCGGTAGCCTATGCCATCACGATTCAAGTGACCGCGAGTCTGGGCAAAAATTTGGCACCGCTCAGTAAGACGATGTTGATGTGTACCGGGGCCTTCGTCATTGTAACCCTAGTCTGGGGCCCTCAACTGATCTCGGTTCCCATGACCTTGGCTACAATCAAGTGGGGTGTGATTGTGTCTTTCTTCTCCATGATTCTGCCATTGTTGTGTTATACGGTCTTCATGCCCTTGCTAGCCTTAGGGGTTGGGCCGATCTTGTCATCGTTAGAATTACCAGCGGCCATTTGCGTGGCCTTTCTGGTTCTGGGTGAACGGGTCAGTATTCTGCAGATTCTAGGTGTGGCCATTATTATTGGGGCCGTTTTGCTCACCAACTTGTGGGGAGCGCGGCATCGTCAGCAAATATAGGCAAAATAAAAATGGTAAGGCCGACCAGTCATAGCTGGTGTTACTGAACAACGTGAATAGCGGACGCAAAAAGGAGGTGACCTTGGTCATCTCCTTTTCTGATTAAATGGTTGATTTCAAATGATGGTTAATCGCTAATGCCGTCGTAGCCAATAAAGGTATAGTACTTGGTCCCACCAACTTCGTAGAGGCTATCGAAGGTTCCCGCAATCCCTTTGAATGGATTACCAGTGGTATGTTGGGGCGTATGAAGATTTTTCAAAGTGAGACAATACTGTGCGTTTCCGCGCTGGCTGACACGTTTGGTGTGAACCCCCTTTAGGTCATGGCTGAAGTACAGCTTGCGGTAGGGGTCATTGAAGTCGGTTCGAGTAATTTTGGCGATTCCCAGCGGCTTTTGATAGAAGCCTAGGCCAGCGTTGGCCCGTAGATCGTCCTTCATGACTTGGACGTAGCCATCTGAAGTTACGCGGAGACTCTTATTTTGCGGTTCAATCGGGCTCAAGGCAGCCTGGGCACCGCCAATGAACAGGTCACCATGACTGTAACCGGGCATGTATACAGGGGCGGACACCCGTTTGAAGCCCGCCAACTTATCCATGTCTTTGATGGTGACTTGGGGATCGTAAGCCCCGGATCCCGGGTCCAAGGTATAACCAGGCTTAGCGCTATTCTGCAAGGCCGGTGTGCTTAACCGAGCCAGGTAAAGTTGCAGGCTGGGAACCAAGTAACCATTGCGTTTCGTCGTGGTCAAGTTGCCGGCGATGGTGATGCCGGCGGGCAGGTACAAGGACTGCATGATCGGCGACCCGGCCTTGTAGGTGGGAACGTAGGCCACCTTGACTCGGAGGGGCTTGGTCGTTTGATAGTAGGCACTTAAGTTAAGAAAGTCGGTACTGGCCGTATACTGGCCAACCTTGACGAGTGAACTCGGCTTCTCAGTCTGAGCATGAATTAAGCCATTATCAAGGAAGGTGACGACGCCGATCGTCAGTAGGCTAACCAATGCCTTAATGGTTCGTTTGAAGATGGGAACTCGCTCCTTTCCTTAAAAGTTAATAGCTCCAGTATACCTTAAAATACGAAACAAAATAACGGAAATGGGGGGATGTTTTCCGGATGCGCAATTAAAACCTGGGTTATATGCCCAAGTAAATCTAGAAAAATAACCCGGGTTATTTTAAATGAATGATTCAGTATTTCCAGGGCCTTCAGCCGATAGTTTACCGTTTTTTACCGTTTATCGCGGCCATCCTGCGCTATAATGTTAAATGTAAGCGGTTTAAAAAGGAGGAAGAGCTTTTTTGAAAGCAGAAATTTCTTGGCTGGATGATCCCCAGACCTTTCGGATCAACCAGTTACCAGCGCACAGTGATCATCGCGGCTACCAGAGTGTCGATGAGGCAGCTGAACATGACAGTAGTTTGGTTCAAAGCCTGGATGGCACCTGGGAATTTGCCTTTGCGCAGGATCCCCAGCACCGTCCGGTTGGCTTTTATGACCCTGATTTTGACCGGTCTGATTTCGACCGATTAGCCGTTCCTGGGCACATCGAGTTGGCAGGTTATGGCCAAATTCAATACATTAACACGGCTTACCCTTGGGAGGGCAAGCACTATCGGCGTCCCGCCTACTCAATGGGGGCCGATCAACCTGAGAAGGGAATGTTTAGTGAAGATCCTGAGAATACGGTTGGGGCCTATGTGAAGAGGTTTACCCTCGCCCCGGCCTTGCAAAATAAGCGAGTTAGCATCGAATTCGATGGGGTTGAACAGGCCATGTATCTGTGGTTGAATGGTCATTTCGTGGGTTATGCTGAAGATAGCTTTAGTCGCTCCGAGTTTGACCTGACCCCCTACCTGCAGGATGGTCAAAATTTACTGGCGGTGGAAGTCTTTAAACACAGTACTGCGGCCTTCTTAGAAGACCAAGACATGTTTCGCTTCTCGGGGATCTTCCGGAGTGTTCGGTTGGCAGCCAAGCCGGCTCTACACGTGGAGGATCTAACGATTCGGGCCAATGTCGACGATGCCTTTGAAACGGGTGACCTACAAGTGGCTCTTCAACTTTCAGCGGTCGATCAGTTGGTGGGCTCCGTCAAGGTTAGTCTATTGGACGATAGTGGTCAGCCGCTGTGGACGGCCGAAAGCGATGCAGCTAGCAAGCTTAAGCTGACAACCACCATCAACCACGTGCACCTCTGGGATCACCACGATCCTTACCTATATCAGCTTCAAATTGAGGTGTTGGATGCCGCAGGTCACCTCATTGAAGTGGTGCCTTATCAGGTTGGGTTCCGCCGGGTTGAAATGAAAGATAAAATCATGCAGTTGAACGGCCAACGGATTATTTTGAATGGGGTCAACCGGCATGAATGGGACGCCCATCGTGGGCGGGCCGTCACAATGGAAGACATGTTGCATGACCAATTGGTCTTCAAAGAAAACCATATTAACGCGGTGCGAACCTGCCACTATCCCGATCAGGATGCCTGGTATGACCTGTGTGATCTGAACGGGATTTATATGATGGCCGAGAATAACTTGGAAACCCATGGGACTTGGCAAAAGATGGGAGCCGTGGAGCCTTCTTATAACGTTCCTGGTAGTCTGCCGCAATGGCAATTGGCCGTTTTGGACCGGGCCAAGAGTAACTATGAAATGTTCAAGAACCATCCCGCCGTTTTGTTCTGGTCATTAGGGAATGAAGCGTACGCTGGTGATGATATTGCGGCCATGGACAAGTTTTACCACGATGTCGATCCCACTCGGCTAACCCACTATGAAGGGGTTTGTCGCAACCGGATTTACGCCGACCGGATTTCCGATATGGAAAGTATGATGTACGATCCACCACGTGAAATTGAGAAGTATCTACAAAATGATCCCGACAAACCATTTGTTAACTGTGAATATATGCATGATATGGGAAATTCCATTGGGGGCATGGACAGTTATATTGATTTGATTGATAAGTACCCAATGTACCAGGGGGGCTTCATCTGGGATTATATCGATCAAGCGCTTTGGGTTAAGGATGACTTGACTGGTAAGCCAGTTCTCCGCTACGGTGGGGATTTTGATGACCGGCACTCAGACTATGAATTCTCCGGGGATGGCTTGCTATTTGCCGACCGGACGCCTAAGCCAGCACTACAGGAGGTGGACTACTACTATGGCCAACACGACTAAATTAAATGTGATTTTTGGCGACGTGACACTGGGGCTAAGTGGTCCCGGGTTCCACTATATCTTTGCCTATGACCGCGGTGGGCTTGAATCGCTGGTCCAATATGGTAAAGAATGGCTGTATCGCACGCCTAAACCAGCCTTCTGGCGGGCTACCACGGATAACGACCGGGGGAATGGGTTCTCGAATAAGTCAGCAGTTTGGTTAGGTGCTGATCTGTTCAGTGCCTGCACCCAGATCGATGTGGCGGTTGATGGCCAGGCCATCCCGCTACCAATCGCGCCAGAGAATAATAAATACACCGACCATGAGACGGCCGAAATGGTGGCGGTTACCTTTACGTATACGACCACCACGGTTCCCGCAACGACGGTGACGGTGACCTATACGGTGGATGCCACTGGGAAGATCACGGTGGCGACCCATTACAATGGGGCTACTGGCCTGCCCGAGTTACCCGTGGTGGGATTACGTTTCGTGATGCCAACACCGGCAACGGGCTTTGACTACGTGGGTCTTTCTGGCGAAACGTATCCGGACCGGATGGCCGGTGGGCGTCCCGGAACTTACCATATCGATGGGATGCCGGTAACGCCGTACATGGTGCCCCAGGAATGCGGCATGCATATGGATAATGACCAGGTGACGGTGACCCGGGCGACGACGCAAAACAATGCAGACCCCGATCGGACGTCCTATAGCCTAACGGTGCGGCAGGCTGGGAAGCCATTTGCCTTTAGTTGCCTGCCATATACCCCAGAAGAGCTGGAGAACGCCACGCACATTGAAGAGTTACCTGCTGAACGGCGGACCGTTTTGACGGTCTACGGAGCTACCCGCGGTGTTGGTGGTATCGATAGTTGGGGTGCCGACGTCGAGCCACAGTATCACGTGGCCGGTGATCAGGATCATGATTTTAGCTTTGTGATCGATGGTACGATTAAATATTAATATGAGTCTAGTTGACCGTTGGTTTAATTTGATCGAAGAGTAGGCCCTCATATTTGTCGTTGACCCCCTAAGTGAAAACGCGCACACTGCCATTAGGGGGTGGTGGATAATGAAGCAGGCTATTTCAAAATGGCGGCCGTTAATCTCGGTGGTTGTGACCGTTTTAACGATCGGGTTACCGCTAGTGATGATGATTGATGGTTATGTCTTAATGATGCAAAATGATCCGTTACATCCCGATGCCTTGGTGCTCATGGCTTACCTGGTCTGGGGACTGGTGGGACTTGTCGGAGTCATTGCATACGGGATTCATTGCTATCGCGTTGGTTGGCATGGGCTAACCGTCCTGCAACGCTGGTTGTTTTCCATCTATGGCGTCATCTTTGTATTGGGTCTCTTGATGTGGCTGCCGACGTTAGGTGTGAGCTCTTTCGACTGGTCGGAGTGGATCATCTACGGACAATGGAACTAATGATTAAATTTAATGAGAGTGGGGCATCTGGCAATTTTGATTGCCGGGTGTCCTATTTTTTCAGAACAATCGGCTGTTTCAAAAAAATTCAAAAAAATCTATATTTTTCCTTGCCTTGAAGTGCACATTAAGGATTAACCTAAGATTATTCAATTGTTTAGGGTTAACGAAGGGGCTCCTTGATAGTAAGCGGCTGCGCTGACCCAAAGAACTTATTTGGATATTTATTGTCCAAGACTAAATTAAATGGGGTAACCGGTGGTGTTTAATTCTGGCTCACCCCCAAAAAAGGAGTTTTAATGATGACAAAAAAAGTTTTAATCTTAGCTGCTAACGGGCGGATTGCCCAAATTGTTGAGAACCGTATTTTGACCGAAGCAGCCTTTGCTGGTGTCGATCTCACTCTGTTCTTGCGGGATGCCAGCCGGCTGGATCACCTGGCCGACAACCCCCGCGTCACGCTCATTGATGGCGATATCACGGATCAAACAGCCGTCAGCCAAGCGATGGTCGGCCAGGACCTGGTCTTTGTCGCCGTGGTCGATCACGATGATCAAAACCGGCTGACTAAGACCGTGATGGCCGCGATGGAAGCCAACCAGGTGACCCGCGTACTCTTCACCAACGTCCTAGGGATCTACGGCGAAGTTGGCGGTGAATTTGGTCGCTGGAATGCCGAAATGATTGGTGCTGGGATGGCTACGGCTCGGCAATCCGATCAACTATTGGCAGACTCTGGGCTCGACTACACCACGCTGCGGTTGCCTTGGTTAAATGACCAGGGAATCAAGTACGCGGTTACGACCAAGAACGACCCTTACGAAGGGGTTTCCGGCTCCCGGGACAGTATTGCCGACGTGGTGTTGAGTATGATCGCTGACCCTACCAAGTACAGTCGTGATAGTATTGGTGTAGCAGACCCCGATACCGAAGGGCAAGATCGACCAGTCTACTAATCTGAGGAACTGATCACTTATGAATATTAAAGAGGCTAGCGAAAAAACCGGTGTGTCGTCCGCGGCAATCCGGTACTATGAAAAAGAATTATTAATTCCCGCGATTGACCGGACAGATGTTGGCAACCGGGATATCGATGACCGGATCATTCGGCGAATCCAGTTTGTGACGCAGATGAGAGCGGCGGGAATGAGCATTGAAAACCTACGGCGGTACATTCAACTCTTCGATGCCCAAGAGGACAATGCGAAGGAACAGAAGGCCATCCTGAAGACGCAGTTGGCCGCCATGGAAGAGAAGCGCGATGACCTGCAATCGGCCATAGATCACCTGAACTATAAGTTAAATCATTTCTACGACCATATGGAAACGACGGAAGAAGAGCTGCGGGAGCTGGAGCGGCAACATGCCGAGAAGGTTACCGATGATGCGATGAGTGAAGGTGACGGATACAACAACCGGTAGATGGTGGTCGATTTGAACGTCGTTGTGACTCATGATGTTTGAGCCGATCATCGATTGATGATCAGACAGAATCTGGATTAGGAAAGGACGACCAATATGACAGCAAAAACATTGATTTTAGACTACTCTTGGTCAGGGACGACAGCAAAGATGGCGACGGCATTACAAGCCGTTACCGGAGCTGACAAGTTGGATTTAACCGTGGCTTCGGGGACCTTCGGTGACACGATGAATGCCACGGCAGATATTGCCAATGAACAACGATCCGCCGGTGATTTTCCGACTTTAACCACCAGTTTGCCTAATCTCAATGATTATCAAACGTTGTTGATTGGGGGTCCGGTTTGGTCGGGCAAGGTCTCGACGCCTATCCGGACGTTACTGAATCAGTTGGGCGACTTTTCAGGTGTCGTGGCGCCCTTCTACACGGATGCCGGCACTCCCGGCGGCTATGAAGATGAATTTGAAAGTCGGCTGACCAAGGCTCAGTTTGTCCCCGGAATTGGCATGACTGCCGGTGATCTGCGGCATGCGGACGAACAACTTGTCGGCTGGTGGCGACTATTTAAAATTAATTAATCCAATGTGGAGGAAAATTTATGAAAACTGCTGTCTTTGTTGAACCCGGTAAGATTGAAGTACAAGACTTGCCTAAGCCAGTTATCAAGAACCCAACGGACGCCGTTTTAAAGATTGTGCGCGCGTGTGTTTGTGGTTCCGACCTTTGGTGGTACCGGGGCATTAACGACCGGAAACACAATACACCGGTCGGCCACGAGGCGATCGGGATTGTGGAAAGTGTGGGGGACGAGGTCACCAACGTGAAGCCCGGTGACTTTGTCGTTGCCCCCTTTACCCATGGGTGTGGCCACTGTGCCGCATGTTTAGCGGGATTTGATGGTAACTGTGAAAATGCTCAAACCGAAACCGAAGTTGTCGGCTATCAAGGGGAATACCTGCGGTTCCGTAACGCTAATTGGGCGCTGGTTAAGATTCCTGGCCAACCCAGTGACTATACCGATGCGCAATTAAACGATCTGTTGACCTTATCCGATGTGATGGCAACTGGCTATCACGCCGCTGCAACGGCCGAGGTTAAGGCTGGTGACACGGTTGTCGTGATGGGCGACGGTGCCGTTGGTTTATGTGGTGTGATTGCAGCCAAACTCCGTGGCGCTGAACGGATCATTGCCATGAGTCGCCACGCTGATCGGCAAGCCTTGGCCAAGGAATTTGGTGCAACGGATATCGTTGCCGAACGTGGTGACGCCGCCGTTAAACGGGTTATGGCTCTGACTGATGGCGCCGGTGCTGATGCCGTCTTAGAATGTGTCGGCACGGAACAATCCGTTGATACCGCTGTTAAGGTTGGTCGTGCCGGTGCTGTAGTTGGCCGAGTTGGGGTTCCCCAAAAGGCCGAAATGAACACGAACAACCTATTCTGGAAAAACATTGGGCTCCGTGGTGGGATCGCCTCCGTAACCACTTACGATCGTGAGGTCTTACTGGATGCCGTCTTAAAGGGCGACATCCATCCTGGGAAGGTCTTTACCCAACGGTTTGACCTTAACCACGTTCAGGCCGCCTACGAGGCCATGGATCATCGTGAAGCTATCAAGTCACTATTAGTAATTAGTGACTAGCCGTGGGGTCAGGCCGCCTTCGGCGGCCAGGCCTGGCACCTGCTATGGGGACCGGAGAAAGCCACAGAGCGGTCCTCCTCCTCGCCTGAAAGACTTGAAAAGCACAAGTCTTCCAGATCGTCCCACGATTTAAGCCGGCCTGAACCGCCGGCTAATATCGTCGACATAGCCGATACCAGCGCTGGTATCCTTTGGCTACACTTGTGGATTCAATCGACTAAAAGGTGGCTTTTAAGATAATTGGTCTTCAACTAGACAATTATTCACTTAAATATTAATAATAAAAGGGGCACGTCTGTTGACGTACTCCTTTTTAATAACTAATCGACTTTTGGTTAGATCCTAAACTGCTTGAGGATTTGTTCCCGTTGGGCCAACTACTTTTTCTCAACTTAGCGAAGTTGTGCCATTTAAAGTGTCAGAGACGGGTCTTTAAGAAGGTGCCGTGGAAGAGGAGTTTGACCAGTGGTGCGCCGAAGAGTAGACGGTAGGCCTAGTTGGGAGTGCTCATGGTCGTCACGATGTCGATTCGCGGCTGCTTCAGCTTGGTTTGCATGGTATCGGCTTGGTCGCGGATATTCTTCGCGTAACCCTTGTCCAAAAATCCCTTGGTCATCGCGGGTATGACTTCCCACCAGACAGGAAGATCATTCGATTCGCGGCGAGTAGGCGTTGTTGGTAGGTAGCCACTTTGGGGGGCGGTAGGACGTCTTCGTTGCCAATTTGATAGGTCGTCGACGGAACGCTATCAACGACTACGGGACGATGAACCCTAGATCTTAGATCGGGACCCGCTACGGTTAGTCGCCTCATACCTGGGGATTACACCGGTATCACTGAGTCGAATTCGGACCCGGTTAAAACAAAAATAATTATAGCTAATCCATAAAGGCCAGTCTCTAAGTCACAGAGACTGGTCTTTTTTGCCAATGATTGGTAAATATTTGCGAAAACATGCAAAAAAATTCCGATTAATTTCGTTAGTGAGAGTAGGGGGAGGAGAAGCGGTCTAACGAGATCAATCTTTTTAAAAGAATTTCATTTTTCGCCTTGCCTTGAAGTACGGATGAAGGTCTAAACTCCTAATTATTCACTTAAAGACGAGGAGCAAACTAACATGACAAAGCAAAAACGATTCGATTGGATATTATTAGTTATTCTGATGAGCTACTTTATGATTCTATTGGACAACTCAATTATTTTTACGGGGACCGTTAAGATCGCCCAAGACCTGCACTTAAATCAGGCGACCCTCTCGTGGGTCAGCAGCGTCTATTCGCTGACGTTTGGTGGATTTTTGTTGCTTGGTGGTCGCGCCGGGGACTTATTTGGCCGTCGGCGGGTCTTTGAGATTGGTCTGGTCATCTTCGGACTAGGGTCATTGCTGGTCGGTCTGGCGATTAATGCCCCAATGATTATCGCTGCCCGCGCCTTTCAGGGGATTGGTTCAGCCATCTTGGCCCCAACCACGTTGGCAATCCTAATGGATACCTATGAGGGCGCCGAACGGGTCAAAGCGATCGCCTACTATGGGGCAATGGCCGGTATTGGTGCCAGTGTCAGTCTGGTTATCGGGGGCGTTTTCGCCAGTTTGCTGACCTGGCGGGTTGGGTTCTTCATCAATGTTCCCATTAGCATCTGGATGTTTTATCTCGCCGTTAAGCATTTGAAACGCGATCAAGGTCAGTCAGGAAAACTCGATTGGGTGGGCACGATCAGTTCCCTGTTGGGGATGAGTGCGTTGGTCTATAGCATCATCGGCGACTGGTTACAGGTGCCAGCTCTGATTTTAGCCATCGGGTTCCTGAGCTTATTTATCTTCCAAGAATGGCGGATTAAGTCGCCAATCATGCCACTGCGACTATTTGGCGACCGGGAGCGGATCGGTGCCTATGTCGGGCGGCTTTTTTACTTGGGAGCTATGATGGGTTTTTGGTTCATCACGCCACAACTCATGCAAAATCAACTGGGGTTCTCGGCCTTGATGGCTGGTATGGCCTTCTTCCCCTTGACCATCGTTAACTTTGTCGTGGCCTTACAAGTGGCTCGCTTAACGGCCAAGTGGGGCAATGGTGGCCTCTTAGTCATGGGGATTGCCCTGACGATGGCCGGCATGCTCTGGATGAGTTTCTTCACCCCTGCCGTTGGTTACTGGTTAGGGATTGTGGCACCAATGATGATTATTGGGATTGGTCAAGGGCTGTCGTTGAGTCCTTTCACCGCCGCTGGGGTCGCTCACACGCAGGGAGCAGACGCCGGCGCCGCGTCGGGTGTGGTCAATGTTATGCATCAGATTGGTGGCTCCGTGGGGCTGTCGGTCTTGGTCACGACGCAAAGCCTGTTTAGTGGCCAAATCAGTGGGTTTCAACATGCCATCTTGATGGGATCCGGGCTGTTACTTTTGGCCTTGTTGGCGGCGGTTTGCTTAATCGTTCCGGGCGAACACCAAAAATGATTGACTATAATACTTGCCTTGAAGTAACTGCAAGGGGATAAACTGAATTTATCAACAAACGAATTGGAGGAAATAATCATGACAAATGTTTTAATTATTGGGGCAACGGGTTCTGTAGGTAGCACCACCCGGCGGTATTTTTTAGATAATACCACGGATAACTTAACCTTGATGGTTCGTAATACGAAGCGATTAGGTCAATTAGATGGTGATCGTGAACGGGCGCTGGCCGGTAGTGTGACGGATGAAGCGGCCTTAAGCAGTGCCTTGAAAGACCAAGATGTCGTCTTTGCCGCCCTCAGCGGTAATCTAGCCGGGATGGCACAGACTCTGGTTAAAGCCATGGGTACGGCTGGGGTTGATCGGCTCCTGTTCATCACCTCCATGGGCATCTATGATGAGATTCCCGCGAGTGTTGGTGCGGGCGGGAACTTGTCGGTTAACCCGATGTTACGGGGTTACCGTCAGGCTGCGGATATTATTGAAGCATCCCCATTGAATTACACCGTGATTCGCCCCGGCTGGTTTGATAATGGCGATGATACCGATTATCAGGTCACTAAGAAAGGTGAACCCTTCGGCGGACACAGCGTATCACGCAAGAGTATTGCGGACCTAGTGGTGCGGCTGGCACATGACGAGACGTTGGGTTCTCGCGATAGTTTAGGCATTAACCGCTAGGCAACGGGTGGAAAGGTGTGGGTCAAATGGAAACGATGATTTTGCAACTGTATCGAGACTACAATGCTGCTATGGCGGTCGATGATGTCCGGGTGCTGGATAAGTTACTAGCCACGGATTTCACGTTGACCCACATGACGGGTTACGTTCAGCCCAGGCAAGAATGGCTAGCGGAGATGAGTGCAGGAACCATGCGGTATTTCACATCGGTTGAAGAACGGGTTACTGTGACGAAAACCGCCACCGGTTGGCAAGTGGTGGGGGATAACCAGGTAGCGGCCAGTATTCACGGGAGTGGCCGGCACACCTGGCCGCTGCGCACAGTGCTGACCATTGAGCGACAGACAGGTCCCTGGAAAATTCAGCGGGCCGTCGTCACCATGTATTAAGCTGGATAGCTCATTTCTAAAATTTGACCGTCGTCGATTGGCGAAAACCGCTATACTTGAGGTAATGAATGAATACCTCAAGAGGAGTGATCAGGATGAAGTATTGTCCCAATTGTGGCGCAGAAGCCGCTGATGGCGCTCGATTTTGTCGGCATTGTGGTCAGCTGTTACCACAACCGCAGGGAACGCCCGAGGCCCAACCCCAGTCCCAGCCGAGGGCGGCCCAACCACAACCGACGAAGCCTAAGATTAAGCCAGTTGGTAAACGGCCTGACCTATACGATAGTGCCACGGCGGCCTTAAATAAGTACACTGGTGAGGAAGGGGCCGTCAAAGTTAATTTGATTGACCTGTTTTCAGAGGTGCCCAAGCACCACACGAAGGATGAGGCGGAAGCCATCTTCATCGCCGGGACCAAGAACACGACGCCCACGCTGAGTGATATTTCTGATGACTGGGCGAAACCCTGGTTATTTTCCCGGATTCTGGTGGGGTTTCTGTTGGCCTTCGCCGCCCTCTGGGTCATGGCGGCTGAATTTCAAAATGCAAATGCTATTCCTGGGCTGATCTTGGTCGGCGCCTTTGCCGTGCCATTCTCTGGATTGGTCTTCTTCTTTGAGGCAGACGTCTTCAAGGATGTGAGCCTGTTCGATGTGGTGAAGGTCTTCTTCATTGGAGGGGTCTTTGCGTTAATCGTGACCCTGTTTCTCTATCAATTTGTCAGCTTTAGCATGATGAATCGGATTACCGGCGCCTTGACCGTAACCGATTCACTGTCGGTCGGGTTGGTTGAAGAATTGGGTAAGTTCATGATTACCCTGACCTTCATCGATCAGTTGCGGGTGCGACACGTCTTGGACGGTATCTTGATTGGTGCCGCGGTTGGTGCGGGCTTCGCCGCCTTTGAAACGGCCGGATACATTTATGGTTCCGGCAATCATTTGCTAGAAGTCGCCGTCTTACGCGGTTGGTCCGCCATTGGAGGTCATCTGGTTTGGGCGGCCATTGCCGGTGGGGCCTTCATGGTGGTTAAACGGCAGAAGGCCTTTCAGCCTAGTCAGCTGATTGACGTCCGGTTCTTGATCTTCTTCTTGTTGGCGGTACTCATGCATGCCGCTTGGGATTGGGATTTCACCTTATTTGGCAGTTACACGCTTAAGCTGATTGCCTTAATCGTTTTGGCTTGGATGATCGTCTTCGTCTTGATGAATGCCGGGTTGAAGGAAATTACCCATCTGCAAGAGGCGGAAATTAAGCAGCCATGATTGTTCCATGTGGAACATTGAAGGATTAAAATAAAAGGGGCTGTGATCACCGTCACAGCCCTTTTTTTGATACCAAAAGCGCCGTTCAACCCAATTGGATTAAGCGGCGCTTGGTCGTTGCTAGTTAATTAAGTCACGGTAATGTTCTTGCATTCCGGCCAAAAATTCCTTCAATAGAATTTGTGAGGTCGCGATGTTTAGACGAATGAAGCCATCACCATATTTTCCAAAGGCATTACCCATATAGATCTCAGCACCCACTTCATTTAAGAACCAGTTTTGGACTTTCTCGGCCGTTACATCAAGGTCGCGATAGCTAATCCAGAGGGTATAGGTTCCTTGGCGCGGATAGACGACGAAACCCGGACAATTCTTGGCCAGGAAGTCGCGAACCAATGTTTCACTGTCATCGATGTAAGCATTCACGGCCTTTAGCCAGTCGCCACATTCACGGTAGCCGGCGCTAAAGGCCGGCAGTGAAAAGATGTTGGGATTATGAATTTCCATCCGGTAGAATTCCGTTTGAATGGTTTCACGAATTTGTTCGTTCGGTACAATCAGGTAGGAAATTTCTAGGCCGGGGATGTTGTAGGACTTGGTCAGCGAGTTGGCCACGATGATTTGATCGTATTGGTCGGCAAACTCGATCAGGCTGTGGTGCTTGATACCGGCCTTCAGTAGATCCGCGTGGATTTCATCCGTGAAGAGGAGGATCTTATTCTTAGCGGCGATGTTCATCAGTTGTTGTACAGCCGCTTCATCCCAAACGGTTCCAGTAGGGTTATCGGGATTAACAAAGAACATGGCCCGGTTAAGCGGCTGTGCCGCGGCTTCTTCGATGGCCTCAAAGTCCATGTGCCAAGCACCTGCGTCGAATTTTGTCGGTACGGGAATCGCTTGGCGGTCATTGGTGACGATGGCATCCTTTAAGGGTGAATAGCAGGGTTCATTGATGATGACGCCATCGCCTTCACGGGTCATGGTGTTGATGAATGCTGCCGCAGAGTTAATCACCCGGGGGGAGTAGACAATCCAGTCACGGGGAATCTTGAGACCATACTTGGCGAGATAGTGCTCTTGGATGGCGGCATAGAAGGCATCGTCGACATCCGTGTAACCGTAGACACCATGGTCAATTACACCGCGGAGGGCCGTCTGAATGGGTTCTGGTGAAACGAAATCCATGTCGGCCACGCCCAGGTGCATCAGGTGATCGTTATGATAGTTTTTCGCTTGACTGTCCCACTTGGCACTGTTGGTGTTGCGGCGATTAACTAGCTTATCAAAATCATATTTCATGATAATTGTCCTTCCTTCGCTAACAAATTAGGCTACGGGATCACTGGGGGTATCAACGGGTTTGCCATTACGTTCTTGGTACTCATTCCAGAAACGACTCTTCTTGGTAATCTTAGCCACACCAATCCCGGTAAAGGCATAAATCAAGGCGAAAATTGTTCCGGTGTAACAGAGAATTGCCCAAGGCAAGTAGGCCATGGTATCAACACCCAAGGTGCTGGCCATGTAGACCCCAGCAGCAGTCCAAGGAATAATTGGTTCAATCATGGTTCCGGCATCTTCGACAGTTCGCGAGAGGTTCTTAGGTTCGAGCCCGTACTTAACAAAGATGTCACGGAACATTTCACCAGGGAGTAATTCAGCTAATTGACCGTTAGAAGTCACCCCGGTAACTAACATCGTGGAGAAGATCGCGGTCGCAATCAATTGGCCGGTTGAGCGGATGGCCTTGGTCATCGCGTTTAATACGACGGTCAGTGAGTGGCTGACATCGAGGGCCCCGGCGAAACCGTAGGCACACAACGCAATCAGGACCACGCTCAGCATGGAAATCATGCCACCCCGTTCCAACAGTGTCGTCAGGTCAGCGCTAATCTTGACGCCTTGCGGTAACATATCGGTGGTAAACCCGGTCACGGCAGCTTCGGCAGCAGACTTAATATCAAAGTGCTGGATGAAAACAGCGTTTAGGATGGCCAAAGTACTCGACAACAACATGACTGGGATGGTTGGCTTTTGTAGCGCGGAACCAACCAAAACAATGACAATCGGAATCAGAATCCAGAAGTTCATGTTGAAGAGGCTGTGAATAGACTTTTCAACCAATTGGATTTTATCGCTATTGCCACCGGCCATGTCGGGGAGGTTCAAGCCGACCATGGTATAGACAACTAAGCAAATCAAGACCCCGGGAATCGTGGTCCACAACAGGTGGCGAATGTGTTCATAGAGCTCAGCCCCGGCGGCAATGGGTGCCAGGTTGGTTGAACCCGATAGTGGTGAGATCTTATCGCCGAAGTAGGCCCCAGATACGACGGCCCCGGCAACGATTGGTAGTGGTGCGCCCATGCTGGCTGCAACCCCCATGATGGCGACCCCAATGGTCCCAGTAGATCCCCATGACGTCCCGGTACATAAGGAGACAAAGGAAGTTACGACAAAGGCCGTCACGATGATGAATTTAGGACTGATAAGCTTCAGGCCGAAGTAGATCATCATGGGAATCGTACCGCCAATCATCCAAGTCCCGATGAGGAAACCCACCACGATTAAAATTAAAATAGCAGGCATCGTTTTAGCAATTTTATCCACAATATTATCTTGGATCTCATCCCAACTGTAGCCTAAGAAATAGGCAATCAACGCCGCAATGGCGGCGGAGGTTAACATTAAGACTTCTGGTCCGATGTGGAAGAACCCATACCCTAGTCCTAGCAGTAAGATCATGGCCACAATTGGCAAGACGGCCACGATAAATGTGGGTTCCTTTTTCACCCGAACCTTTTTTTCTTTTTTACTCATGATAGATTCTCCCCGTTAGCTGCTAATGGTCAAAGGCGGCGATGGCTTCGATTTCAACCAACGCATCCTTTGGCAATCGCGAGACTTCAAATGCGGTTCGTGCTGGGTAGGGTTCATGCAGCATTTCCCGGAAAACTTTGTTAACGCTTTCAAAATCGGCCAAATCCTTCAGGTAGACCGTCAACTTTAGGGTGTGGTCCAAGTCGCTACCTTCACTGTTGAGGATGGCGGCGATGTTGGTGAGGCTTTGCTTGGCCTGCGTGTAAGTGTCGGTTCCTGCAAACTCATTCGTTGCGGGGTCCAAGGGTAGTTGACCAGACGTGATAATGAGATCTTCGGTCCGCCGATATGCGGCATAGGGACCGATTGCCTTAGGAATATCATTCATCGATAAGAGCTCCCTTCTTTTTATGCCTCCAGAATACCCAATCAACCCGGCACTGTCAATAAATGTTTATCATGAAAATAAAAAATTATTGTTAAAGCACTTCATTTATTGTAGAATGGTCGTAGTAAAAAGACAGAGTGGGGATCACCACCCCTAACAGTGGATTAGGAGGTTGACTATGAGTAAAACGTTAAATGAATACCGTCAATTGGTGCATTTCTTGGGTCAAACGTTGGGCAAAGATTATGAAATTGTGCTCCATTGGAAGAGCGAAAGAAATTCTTTTTACATTGCCGCAATCGAACATTCCTACATTAGCGGGCGCAATATGAACTCGCCAATTACAGGCTTTGCCCTCCAATTAGTTCAGGATAAGGTCTATTTACAAAAAGACTACGTGACCCAGTATTTTGCCACGACGGATGATAATCGTAAGATTCAGGGATCCACCTACTTCATCAAGGATGGGGCGGATGGCATCTGTGGGTTGCTCTGCATCAACTTCGATACCAGTCGCTACGTTAATTTGGCAAATGAGGTCTTGCGGATGACCGGTGTGGACATGCCTTCGGTCAATCATCTCATCCAGCCTAACGATGGTGAGACGGATGCCGTGGCAACCTTATCGGAACCAGTAGCCGCGGCCAAGCCGGCCGAAGCCCTGCATGCTGACGTGGAGGCCATTATCAATTCCAGTATCGATCCTCAGTTGCTGCAACCGGGTGTGGTGATGACACCAGAGACGCGAGTCCAGATTGTTCAAGAGCTCAGTGATAAGGGTGTTTTCCAGATCAAAGGGGTCATGCCACACGTGGCCAAGGTCCTGGGCGTTTCCGAACCCAGTGTGTACCGTTACCTGCGGATGATTGACAAGCCATAAGTGTTTCACGTGAAACGAAAGGGTTCCGCCAAGGCGGAACCCTTTTACTATTAACGCCAGATTTGGTATGCTAGTAGGAATTATTTCTAAACTTGGGTCGACGACGGAGTGGGACTTGAGGGAAAGCGGTGCTTTATGTTTGTAATGTATCTACGGGGGCTGTTGTTAAGTCTGGCGCTCGTGTCATCGATTGGGATGCAAAATTTATTTGTCTTTAACAACGCCATTAACCAGCGGTTACCGAGGGCTCTTATCGTGACAATTATGGTTTGGTTTGCGGATACCGCGCTAACGCTGGCCGCGTTTTTCGGGATGGGCGCCATCATCAGTGCTCACCAGACCTTTAAGCTCATCATTATGTTCCTTGGCGGGTTGATGGTGATTTGGATCGGGTTTGGTATTCTGCGTTCGGCGCGGAGCTTTCAGCTAGCCAGTTCCAATACGCCGCTCACCATGCAGAAATCCCTGATTAATTCCTGGGTTGTCACCTGGGCTAATCCCCAAGCCCTGATTGATACCAGCCTGATGTTTGGCGCGATGCGGGGGTCGCTTACCAATACACAGGTGACGCCGTTTATCTCCGGGGTGGTAACGGCCACGGCCATTTGGTTCTTCGGCATTACCCTGATTCTGGGCCTACTCAAGGAGCGGTTGCCGCAAAAATTTCTCATGTGGGTCAACATTATTTCCGGTGGGATTGTGATGATCTACGGTTGCTACCTGCTGTGGCAAGCGGTCATGATGGTGATTTAATTTAAAACTGAAAAGATGAATGGCCTGGGACGGTAAAGTTCCAGGCCATTTTTAAGTTATTGAATAAGAATAACGATACCCACGATCACGAGGAGTAAGGGCGACAGCCAAGCGCCGAAGCGGGTAAATAAACGCCGGGCCCACGACGACTTAGCCAGTCGATAGCTGATGAGGAGCCAAAGGCCAATCATGATGATAAAGACGACTAAGACGATGCCCAGCTGGCCTTGGCTAAGATGCGTAAAAAATGGGATGTAGATGCTGAGATTGTCGCCGCCATTTCCTAAGGTTAGCGACCAGACCAAGGGCAGACTGATTAGCTTGGGCAGGGCGGTTGGGGTGCGATCATGCTTCCGCGTGCGATACCAGTTTTGCAGGCCAATGGTCCCCAACGTAAAGGGAATCACGCCTAGCAGATGTGTCCAGTGGGTAATGTTTAAGGCGACGAGGCCCCAACTAATCCCCCAGGAAATGGCCATCAGTGTCAAGATTCCGAGATATTGACCCACCATAATTGACCGGCGTTGACCGGGGGTCTCGGCCGTTAACCAGAGGAATAGCAGCACGATGAGGTCATCGGTATCTGTGACGAAGAAGACGCCAATACTGGTGAGAATGAATAATAGCAGGGAAGGCATGGGCAAATCAATCCTTTATTAGATTTGAGGCAACCATTCAAGCATACACTAAAACCAGTCGGGGATGGATGGTGTAATCAAAAAAGACGCCCAGGCCACGGCCCAGACGCCTATTGATTAATCGTTGATTTCGGGATGTTTCTTGAAGACTAGCTTCATGGACAAGAAGTAGTTAAAACTGACGGCCAGCCCATGGGCCACGACCTTGGTGATGGTTGGATGGAACTTTAGGACGGTGATCCCTAACCATAGCAGAACGAATTCGATCAGATAGGTAATCAGCCGTGTGCCGTAGAAGGTCGACATTTCTTTGAAGTAGCGCGTGGACTTGTGTTTGAAGACAAAGGTTCGGTCCAGCCAGAAGGAACATTGAACGGTCAAAATCCAGTCGATGAAGTTGGCTAATTGATATTCGATCCCTAACATGTGGTTCAGAATATAGAAGAGGGCAATGTTGACGACCACGGTCAACGCTCCAAATAGTAAGAATCGTTGAGCTTGACCCTTGTTTTTGTTTTCAACAGCGGCCAATTGTTCCGCAAATTCGGCCTCCGTTTCCGTTAACTCGGCTTCGTATTCTTCTTTAGTTGTTGGGTAGTGATCGTGCCGTAATGGCGTTTGTTTCTCCATAGCAATGGAACCTTTCCTTACGTTCAGGACCCGCGAGATCGCTGGTTTTCGCCGGAGATTCACAGGATGAAAACGTGTAATTTGTCTCTTTAGGCCCATTATAACGCAAGTTGGTTAACCTGCTAATGAAAATTTCTAATTCGCTATGTGGGCTAGTCGGTAGTCGGCATCCCCATTGAATTTGTTGTAAACGACGCCCTTTAACTTAGGGTTAACCAAGGTTCCGGTTCGCCCTTCATACAGTGGCGTCACGGCCTGATCCTTGGCTGCCGTTTGGGCTGCCTTGACTAGTTCGCTATACCGGGCTGGCTTATTGAGGGCATCCTTGCCTTCGGAGTTGGTCAGCGCCTGATCGAAAGCCCGGCTGGTGTAGTGGCCCATGTTGGACCCGTTCTTGGATTCCAAAATTTGCAACGATTGGATTGGGTCGGCGTAGTCCATGCCCCAACTGGTCAGGTTCACCTGGAAATCTCCTGAAGAAACCTTGCTAAGCATCGCCGTAAATGGCATTGCCGCAATGTTTACCTTCAACCCCAGCCGGTTGCTGAGTTGGCTCTGAATGAACTCAGCCAAGTTCTTGCTGGCATCGTCATCACCACAGGTGATCGTAATGGCGAGTGCCTGTTTATTGAGTTGTTGTTGAGCTTGTTTGTAAAGCTTTTTGGCTTGGGTCGGGTTGTAATCAACGGTGTTTTTGACGTAGGCATCGCTAGTGAAGTCGGTGCCAGTCTTAGGATTTTTCATCATGTTTTTGATGCCAAAGGTCTTGGCTGGAAGTGATCCATTTTTCAAAACCTTAGTTGCCAACTGATGCCGGTCGATCGCGAGGGACATGGCCGTCCGGAGATTGCGGTTAGCAGCGATCTGATTCTTTTCGTTGTATTGCATGAAGCCAATCCGTCCTTGGGAAACGGTCTTTAGGTTGGGATTGTTCTGGTTCTGCGTGGTCTGTTCACCATCTAACGTGACAGCATCCAACTTCTTAGACTGGTAGAGGTTATAAGCAGTCGTGGTCGACTTGATTACCTTGTAGTTGATGTGATTGAGTTTCACGGACTGGGCTTCAGCGTAACGGGGATTCTTCTTTAACGTCCAGTTGTCACCGGTGCCGGTCCAGTTGGTAAGAATGAATGGACCATTATAAACGGTCTTTTTGGCGGAAGACCCATACTGCTTACCGTATTTTTCAACGGCGGTTTGGTTCATTGGGTAATAGGTGGTGCTGGCCAGCATCTTCTTGAAGTAGTCGGCAGGCTGGCTCAAGGAGATCTTTAATTGATACTTGCCAACCGCCTTGACTCCCAAGGTCGTTGGGGCCTTCTTGCCCGCCGCGATGGCGTTGGCGTTCTTGATGTTAGCGAATTGGTAGGTGAATTCAGACTTAGATTTGGGATCTAGCGTCCGTTCCCATGAGTAAACGAAGTCCTTCGCCGTTACCGGTTGACCGTTACTCCATTTGCCGTCATGCCGCAGGTTGATGGTGTATTGGTGACCGTGATCAGTCACCGTGGTCTTGGTGGCCAAAGCGTTCTCCACTTGGCTATTGGCATTCAACCGATACAGGCCTTCACCCACCTGACTTAAGGTAGTACTGGAAACGGCGTCGGTAATCTTAGCAGTATCCAAACTGGTGATTGGTGCGGTCTGCGCCAGGCTTAAATCCTGGGCTGTGGATGTCTTGGTTGATTTCGACTGGGCCGTTATGGCAAAGATTCCCCCGATTAAGATAATTCCGCCACACAGCAATAATGTTTTTTTATGTTCTAGTAAGCTCATCATAAATTCCTCCAGAAAAGTTAATTTTGTTGGTTAGAAGTTAGATAAGCTTGGCCATCGTTTCAACATTGTGAATCCCCCTCGAGTCATAAAAGTGTAGACAAAAAACCGTCCTCAACAGCCAGTGTGTTAAGGACGGTTTTAACCGCGGTGCCACCTTAATTAGACGGATCTCGAAAAGAGATCGCGCCCCTCTCCACAGGGAACCAACATTCCCCTGACAACTGACGTATGTCGCACGTCTTCCCGTACTCTGATTCGGGGAAGCCCTCGGTGGTCCATTTAACTACCTGCGTTCGGCCGTACTCTCAGCAACGACGGCTCTCTTGGCGTGCACGATAATCTTGATCTCCACCTCAATGGTTTGTTTCGGACGATTTATTGAATTGAGGCTAGTGTACCCCTGAAAAAAAGGAGTGTCAACTAGTGTTTAGAAAAAAAAGATTGTCAGTTGTTTGTTAGTTATTAATAATTAATTATTGATAACTAAATTGTAACTGTCATCGAGCAACTGAAATAGTAAGGCTTCATCGGTCGCTTTGTCCAAGACCATGGATAGCCAGTGTTCCTTATTCATGTGGTAAGCGGGTAGGAATCCTGATTTGCTACGTAATAATTCGCCGAATTCGGGATCAACCTTGATGTCCAGGATCTCCAGATCGGTGGTTCCGCTTAGGCCTAATTTTTGGGCGGGAACGTTCATGACTAGGCCAAACCACTTACCATGGCGGTTCTTAAGCGCCGTATAACGGGGGTACTTTTTAAATGGAAATTCGGGTGTGACGCCGAAATTATCCTCGATATACTTAAAAATTGCGGTTCGCGTGGTCATGGGGCCTTACCTCCGAGTTTAGTTGATTAGCTTTAGTCTATATTTGTTTTGGGTAACATTCAATGGCCGGCTCGACGGCTAAGTCGGCAAATCGATAGTTCTCGCCTTTTTGGAACGATTCCGGCATACTAAAATTAAATCGGGAGGATGATGGAAAATGGCAGAAGCATACGTGTTATTGGCACTGTGGCAAGAATTGGCGCGCCGCGAGGATTGGCTGGTTCAGACGCATATGCTGGCTGGCGGTCGCGATAACTTTTCCGATCGGCTCTACTAATTAAAAGAGGCGCCAATAGGGGAATTGAATAACCTGGTCGACCGGCATTCGTATTTTAGTTAGATCACTTTTAAAGACGCAAAAACGCTATGATCTCAGTCATAGCGTCTTTTTTAAATTCGATATTTATTTGCCAGGAACGTAACTGTCATCAATAACCAGGACGGGCTTGATGGTCTTCCCGGAAACAGAGTCGGCGTTTGCGGCATTGATGTCGCTGAACTTGTAGAACTTTTCAGTCTTATCAAAGTCGAACATGCCTAACTTGTAAAATTCGATTAGACGAGGAATGTCGATTTGAGGAACGGAGTCGCCCATGTTAACGCCGATGACACTCTTGTCGTTGACACAGAGGTCATTCCAGGTGTCGAGGTCGATGTGTTGGTTCGTCACCGCAATTGCTGCAGACGTCCCACCTTGGGCCAAGGCAGCGATGGAGTTACTAATAACAGCGGAAACGCCAGTTGTATCAACAGCGAAGTTAACGCCGAAACCACCAGTTAAGTCTTGAACGGCCTTCACAACGTCGTCAACCTTGTTGCTGTTGATGACATCGGTGGCGCCTAAGTCCTTGGCCAAATCTAACCGTGAATCCACGATATCAATGGCAATAACCTTGGTGCACCCGGAAATCCGACCGGCCATCATGGCAGCCAAACCAACCGCACCAGTCCCAAAGACGGCAATGGTGTCACCAGGCTTAGGCTTCAAGGTGTTGAGAACCGTTCCGGAACCTGTGACGTAGCCACAGCCCAGCGGTCCTAACTTGCGTAAGTCGAGGTCCTTATCGACCTTAACAGCGTTCCGTTCACGAACCACCGTCGTGGTTGTGAAGGAACTCTGGTCGAACATGTCGGCAACCTTGTGACCATCTTCGGTGAAGTGGGCGCTACCGTCTGGCCGAACACCGGACAGGTTGTTAGCCGCGTAGTTTTCACATTGGGTTGGCATCCCCTTCAGGCAACTCTTACAGTTGCCACAGCCATAGAAGCTTAAAACAACGTGGTCGCCTGGTTGGAATTGGGTAACTTCGGGCCCAACCTTTTCAACGATCCCGGAACCTTCATGGCCTAAAACGATCGGGTAGTCGATCGTGGCAATCCCAGTGCGTAAGGCTTCATCGGAGTGGCAGATCCCACTGGCAACCATGTGAACTTGAATGTCATCAGGACCCATGTCAGTCAATTCAACGTCATCACGAATATCAAAATCAGCATTTTGCTTATCAACAACTGCAGCTTGAATCTTCATAATCGGCACCTCGTTTATAATTATTTAAGTTTCGTATACACTGATCATTATTACACAATCAGTCACAAAAGCAAGCGCTTTCACAAAAAGTTTCAGCCAACAGAAGGCCTGGTAACCCCAATGAATAGGGGCTTCATCAACCGCAGGGAAAATTTCGAATTTGCGGGAAGTTGAGACTTGTTTAGTTGCATTCAAAGAAAAGCGCCCCTTCGAAAGGGGCGGGGCATTTTTCATGGGAGATTAGTTCCGGATCCGTTTAAGATGATCTGGTGGATAAATGCTGTGGGCGTTCGGGAATTTTTCGAGTCCGTGCCGGCCATCGTCGCCGCCAATCTAGGAGTTATTCAGCTAGGGAATCGCAGGCGGTTAACTGCTTGTGGCCCGACGGAACAGACATATCGAGTTGGGCACAGTCGAAAAAAGCCTGGGTTTCATCCCAGACTCTGGTTTGGTTATTCAGGTTTAGTGGCGTTTTAAACAACCCGGATGGGACCGAATGAAGGCGGCCGCCCCGGCGTGTTCTTCGAGAAAGGCATATAGCTTTTCGGGATCGCTGGTCAACGCTTGCAATTGATCGAATTCGGAGGTGGCATTGGGCTCGCCCCCGGGGTAGAAGATTTCGGTAGCGGTCCGTTCCCGGGCTGCTTGGGTGTACGCCTGAGCTACATTCACGGGTTCCATTTCCGTGCTGGTTCCGGAAATACCTTGAATGGTAATCAGACCCACATATACTCCCCGTTTCTTAACGGCCGGGGCCAGTGAAAAGACGTAGCTCCGTAATGCGGCCTTAGTCAGTGACAGTGACGTGGTGAGTTGGCCGGGATGCAGCGCGGCCCCGCCGCCGGTTACCAAAACGGTGCGAGGGGTATCGTCCGGGGTCAATGCAATGAACTGGCGGATGGTACTGATGGCACCGAGCACGTTGACTGCGAAACGGTGACTAATTTCATCGATCTGTGACTCCAACGGGTTATCCAGGCTGGTGTCGGCGACGTTGTAGACCAGCGTTGTGGGCAGGTCCCACCGGTTTTGAACGTCATCGAACATGGTTGCCGTTTGGGCGGCGTCCGTGCAGTCGGCGACCAAGTAGTCCGCCGGTAAATCTTCAGTGTGTAGCTGGGCACATCGTTTCTTCAATGAATCCGCGTGACGGGCAACTAAGATTGGATGATCCCCCTGCTGCGCAAAGGCCCGGGCGATCGCCATCCCAAATCCTGCGCCGGCGCCAAGAATAACAACAGTCCCCATTGTAGATTCCCCCTTAAGCTAAGACAGCCTAGTGACTAGGCCCATACAAGTTCAAAACAACCACGCCGACAACCACTAAGCCCATTCCCACGATACTCGCGAGATTAATAGGTTCATGCCAAATGGTGAGGGAGATGACGGTGGTGATCACAATGCCAATTCCCGCCCAGATGGCGTAAGCAATATTCAAGTCGATACTCTTCATGGCTAACGATAGGAAATAAAAACACAAACCGTAGGCCACCATGGCACCCATGCCAGGAATAAGTCGCGTGAAGCCGGTCGCGGCTTTAAGTAAGTTGGTTCCGATTAATTCACCAAAAATAGCAGCTCCTAAGTAAATGTAAGGCATTCTGATCACTCCCTCGAGTTATATAAAAATATCTATCAGAATGATTCTAGCAGTGTATGTAAGCGTTTACAATAAAAACCATCGATTTTTTTCAGGTTGATTGACTTGGTTAAGAAAGGCAAGCGCTGACTGGCGTGGGCTCGGTCGCCGTATGGAAAGTAAGCGCAAGTTTACGGAGTAGGTTGGGTATTAAAAAAGCTGTCAATATTCTGACAGCTCAAAAGATTATTTAATTTTTTCGTTGGTGATAGCTTCGATGTCAGCCTTGGCAATCTTAGCCATATTTTTCTTGAGATGCTTGTAGTTAGACTTGTTGGTGATAAAGCCCATCTCTACCAAACTGTAGTCGATGCCGCGCTTTCGGAGGACATTACAGTTTCTAAGGTTGGTGCGGAAGCTGTAGCCGCCTCGGTAGCCCCGGTTAAGCCCCACGTATTTCTTGATTACCTTGGCCAGGCGCTTGTCTCGTTTCGTGGGGTGCTTCTTATGGATGATGACGTGGCCACCCTTACCGTAGGGGGCATCCAGATGGAACATGATCACCGTCGTATGTTTGCTAATCTTGTAGGACCCTTTGTGATGGACCAGGGTATCCTTGACGATATTGTGTTTAGGATTATAGAAGGTGATCCGACTATGTTTAACCTGCTTCGAATATTTTTTTAGTTGGGGCAGTAGGTTTTTACGGAGAAAGGTCGCTTCATTGGTGCCATTTCCCCTAGCACCGGGATCACCGGCGCCATGGCCCATAATGATTAAGTAGTGTTTTTTAGGCTTAGTCTTCGCGCTCGTGGTGGCCTTGCTGGCGGCCTGAGCCGAGGTCGTGGAGCCGACAAAGGCCAGTGGCAACAACAGCATGAGGGCGGTAGCCAACCGTAGTTTCCATTTTTTCATATGTAGGACGCTCCTTAAGAAATTTGGTGAATAGTTAACTTCCTTAAGGATACGCCAAAAGCGGGAAAAGAGGTAGTCCCAGGTCAAATTAAACTAACATTAATCACCAAAAACGGCATGATCTCTGATCATGCCGTTTTTGGGCTTATCGACTGGCGTGGGTCCCCAGCAAATAAAAAACGCCGCAACACTATCTAGGTGATAGCGGCGACGTGAAGTTTTGGTTTATTCGTTAACGGATTCTGGTTCTGATTTAGCTTCGGTAGCGGATTTAACAGCGCTCCGTGCTTGAACGGCACCAAGAATCTTCCGGGCGATTGGGCCCACGATCAACAATTGTAATGGCAGAGCCATGAAGATATTGAAGATCCAAGTGTGCAGGTAGGTTAAGAAGAAGTTGCTACCGAAGTTCTGGGTGACAATCATCCCGAATAGGGACATCAAGGTAACCATGCCGGCAACCATCATAACGGAGATGGTTAAGGCAATTCGAATTTGTTTCTTCTTCATGTAATCGTTAATAATGAAATGGAAAAAGAGGTACTTCACCCCGGGACCGATAATCCCCAGGTCGCAAATGGCTGCGACGACCAAGGCCAGTGGATAACCCAACAGCACCTCACGGACGTAGTGGTTACCAAAGCCATCGGCTAAGGCAACGTTGTAACCTGCCATGACCAAGACCATCAGGCCGGCCATAACAGCAGTAAATAGTAATTCTTCTTTGAAATTTTTAGGCATTATGTTGCTCCTCGTTTAAATTCCCACGATTGGTTACTATACCACGTTTTTTCGGCCGTCGTAAGGATTATTTTGAAAATTTGTGAAAAAGTCCTCGGCATTTTCAGAAAATTCTCACTTTCAGAACTGAAAGCGTTTGCGAATCCGAGCACTGGTTTTCATTTGGCGGTAAAAGTCCTAAACTTTTGTTAGGAGGTTTTATGTGTGAATACAGAAGTGACTTTGTCTCGAAGAACCATCTTGCTCATGGCTGTGGTAACGGGGGTGATCGTTGCCAACCTAAATTTCATTCAACCGATTGAAAATTTGATTGCGGCCGACTTTAACCTGTCGAAGGCCGCGGTGGGTCTGCTTGCTATGTTGACCCAGCTCGGTTATGCGTTTGGGTTACTGCTCATTGTTCCCCTAGGTGACATCTTCGACCGGTATCATTTAATCCAATTCATGATGCTACTGTCGATTGGCTCACTGCTGCTGGCGTTCTGGGCACCTAATGCCGGAGTATTTGCGGTGGCGACGACGTTGGTCGGAATTACCTCGGTGGCGCCACAGATTATTATTCCCTACGCAGGTTACCTGGCGCCGAGTCTACAACGGGGGAAGGTTTTAGGGATGGTTCTCAGTGGCTTATTGACCGGAATTTTGCTTTCGCGATCCTTTAGTGGCCTGCTGGGAAGCATCTTACCCTGGAAGGCGATCTACTTGATTGCGGCCGGCATCGACCTGATCTTTCTGACCATCGTCCATGTTCAGTTGCCACGAGATGTGCGGGGCCACCAGGCACTGAAATACTGGCCGGTGATTCGGACGTTACCCAAGTTATTTACCAGTCAACGAGCGCTACGTGGTGCGGCCATCAATGGATTTTGTCTATTTGGTATGTCCAACGTCCTGTGGTCGACACTGGCCTTTTATCTGGCCGCCCAGTATCATCTGGGTAGTAGCGTGGCCGGCCTGCTAGGCCTATTGGGAATTGCCGGGGTCCTGGCGGCGCCGATCATTGGTAACCTGGTTGACCAACGCTCACCACGATTGACGGTGGGGCTGGGGATGGTATTTTCCGGCTTAGCCTTCGGTATCTTTTGGGTATTGGGTCACTGGCTTCTCGGACTGATCGTGGGGATTGTTCTATTAGACTTGGGAACGCAATTCAGTCAGGTTTCTTGTCAGGCCATCGTTCAATCGTTAAATAAACAGGCCAGCAGTCGGAATAACTCGGTGTTCATGTTCAGTTATTTCTTGGGGGGATCGCTTGGCACCCTGTCGGCTACCTGGGCCTGGAGTCATGCCGGATGGCCGGGGGTCTGTACTGTGGCCGTCGGATTCTTACTCCTAGCGATCGGTGGTCACCTCGTCATCGGCGAACCGCAAAGATTAACGACTGATTAGGCGAGCGGGACCAACGACAGGTAGCCGGGGCACCGCTAGGCTGATCACCTAATCATCTTGGCTGGGAATCGCTGGGCGATCGGTTCAGGCAGAATCGGCCGCCCTTTGGCACCCTTTCGAGTATAAAAAACAGTCTTGAAAAATCGCCTGGGACTTGGTCCCGGGCGATTTATTTAGCTTAAAGTTGACACGGTGTCACCTTCGTGATAAAGTACCTCATAGTCACGAGTGACACGGTGTCACTTGCGACTTGAAAGGAGTAAAAAAATGCCTTCAAAAACCTATAAAAATTTAACAATCGCCAAGCAGGACCGAATCTTAGCGGCCCTGCTAAATGAATTTTCCCACTATAGTTTGGCTGATGCCCAGGTGGACCGGATCGTGAAGGATGCCGGGATTGCCCGCGGGGCCTTCTATAAATACTTTGATGATTTAACCGACGCCTATCAGACACTGTTCAGACAGGCGATGGCGGCGGTCCATCATGACGTGTCCGATCCAACCGAGGCGTTTGATCCGGCAGCCTATTATACGGCCGTGGCTAGCTTCGTCGACCATTTCCAAGATAACAAGTACTCGGCACTGATTCGACGCCATTACAGCGAGAATGAAAGCCTGTTACCGGAAGAACCCACACCGGCGAGTCTCAGTAGTGCCGATTGGGCCGCTATGGTCTTGAGTCACGCGACGATTAAAGCCATGATGAGTCATCCTTCATCGGCAGTCATGGATCGGTTTCGCCAGGCCCTAGAATTGTTGAAAGAATAGGAGCGAATGCGATGTTTTTAGCACTGAAAGAAATTCGCCATGAAAAGTTGCGCTATGGGTTGATTGTTGGGATGGTGGTCTTGGTCAGTTATCTGGTCTTTGTTCTAAGTGGTCTATCTTATGGGTTAGCCCAGCAGAATACCCAGGCGATTTCGTCTTGGGATGCCCGCTCCATAACCTTGAATGATGACGCTAACGAGAGCCTATCGCAATCGCTGATTACCGCGAAGACAGCCAAGACACTGACGCTCAGTCGTCATGAGGCCTACATTGGTCAGGCTGGCGTGGTAGCCAAGACGCGGGGCCGGGCGAAGTTATCGGCCCAGTTTCTGGGGTTAGATCGTGATCAATTTATCTATGACCGAGTTCCTGTGACGAGTGGCCATAAACCCACCCAGGCCAATCAAGTTATGGTTGACGACAGCTTTAAGGATAATGGCTACCGTCTGGGGGATCGGGTCCAACTGAATTCCACCAGTACGCACTATCGGATTGTAGGGTTCACCCACAATGCTAAGCTGAGCGTTGCGCCCGTTATTTACGGCACATTGGCGACCTGGCGAGCCCTGAGTCACGTGACGACCGACTTTAAGGCTAGCGGAATTGTTTCGAACGCGGCGACCTTTAAGCCTAAGAACTCGGCACTGGCCACGTTGTCGATGAGCAAATTTATCAATAAATTGCCGGGCTATTCCGCTCAAAATACCACTTTTACCTTTATGATTGCCTTTCTCATGGTGATTGCAATGGTGGTCATTGCCGTCTTCCTGTATATTCTCACCATGCAGAAGTTACCCAACTATGCGGTGTTGCGAGCCCAGGGGATTCCCGCGACCGTATTGGTTAATACCACGATTAGTCAGGCGCTTATCCTGGTGGTGAGTGGGTTGGCAATTGGCGCGGTCCTGACGGCAGCCACGGTCTTGGCCCTGCCCGCCGGTGTCCCGATGAGTTTTAATCTGCCATTATTGGCGGGGGTCACCGGGGGAATTTTATTGACCGGTGTCGTGGGGGCATTGATTCCCGTTCGGATTATTTTACACGTTGACCCCGTCAGCGTGATTGGAGGTTAATCATGCCAGCATTAACATTAAGTCATGTGACTAAGGTCTTTGGGCACGATACCAATGAGGTTACGGTTTTAAAGGACGTGAACTTCGAGGCGGCTACCGGTGAGGTGAGTCTGGTCATTGGGCCGTCCGGTTCCGGCAAGAGTACCTTTCTCACCATTGCCGGTGGTATTCAAACACCGACTGCCGGTGAGGTCCAGGTACAGTCAGAGAACCTGCATCGGTTGAATGGTAAGGCCCGCGATGCCTTACGGCTAAACAAGATTGGGTTCATTTTGCAGGCCTATAACTTGGTGCCTTACTTAACCGTTCAAGATCAATTTACGTTGGTCGATCGGGTGAAGCCACAGGGGAATCTCTCTGCCGCGGCTCTAACGGCGCTCCTGACACAGCTAGGCATTTTGGAGCTGATCCACCAGTTTCCTGGTGAACTTTCGGGTGGCCAAACGCAACGAGTAGCCATTGCCCGGGCGCTCTATCAGAATCCGGAAATCATCTTGGCGGATGAACCCACAGCCGCCCTGGATAGTGAACGGGTTAAGGTCGTGGGTGGTTTGCTACGCGATTTGGCCAAACAACATCATAAGGCGATTGTGGTGGTGACCCACGACCTGCGATTGAAGGAATTCGCCGACAAGACGTATGCGATCATGGATGGTCGCATGACGCTCGCTTGAAAATATTGGTTAACACCGTCATGAGCAGTTTCTTGGCAAAGTGGTCGATTTTTCTAACCGGGTTGGCAGTTAAATCAGATTAAACAGTAAAAATGCTCTGGGGTCAGTCATCCCAAAGCATTTTTTACTGTTCACGGTCCAGCATCAAGGCTTAGTCTAGTTGTGCCAACTGGGCCGTTAGTTCCCGGCGTAACGCAGTTTTGACGGTCGCTGGTGCGGTGGTAATCTGGGCCGTATGCCCTAAGTATAGGTACCACCGGGTGAAGTCGCGCACCGATTGCGGTTTGGTCACATCCACGGTACATTCGAGTTTGGCCGTCTGTTGAAAAGGGTCCAGAAACTGTAGGACTGCCGTGGGGTGG
Organism: Levilactobacillus senmaizukei DSM 21775 = NBRC 103853; assembly: GCF_001592085.1. GTDB lineage: Bacteria > Bacillota > Bacilli > Lactobacillales > Lactobacillaceae > Levilactobacillus > Levilactobacillus senmaizukei. Next base: position 36,046 of record NZ_BCWD01000007.1, read on the forward strand.
GGATGCTGACGGAACTGTTGAATAGCCACCGTGTCCAGGCGGAGAGCGACGTTAGGTATCGGACGGGCAGCCTGGATGATGGTGGCCAGTTTCTTGGGATCGATGATCTGGTCCGGCGCTAACGACGTGAGCCGTTGAATAGCGGTTATGGCGATTTCCCGAAAGCGTTGGGCCTTCAAGTCCCAGACGTCGGCATACCAGTTGTCTTGGCGGTTGTAGACGTGCCGAACCCACACGGCCATCGTCGCTCGCGCTAGTTGAAGTTTCAACTGACGGCTCACTAAACAGGCGTTGAGTAAGGTTTTTAGCATGGGCGGGGCAAAGTCAGTAAGCTCGGTTAGTTGGGTGTTGGCCGGATTGGTGTGCTTGAAGACCAGTAGCTCTTGTAAGGTTAACAGGTCGTCTTGCTGAGTTTGTGAAGCGATAGCCACCAACTTTTCAGTTAGCGTGTTGCGGTTTTGTAGATAGGGGAGTTGTGTGTTTAACGTTGCTAGAAAGCTAACAAAGAGGGCCTTGAGCTCCTCACTGTTAAATTGCACAGCGGGCAGCAATTGATTCTGCATGACGGCGTAGCCACCGTCGCGGCCCACGGTAGCGGTCAGGGGCATTCCAAGTTCTTGAATATTATTGAGGTCCCGAATGATGGTGCTACGGGAAACCTTGAAGTGGGTCATCAGCTCGTGAATGGTAAAGAACTGACGATTGTTGATATAGCGCATGATGGTATTGATTCGGTCGGTTTTAGTCATATTGGTTTTCTCCTAACAGTGTCACTTTTTGAAACCATTAGACGGTACACTGAGTTTATCATCTTAAGGAGGCCACAACAACATGGCAGATTACACGATTGAAACAAAGGCAGCATTTACAGTCCTGGGCATCGATAAACTTCTGACTGGCGACTACTCGACGATGGGTCAGCAGAAGCAGGACTTCTGGCGGGGGATTAATGCCAATCATGCCCTAGATGAATTGACCGGGATTAATGATTATCCTTTTGCCGTTAATGAAGCAATTAATGGCGAATTTCATTACTATGCGGGTCGCCAAGTCGCGCCAGCCACGACGGCGGCCGCTGGTCAACGGTTGATCGAATTTCCAGCCGGCAAGTATCTGGTAATAACTGGCACGGCCGCCGATCAGATGGGTGTTTACAATGCCTTAGAGGGCCCGGCCTTCGGCGAGATTTTGCCACAACTGACGGACTATGCCTACGTTGGTGGTCCCAACACCTCGTTTGTAACGGGGACGGATGCCGATGGGGTTCATGGCGAAATGTTGATCCCGTTAGTTGAAAAATAATGCCAGAAAGCGCTAGTCAATTGGACTGGCGTTTTTTTGGTGAAATGAAGCGTAACCCTGGGGATTGGAGGATGACGATATGAAGCATGAATGGCGGAAGAGCGAACAGGCTTGGTATTTGCCGAAAGAACCGACGGTGTTGACGTTGCCGCGGTTGAACTTTATCACGATTCAAGGTCAGGGTGATCCTAACCAACCCGAATTCAGCGAGCAGATCGGCGCCTTGTATCCGGTAGCCTATGACCTGAGAATGGCGTTAAAGCGGGGCGAACTCGGCGATCCGTACGAATACGTCGTTTATCCGTTGGAGGGCGTCTGGACGACGACAGATGGCTCACGGGGAGTAAATTTAAACAAGGCCGCTTTACGGTACAAGATCATGTTGCGGCAGCCAGATCGATTAACTGAGGCAGACTTCCGAGCCAGCCTGCAGCGAGTCCGTGCGAAGAAGACCAATCCCTGGTTGGACCAGATTCGGTGGGAATCTTATGAAGAGGGACTCGTCTTACAAACGATCCACCACGGACCGTTTGATGATGAACCGGCAACCTTTGCCAACCTACAACAGATCCTAAAAGAGCGACGGTTACAGGTCCGACCGACGATGGGAGATTACTGGCATCGGGAAATTTATCTGACGGATACACGGCGTACGGCTCCCGAAAAGGCGAAGACGGTTTTGCGCTACCGGGTAGAACCAACTGATTAAGAGAAAATAAAAAATGACTGATGCTTACCGTCCAGTTAGGCGGTAAGCATCAGTCGTTTTGTTATTATTTATAACCGTTGCTCCTCATGAATTGGCTATGGCGGGGGTTTAGTTTGACAAAGTGGGTAAAAGAAAAGAGTCATCCGAAGATGACTCTCGTCTTACATCACAATCGTACCCGGACTAATCACTCGCGAAGGGGGCAAGTGGTCAGGCGAGCTGACACACTTACAGTCTTTAACCGAAACGAGTTCGGACCGGCTGTTGGATCAGTGTCGTTCACACATTGTCGACTAAACAACGGCTAACAGTTCTCACCAACACCCCACCGGCGCCTGGACAGGTCGGTTGATTATTAGATTTAGTGCAGACTTCTAGCTTGTAAGGGTTCGCTGGAAGCTGACGGTTGCGGTCGATCGGGGGGGAATAGCTGGGCTATTCGTGGTCGGCCACGGATGAAACTGGTTTCTGAGACGCCATTTGTGGCTCGGGGATTCTCGATCCGGGCGACCGGCGACCGCTGAAACGGGTTGGGTCAGGCAAATTTTTCCGCCTGACGTCACCCTTTATTTTGCGTCGTAGGCTGCTTGGAAGATCTTGATGATATCTTCTTTAGTCCCCTTACGAGGGTTAGAGAAGGCGTTCCCATCCTTTAAGGCGTTTTCAGCCATCAATTCAAAGTCTTCTGGCTTAACACCGATTTCCTTGATGGACTTAGGAATACCAACGTCTTCGGACATTTGCTTCATGGCCTTGATGGACAATTCAGCAGCGTCACGAGTTGATAAACCATCGGTGTTTTCACCCATGATCTTTGCTAATTCGGCAAAACGTTCTGGGCAAGCAATGATGTTGTATTGTTCAACGTAAGGTAAGAGCAATGCACAGCAAACACCATGAGGTGCATCGTATTGGCCACCAAGTTGGTGAGCCATAGCGTGAACGTAACCTAAGTTGGCGTTGTTAAAGGCCATCCCAGCTAACATTTCAGCTTCAACCATCTTAGTCCGTGCGTCCAGGTTGTGACCGTTGGCAACGGCTTCACGTAAGGAAGTTTCAATTAACTTGATAGCTTCGATACATTGTGAGTCGGTGATCGGGTTATGATCAACGGAAACGTAGGGTTCGATGGATTGAACAAAGGCGTCCATCCCAGTAGCGGCAGTTAAGCCCTTAGGAACATCGAGCATCAAAGTTGGGTCGTTGTATGAAACCAACGGAATGTTCCGCCATGAAACGACCACGAACTTCAAGTGAGTTTCTTCGTTAGTGATAACCGCGTGACGGGTCAATTCTGAACCAGTCCCGGCAGTCGTGTTAACGGCAATTAGTGGAGGTAATGGGTTGTCGAACGTTTCGATCCCAGCGAGCTTCGTAATGTCGTCGCCGTTGGTCAAGATAATGCCGGCACCCTTACCAGTATCGTGAGCAGACCCCCCACCAATAGTAATGATGGAGTCCGCACCAGAGTCTTCATAAAGTTTCTTAACTTCTTTAATGTTACGAATCTTTGGGTTTGGTTCGACATTGTTGTAAATGACGTAGTCGACGCCAGCAGCCTTCAGTGAAGCCAGCGACTGTTGAACGGCACCATTTTCCATGCTTTCCAGGAATTTATCGGTAACAATTACCGGTTTCTTCATTCCTAACATCTTTGCACGGTCACCAATTTTAGAGATTACACCAGGGCCAAAAAAGTTGACGCTGGGCATCAGAAAGTCATAACTACGATCAGCCATTATACAAATACCTTCTTTCAGAAGTTTTGAAAATCTTTAATACCGATTTCACAAAGCAATTATAGCCGAACTAGTTACAGTTTGCAATAGGTTTCCGATGGAAGATAGGTCGTTGAACGAAAAAACTAATAGAGTACACTGATAGCAAGCGATCGGTCGCCTAAAAGAAAATTTAAGTTAATGCTTTCACAGGTGAAAAAGCGATCGTGAAAAGGATCGTAAATTTCATAAGTTTTGATTGATTGTTCTATCAGTGAAGGGCGTTTCCGGTCAATGATTGGATAAGTAGTTGCGTCGGTTATTTAAAAATGGATTTATTTATTGTAGTTAAATAACAATTAGCTTAAACTGAAACTATGGTTCCAGCATTATACATAAAAAGTCTTTATAAAAAAATGGAGGCACGTACATATGAAAATCAAAAAAATTATCCTGACGGCGGCCTTGGCAGTCTTAGCAGTTGGGATGGCGGGTTGTACCGCTGGGAACAGTGCGGCAGATAAAAACGGCAGTTCCAGCAGTTCATCCAATAGTCAATTGGCCGAAGACGAGGTTATTATTAAAGATGCCCAGTCATTGAACGCCGATGGCCACTATAAGGCTTCCAATAAGAAGCTAAGCAGTATTGATATTGCAGATCTGAGCAAGAAGGGCTTCGGCTCATTGAAATCCGAATACTTCCATTTGCAGAAGAGTAACGACAAGTTCCTATTAAAGGATAACAAGTCTTCCAAGTCGACCAATAATGGGAATAACACGTCGAATAATAACACCACTTCGACGGGAACTAATAACAGTTTTAGTAGTTTCTCGAAGTTCACCGGGGACTATGTTTTCTACAATTCTGATTCCGATCGGCAACAAATGGATCTGACGATTAGTTCCGATGGTTCTGTCGTTCAACACAACAATGATGGTTCGGCCTTTTACGGGACGGCGGTCGCTTCCGGATCTAGCCAAAGTGGCATTCTGTCTTATGACGTGACGACGGGGACGAATGACACCAAGAAGATTAACGCCAACGTTGAAATCGATGTGACCTGGGACAATGGGGAACACGAAACGTACTACGGCTATACATCTTACGATGATGACATTGTGTTGACCGATGGGAATTCTTACCACGGCGACCTGGTCAACGAGGTTTGGATCAAGTAAAGTTAGGGTGAACAAAATGAGGTCCGGGACGGTGGTCTCGGACTTTTCTTTTAGGAGTGAAAACAATGAAAAAACGTGGATTAGCGGGAATCGCCGTCATCGTTTTGATCCTGGTCGGCGGCGGGCTCTGGTGGGGTCAGGCGAATTCTAAACTGGCACCGGCACGCTCAACGAGTCAGTCGGCGAGTCGATCAAACGCCCCGCGGCCAACCAAAAAGGCGAAGACGCCAGCCAAAAAAGCCAAGACTAGTGGGCAAACGAGTAAGGCTTATCCCTTCAAGACCATTACCCAACAGACAGTGGGAAAGCTGAAAGGCCACAATTCAGTTGCCATTGCGACGAGCTTTTCCGGTGACCACTATCAGTGGCATAATCAGGCACAACGAGCCGCCAGTGATATCAAGGTCTTTATCTTGGCGACGGTTTACCATCAGGTGGATCAGGGAAAATATCAACTCAGCGGGCACTATACGTTAAGGGATGCCGACAAGGTTGGTGGAACCGGTAGCCTGCAAGGCATGGCGGCCGGTACGACCGTGACCAACCAACAACTATTACATTATATGATGACCGTTAGTGATAACACGGCAACGAATGTTATCCTCCGGCAGGTTGGGGGATTGGGCGTTGTTAATCAATATGCACGGGAGCTGGGGGCCAAGGATACCCACGTGGTTCGCAAGATGATGGATCAGAAGGCCTTAGATGCCGGTACGGACAACCTGACGTCGGTGGCTGATCTGAGCATGGTTCTGATGAAACTTTGGCGGCATCAGTTGATATCGACCTCGGCGGACACGGCGATGTTGAAACTGATGAGTGAAAATACCAACCACAGCAAGTTGCCTAAGAATGTCCCCACCGATCGGACGATCTACAACAAGACGGGGGAATTCGATACCTATGGTGTTGAGAATGATGCCGCCATCTTTGCTAAGGGTGGCAAGGCAGTGGTCGTCGTCGCCATGAGCGAGGGCGGCCAACTCGGCCAGCAAATACCAGCCATGAATCGGCTCGGTCAACAGGTCGATCACGCGGTCTTTGGCTAAGTCTTGATGGGTTTGGACCGCCGACGGCGGTTAGGGGCTCCGTCCTATGGGGCCCGCTTGGAGCCAAGAGACGGTCTCCAAGCTCACTTTCAAGCCACCCAAAGAACGGGTAGCTCGAAAGGTGGCCCGTGGTGTAAGACCGGCAAGTCCGGCCGCTCTAACGCCACCGACACAGGACTACGCCCCTAACCACCTTTGGCTTAGATCCAGCTTGCCAGTAGTGGTTGACGCTCCTGAATGGCGAGATGGACACGATGACTCGGATGTTGATTAGGGCTTGATGGACTGGACCGTCGACGGCGGTTAGGGGCTCCGTCCTATGGGGGCCCGCTTGGAGCCGAGAGCCGGTCTCCAAGCTCACTTTCAAGCCACCCAGAAAGCGGGCAGCTCGAAAGGTGGCCCGTGGTGTAAGACCGGCAAGTTCAGCCGCTCTAACGCCACCGACACAGGACTACGTCTCTAACCACCTTTGCTTTAGATCCAGTTTCGCCAGCAGTGATGGTTGAGTATTGTTATCCGATGACGGATTTGTTTTGTGAGGACACGTATGCTGAACAGAGTTGGGCCCCAGATAGTTTTTGTATTCAACGCGCTAGTTTAATTTTGTTATTTGGCAATCTGTGATTGTTAGTCTTGCGGTCTTATACAAGACAAGTGACCTTATTAATTTTTAAATAGTTTGTCGGGATAGGCCCATTTGGCATGCGGCGACTTAGTTTGATGGTTTCAAACGACAATCTTGAGCTGTAGGCGGGGAAGTTTGATCTATTTCAATGTGGCTAGTGTAATCGTCATAAAAGTGATTATAATGGACAGTATCTTAGGGGATAAGAGGGGTTGCTCATGAACGAATTTGACGAGCATCGGCGTCAGGAAACCATTGCCTGGCACGAACGCCAACAACAAGAATTAAAAAAATTAAAGGGTGCCCAGCGTCATCTTTGGTTAAACGTGGCCGCTTATCTAACCATTTCGGTGATCGAATTTTATTTAGCCGTCGTGGGGCACTCGCAAACCTTACGTGCGGATGCGTTTAATAATTTATCGGGAATCATCGCGTCCGTCCTATTATTAGTCGGGATTCACATTGCCCGCGATATTGACGATGATGACTTGATGGGACGGCCATTGCCAGAAGAGTCTCAGCACAGTGGGCAACGTCTCCAATTGACGCGGTTCCACTATGAGACGGTCTTTACCATGATTACGGGATTAGTGATGATTGTGATCGCGATTAGTGTTATCTATGGTGGCGTTCAGAGCCTCATGAGTCACGCCGAACAGGAGATTCCTAAACCAATCACCCTGGTTGGGGCTGGGATTGCGACCGTGATCATGCTGGGCGTCTGGTGGATGAATAAACGTGGTGGTCGGCGTCTTCAGAGTGCCGCGTTGGTTGCGGCCGCGCAAGATAGTCTGAGCGACGCGGTAACCAGTGTCGGTACGATGGTGGCAATTGGTGGTGCCATGCTATTCAAGGTCGAATGGCTAGATGGTGTGGCCAGTATGGTTGTCGGGTTATTCATTCTGTCCGCCGGTGTTAAGATTTTTCGTGAAAGTAGTTTAAACTTGGCGGATTACTTTGATCCCAAGTTGGAAGATCAATTCCGAGCTGCGGTTGGAGATTTTCCGGCGGTCAACGAGGTCTTGGAGCTTAAGGCCCACTACAATGGGAATGTCGTTACGGTGGATACCACAATCGCCGTCGATGCGCACATGGAAGTCCAAGATAGTTATCGGTTGAGCGAGGATATTGAAGGCACACTACGTCGGAAGTTTGGGATTGTGGATACCAGTGTAATGGTCGTGCCCACAGAAAAAAATTAAATTAATTTGGCCGTCAAGATGGGTTATTCACAAGCTGGGCGGTTTTTATGAGGGGGACTATTCTCACCTGTTCACAAAGATCAGTTCCGATGGCTTCGCCGGTTTATAGTTACGATCCCGCAGGATATACAAGCATCATTGAAATTATGCAGGACAAGTTGCGTCGGAATTTCATGGTTACCCAAAAGTGCCTACTACCCAAAATAGCCCGTAAAGGGTAAACTGATCAAAAAAGCGGGAGGTCGACTTGTGAAACAGACATTTAATAATGGCGTTGAAGCCACGTTAAAAGTTATTAGTGGTAAGTGGAAGCCGCAATTGCTCTGCCATTTAGGCAATCGGCCGCAACGAACCTGTGATCTGCGGCAAGCGCTCCCAGATATTTCGCAAAAGGTTCTGACGCAACAATTGCGGGAATTAGAACGAGATGGGATTATCGATCGTCAGATTACGGGTGAACAAGCACCGTTTAAGGTCACTTACTCCTTGACTCCCCTGGGTCGTTCATTAGGACAAATTTTGGTGCAAATGTCCATCTGGGGCGAGCATCGCGCCAGTGAATTGCCCGATGTGGAGATTACCAATGACCACGGTGGGTTTAGCCGCTTACTTGAAAATTAGACGGAAGGCACTTTAAAGTGCCTTCTTTTTTTGTGGCCGAAGACCAGGTATGCTGAGCGTATTGTTTAAGGAGGTGGCCGATGGAAACTCAAATTCGGGGACTAAAAACAACCCAATCCATGGTTAATCATCCCGTGGAATGGCGGTTGATGTTAGCCCTACTGGCGGGGCCGCGGACCCTGTCACAGCTACGACAGCCCTTTCATGGATGGCAATGGTGGCAAGCTTATCCTCGGTTATGGCGCCTGCAACAGCGACAACTGGTGGTGGTCGATCACCAACATCATTTGTGGCGATTGACGGCGGCGGGTGAGAGTTTATCCCCTGTCTTAACAGCACTAGCGACCTGTATGGCCTCGCAGAAAGAAGGAATAACGGATGAAGTATAAATTTATGGAACCCTATACGTTTAATAAGGGTGTGACTTTGAAGAACCGGATGGTCATGTCGCCTACCACTACTATGTCTAGCTTTTATGATGGTCAGGTGACGAATGATGAGATTGCCTTTTACGGCGCTCGCGCCGGCGGTATCGGTCTGATCATCGGGGAAGTGGCGAATGTGATTGCCAGCGGGAAAGGCTTCGAAGGCGAACTATCCATTGCGGACGACCGCGATATTGCCGGGTTGAGCAAGCTGGCCGCGGCGATGAAGCAAAATGGGACGAAGGCTATCCTACAGATTTTCCATGCCGGTCGCAAGTCGAACGACCAGATTTTGCGGGGGAAGCGACCGGTCAGTGCTAGTGCGGTTAAAGCCGTGTTTCCACCCGATTCGCAGGAGCCACGGGCGTTGACGGTCGCTGAAATCGAAGACATTATTGTGGCGTTTGGGGCGGCCACTCGCCGAGCGATCGCAGCGGGCTTCGATGGCGTGGAACTCCACGGCGCCAACACCTATTTGTTACAACAGTTCTTTTCTCCCAATTCCAACCAACGAACGGACAAATGGGGCGGCGATCGCAACGGTCGGATGGCCTTTGCCAAGGCGGTGATTAACCGCGTGGCTGCCACAATTGATGAGAGTGCCGATCGACCATTCCTGCTGGGCTACCGAATCTCACCGGAAGAAATTGAAACGCCCGGGATTCGCCTCGAAGATAGCTTAGCCTTTGTGGATCAACTGGCCGAATCGGCCGTTGATTACGTCCATGTTTCCATGGGGTCGGCCCACCGGACCTCGTTGAATAATCCGGCAGATCATGAATTGATCATGACCAAGTTAGTTAAGCAATTGGCCGGCCGTAAGCCGTTGATCGGTGTGGGATCGGTTGAAACACCGGCCGATGCCGAGGCAGTTCTCGGGATGGGTGCTGAATTGGTGGCCATGGGTCGAGAAATGATTCGGGAACCGCAATGGTTTGAAAAGATTGCCGATGGTGATGAAGCCAGCATTCGTTACCAACTGTCACCATCCGAAATGGATGAACTGAAGATTCCGCGTGCCATGCAGGGGTATTTGAAGACGGCTTTCTACTCGGTCATGCACTTTACCACCGATCCTGAGGCGGCGGCCGACTATCAAAATCAGGCGGCACCGATGGAAGGTTTCGAACAAAAACTCTAAAATATTAATTTCGCGAATAGAAATGACTTAATCGCAAAAATGGACGGCTCCCTTGGGATAGCCGTCCATTTCTTATTGGGATACGCTCACCTGACCAGAACCGCTAGTGATACGCAAGGGTTGGTAGCCAGATTGCTGGTAATGGCGGCCAGTTTTTTGGCCGTTCAGCTTGAATTGGCCGGTCCTAATGGTAACGGTCAACCCATTGCTGGTGAGGTGTTGAATGGTTGTTCGGCCATTGTCTTTAGTCACCTCGCCAGCACCGGTGAGGGTCAAGTTCTGGGCAAAGGTGGTGCCGTTGTGATGATGAATTGCCAGGTTATTGGTGGTCAGGTCATTCAGGTTTAGAGTGCCATTGAGTTGGTTAATGGTCAGTTGTTGGATCGCCTGAGGATCGGCTAGGGTCAAGGTAATGGTTGGCGACTGGCCGATTTCAAGTTGGTGACGGTTAGCTTGTTTTTCCGTGAGTGACCAGGACGTGCCAGTCTGATTAACTTGGTATTGATTTTGGCCGGCATTGGTTAGCTTGAGTTGGTTAGTCCGGCCGGGTTCGATCTTGATGACCGCGGTCCGTAAGTCAAAACGGATTTGTTTGGGCGACTGAGAAAGTATTTGGGTCTGGGTGGTTAACGGTGTTGCAGTGAAGTGGTTGAGGTTAAGCCGCCGATGGGTGCCAGATGCCCAGGCGGTCAGGCCGCCGCCAATAAAGGCGATGGCGACAAGAACGATAAGGACCGCGATAATGATTTTTTTCATGGTTAGGTCTCCTTCGGGGTGTGAATGAATAAAATTAAAATTCATTCATTAATAATTAAAAAAATAGCCATTCCTGGTTATTTTAGAATTTTTAATAGGATCGCGTCGATGAGGTCGCCAAGTAACTGAAAATAGTCGTCAGTTTGCAGCTCACTCTGGTGGAAATCTACGACCGTTAAGGCATTGAAGAGGCTGAGAACTCGGCTCTTAGTCATTGTCGGCTTGAGTAAACCGGCCGCTAACCAACGATCGATGAGGGTGACCAGTGTGGCATAGATGAAGCTGTTTTCGACCGTGAGGGCATTGGTCTTAGCGATGATGCCATTCAATTTGGCGTTGGTAAACCATTCCTGAAGAATCCGGTTATTAGCAGACTGGTCAAGGATTTGTTTGAGAATGGTCTTGATGAGAGGATTAGGGGCCTGATCAAAGTCAACATTAGCAAGAATGGCTCGTTTAACCCGGTCATTCTCGGCGTTGTAGACCTGGACGAAGACGTCCGTCTTGGACTGATAGAAGTTGTAAAAGGTTCCCACGGCCACGTTGGCTCCCGCGACAATGGCGGAAATATTGGTGGCTTTGAAGCCTTGCGTTAGAAATAAATCATGAGCTGCGTTAAATAATCGTTGCTGTTTTTTTTCCATGGGGGCCCCTCCTAATTGGCTATGAATGAATATTATAATAATTCATTCACCTTGTCAAACCAAAAATCCGATTACAAAATATGCAATCGGATTGGATAGTTATTCAGATGGTTCTTCGACAACGGTGGCCGCCGTTTTAGCCTGGAGCTCCTGGTCAAAGTGCCGCGCACTGGGCATGATCCACATGGCGAAACCGCAGACGAGCGATCCGATACCGCCAATAATGAAGAGCTTTTCCACGCCAATGGTATCGGCCAGTGGACCGGCAAAGATTAAACCCACGGGACCTGTGATACTCATCATCGAGTTCAGCACACCCAAGATGCGACCGAGTTGTTCGGCCGGAAAGCTCTGTTGAATCATGGACATTAGCAGGGTGCTGTAGAACGGTGTGACCACGCCTGCCAAGGAATTTAATACCACGAACCAAACAAAGCCGGTGTGGTTACCTGGTAATAGGCCGCTGCCACCAAAGGTGATTCCCATGGCAACCGTGGCCCACAGGATGGGTTTCATTCGATCTGGCCAGTTACCGAAGAGACCGATGATCGTTCCGCCAACCAACATCCCCACGGAGTAAATGGCCTCGATCAGGCCGGCTTGACCAACGTTACCATGGAAGTAGCCCATGGTCATCAGAGGATACAAACTGGCAGCCGGCATGAACATCAAGGTGAAGGCGGCACCGGTCATGGTAATGGCCCAGAGGCCCTTGGTCTGACGAAGCTTATCCAGACCAAATTTGGCGTCGGCCAGAACGTGAACCTTTTCGTCAATGACGGGGTGTTCAGGGATGGTAACGAACACCAGTAAGGTAATCCCGATGGCGGCTCCCAACACATCTAATAGGATCAGCCAGTTGATCGGTACACTGGCGAAGAGAAATGCCCCCAGTGCCGGGGCAATGACCATGTTGGCTGACTGTACCATGCCCAACTGGCCATTGATCTTAGTCAGCTCTTTCTGGGGGACCATTATCGGTAAAATCGACTGAATGGTGGGCATTTGAAATGTTTGAGCAATCGACCGGACTAGCAGTGAGATGAAGATGAGCCAGAGGGGGTAGCTGGGTAGGAGTGTCCCAGTGATCGACAGAATGATGGCAAAGATTGCCGCGATTATGTCTGGAATAATTAGTAGGGCTTTCTTGTTCCAGCGATCGACGAATGGGCCCACAAAGGGACTTAAGAGCACCATTGGTAGCATACCCAGTAGCGTGGCAAAACTCAGTACTGTGGCCGACCCGGTCTGCTTGGTGAGGTACCAGACGATGGCGTATTGGACGACCATGCTGGTGATTCCCGACAGAAATTGACTGGTTAGAAATAAATAAATGTTACGCCGCCAGTGCGGCAATGGTGTCGTGTCCAAATAACAGGCCCCCTTTTAAAATCAATGAGCTTATTATATTAGCATATCGTCAGTGTTATATCAAACGCTTACATTAAAAAGCTGATCCTCGCAACAAAAAGGCTCGGGATGCGGGTCCTGAGCCGGTTAATGGTTAATTGTTGACGGGTGTTTGGCGAAGGTTACTTGGAACAAAACTGTCCGGCTCGTGGGAGTCCATCAGACCAGCATAGTGGTCAACCTTGAAGTTGATAGTTGATAGATGCTCTTGCAGCTGATTAATCTCTTCAAGTGTTCGTTCCTGTTGGACCTTCATCATCTCATAGCGTTCCGGAACCGTCGATTTGCCTTCTTGGACTAACTCGATGTAGTGGCGAATCCGTTCGACCGGCATCCCGGTGGCCCGCAGGCAAACGATCATATTCAGCCATTCCAGATCACTGTCGCTGAAGACCCGATTGTTATTCGCGTCTCGTTGAACAAATGGGAGCATTCCGTGGTCGTGGTAGTAACGAATACTATAAGTAGAAATCCCCGTCTTTTGGGCAACTTCATGAATGGTGTAAGTCATGAGAACCTCCTAATGAGTTGGCGTTAGACCAACTCTAAGTAATAGGTGTATTTTACCCGTTCCTCGCCGGCCTAACAAGCATTTGCCTTGTGAAAAGAACCAGGGCGTTTGTGAAATGAATTGGTTTGAGCAACGAACAATAATCGAATTTAATAACTATAATTATAGTTAATGTTCGTGAGAGCCGATAAAATTAGTGACTTAGTCGCCGGATTACCTTATGATTTAAATTGAATCACGAATAATGAGCTTACAATAAAGGGGAGAATTGAGTTATGCACTGGGTAGCTGACTTATTAGCGGCCATTGGGGTAGTGTTAAACGGTATTCCACAAGGAATCATGGCGATGTCGCTGGGATTTGCTATTTTTCCAACCATGTTTTCTTTTATTTTTGCTTCAGCGGTTAACGGTGCCTTTGGAGCGGTTGCGCCGCTTTCCTTCCAGGCTGAATCGTTGGCCCTGACGGGGAATCTTGGGCGCAATCTACGTGAACGAACCTCCATTATCCTTGGCGGCTCGATGGTGATGCTGGTCATTGGGGTGACCGGTACGCTGACTAAGATCGTGGACGTCTTGGGTGCCAACATCATGGCCGGCATGATGGCTGGTGTGGGGATCATGTTGGCGAAGATTGCCCTAGGAATGGCTAAAGGCCAACGTTTGACGGGGTGGTTGTCGGTTGCTTTAGCGGCCGTGACGTACTTTGTTAGCAAGGATCTGGTCTGGACCATCGTGATTTCTGTGGTGGGTTCAAGTCTGGCGGCGGTATTCATCGAACATTACCGCGCCGAGTTATCAGAACATGTCACCGCCCGCCGATTCATTTTTACGAAGCCAATGCTGAGTGTGCGAGTGGTTCGGGGAGCCCTAAGCTTGGCCTGCTTGAATATTGGGGCGAACATTTCCTATGGTTTGATTACGGGTCAGATGACGGGTCAGAAGCCCAATCCGGTTAACCTGAACCTACTGACGATTACGCAATCAATTGCCGATATGGGAACCAGCCTGCTGGGTGGGGCGCCGGTTGAGGCAATTATTTCCGCCACGGCTAGTGCACCGGAACCGGTCGTTGCCGGTATCATGATGATGTTAATCATGGCGGCCATCTTAGCGGTTGGCTGGTTGCCAAAGCTTGGGAAATATGTGCCTAGTGCGTCGATTGCCGGGTTTCTTTTTATTCTAGGAACGGTTGTGATCTTTCCGGTTAACGCCACGGCGGCCCTGCAAGGTTCGTCCGGCACCATTGCGGCCATTACCATGGTTATCACGGCGGTTGCCGATCCGTTTGCGGGGTTGCTGACGGGGCCTGCTTGAAATTCATTTTGCCACTTCTTGGATTGGGGGTATAACGAATGCTTAAAACCTATCAGCTTCAAATTGGTCCCATGACGCGACAGTTACCCGTCATGGCAATCAACGATACGACAGCGATCGCGTCCTTCGTTTTACTAGGGGATGCCGAACTCACAGATTACGCGGCTCACGAATTGGTGCAGCGGATGCCCACTGAATTTGATTTTTTGGTAACACTAGAGAGTAAAGGAATTCCGTTGGCACAGGAACTTAGTCGATTGACGAATCATACCCAATATGTGGTCCTACGCAAGAGTGTGAAGGACTACATGCGGGCACCCCTGACGACGCCGGTAAGTGCCATCACCACGAGTGCGCCCCAGCGCCTGGTGTTGGATGGGACCGATGCCGATCGATTGGTCGCCAAGCGCGTGGTCATTGTGGACGATGTTATCAGTTCCGGTGGTTCCTTGTCGGCGGCGGAAGAACTGGTCGAGAAGGCTGGGGCGAAGGTCGTCGGCCGAATGGCAATCTTGGCAGAAGGGGATGCCGTGAAGCGCCAGGACATCAGCTATCTGGCAGAACTGCCGTTATTTCCCGTTGATTAAATAGCTAACTTTTTCGCGGTCTCGTACGCAGCTATCAGTCACCAATGACGGCGGTCTTCGATTGATCAGGAATTGTAAAAATGGGGCTAAAAAATAGGACTCGACCGAGGCACTTAGACGTGTCGGTTGAGTCCTATTTTTTCATTATGAGTCAAAACGACGGGGTTAATTGATTCCTACTTAGCAATATAGGTTGTCTTGAAGTCGTATGGGACACCGGCGGGATTGTAAATGATGCCCTTGACGTTGTTGCGAAGTAGTTGGGACTTGGCCGTCTGGAACAAGGGAATCGTTCCTTGGTCGTTCATCAGGATCTTTTCGGCCTGGACCAGCTTGGCCCACCGCTTACTGGGTTGGTTACCGTCCTGGTTTTCCGCTGCCGCCAATAACTTGTCGTATTGGCTGTTCTTCCAGTGGCCGGTGTTGTAACTGGAGTTGGATTCGAAGACGTCCAGGAAGTTAATGGGGTCGGCGAAGACGGATTGCCAGTTGGCCAGGGTCAGTTCGTAGTTGCCGTTGTTTTGTTGGTTAATCAGTTGGACGTAAGGGACCGTCTTGATGGTGATCTTAACGTTGGGGAGCTTTTCGAGGGAGCTTTGAACAAATTCGGCCGTTTGCTTACTGGTGTCGGTGTCCGAAACGGAGAGGGTCAGGTCTAATGGCTTCTTGCCGAGTCCCTTGGCGAGTAAGGCTTTGGCCTGCTTGAGGTCGTAAGACGTCCCGGTCGCGGTGGCCGCCTCTTGATTGAAGGCCTCACCCGTCTTAGGATTGTTGCCCATGCCGGCTGGCACGTAGCCCTTGGCGGCCACTGAGCCGTCTTGCAGGACGTCGGTAACCAGCTGATGCCGGTCGATAGCCAGGGATAAGGCCTTGCGGACATCGGCATTCTTGAGCGCGGCAACCTTATTTTCATTTAGGTCTAGTCGTTGCGACCCGGTTGGCAGACGCTTTACGAAGTCCTGACTGTTGCTATTGTTCTTGATTTGTTGGCCGCTGAGTAGCGTCTCATCGGTCTTCTTAGCGTTGTAGAGGTTATAGCTGGTGGTGGTACTTTCGGTCACGGCGACGTTAATCTTATCGAGGTGGACGGATTGCTTATCCCAGTACGTTGGGTTCTTGGCCAACGTCCACGACTTACCGGTACCATTCCATTTGCTGAGACGGTAGGGTCCGTTATAGACGGTGTTGGCGGAGCTCGTGCCATATCGCTTGCCATATTGGTCGACGGCCTTTTGATTCAGTGGGTAAAAGAGGGGCCAGGCCAGTAATTTCTTAAAGTAGAGGACGGGCTTGGTCAACTGAACGGTCAGCTTGTAATCGCCGTGGGCCTTGATACCCAGGGCGCTGAGCGGCTTCTTTCCCTGGTTAACGGCCTCGGCATTCTCGACTTGGTAGAGGTAAAAAGCATCTTGTGACGCCGTCTTAGGGGCCAGCGTTCGTTGCCAGGAATAGACGAAGTCCTTAGCGGTCACGGGTTGGCCATTCGACCATTTGGCATCTTTGCGAAGCTTAAAGGTGTAGGTCTTACCGCCGTTAGTAATCTTGGTACTGGTGGCTAAAGCGTTGGCTGGCGTTCCCTTACTGTCTAATCGGTAGAGACCTTCTTGAGTGTTTTGCAGAACGGTAAAGCTTAATGTGTCAGTAGCCTGAGCCAGGTCGGAGGAAGCGAGTTCGGATGGCTCCGTCCAATTTAGTTCCTGCTTGGCGGCATACTTGCCGTTGCCCGTTTGCCCGCTCGCCTGGCTACCACATCCGGCCAGGATTAATACACTTAGTGCTGCAATAGTTAGAATTGTTCCCTTACGTTGCATCCCCAAACATCTCCTTAAATAAAAATCGTCCTTATGTGATTAGACATAAGGACGATTTTACTCGCGGTACCACCTTGCTTTATGGGGAGCTCACGCCCACCATCTCCGTAACTTCTGTTGCCAAAAGTCGGAAGCGGTAACGGGCTTCAGGTCGAGTCGTCAGCTTGCACCGATGACTTGCTTCCAGGTTCATCTTCGCGGTTCCGTTGTAAGCCACCTTTTCAGCTACCGGTGGTCTCTAAACTTAGCGGGAAACGCTACTCTTCCTGGTCAGGCGTTCGTGTATGTTTAATATGGCTCCAATCATAACCAGGCGGTTGGGGTTTGTCAACAAAGAAAATCGGGATTAGTTCGACGGTGTTTGAAAATTATTAATGACAAATAGTAGAAGGGATAATCGGGAAAAGGGTGGAAAATAAATATAATTATAACGATTGGGATTTATAATAGGAATGAATAAATATACATAATTGAATATCCGAAATATAGTAAACGCTAATTATATATTTATGATTGAAATTGTTTGTAGACAGAAGAATCTCTCTTAAGTAAAATGAACTTAACTGCCTGTCACTTTGGGGTCAAAGAACGACAGGACGGGAGAGGAGACGTTATCGCCTATGGTTGAAAAATATGGAATTGGATTAGACATTGGGACCAGTACCCTGGGCTGGACCAGTGTCGATGAGAATGGCAAGATTCAGCGTCTAAAAGGTCAAACGGCGCTGGGGACACGGTTATTTAACGAGGGACAAACGGCTGAGGAACGCCGTGGGTTCAGAACAACCCGCCGTCGCATCCAACGTCGTCGCTGGCGGCTACGGTTACTGCGAGAAATATTCGACGAACCAATTGGTTCCGTTGATGCGGGATTTTTTGCTCGTCAGAAGATGTCGAGCCTATCACCGCAAGATGACCGATTCGAAGATACTTACCGATTATTCAATAATCAAACAGATAAGGCCTTCCATGACGAGTATCCAACGACTTATCATCTGCGTCAGGCGTTAATGAATTCCGATCGACAATTCGATATTCGGGAAATCTATCTGGCCATTCATCATATTGTTAAATATCGCGGAAACTTTTTGCGCTCAGGTAAACCAGCCGACTTTAAAACGGGGAAGCTTGATTTAAAGGAAAAGTTTGAAGAGATTAATGCAGACTGGCAAACGTTAATTAGTGAAGATGCCCCACAATTACCAGTCGATGATTTGACAACCATTAAGGCCGTTTTGGTTGATGGTTCACGAAGTCGGTCAGATCGACAACGCGGATTAGTAAAGCTCTGGATGGCCAATGAGACCGTTGAGAAGAATTGGAAGCCAGTCATGACTGAATTGGCCAAGGCCATTTTGGGGCTGAAGACAAAATTGTATCTGTTGACTGGTCTCGATTTGCCCAAAGAGGACCAAAAGGCTTGGACCTTCAGTCTGGATACCTTGGAAGACCATCAGGGAGATATTGACAGTTTCTTCGATGACCATGCTCAGCAGTTGATCGATCGGTTAGCCGAGCTACGGGCAATGATTCAGTTAACGGAAATTATTCCCAGCGGCCTCAACTTTTCACAGAGTATGGTTCAGCGGTATGAAGCACATCGGTCTCACTTAGAGATGTATAAACAGTATGCCCTGGATCAGACGGATCCTAAGCGTACCAAGGCGTTGAGAGCAGCTTATAATGCATACATAGATCAACATGAAATTGCTGATGATTTTTATACGGCGGTTAAGCGAGTTACTAAGGATGACCAGAGTGAAACGGCCGAGGAAATTAACCGGCTAATTGGGTTGGAACAGTTTATGCCCAAGCAAAGAACGAAGGAAAACGGGGTTATTCCATATCAAGTCCATCAACAAGAGTTGGACCAAATCATTGCCCACCAGAAGAAGTATTATCCTTTTCTTGGGACGGAAAATCCCGTAATCGATCACCGAGAATCTCAGCCCTATATGCTGGATGAATTGGTGAGTTTCCGGGTCCCTTACTACGTGGGCCCAATGGTTGCCGCCAATCCTGAGCTCAAGACGACCGAGAATCCGTTTGCCTGGATGATTCGTAAAGCTCAGGGTGAAATTACGCCTTGGAACTTCGATGAGAAGGTCGATCGTAAGGGTTCGGCGACGGCATTTATCGAACGGATGAAGACTACCGATACCTATTTGTTGGGCGAGGATGTTTTGCCACAGCAGAGTCTCCTTTACCAACGGTTTATGGTCTTAAATGAATTAAATAATATTCGGATTGATGATGAGTTGTTGACGACCAATCAAAAACAGTGGGTATTTGATCGTGTCTTTAAAGGAAAGGGCACCATTTCAGCTAAGCATCTACAAGATGCCTTGAAGCATCATGGCGAAACTGATGGTTTGCCCAAGATTTCCGGACTAGCAGATCCTACCAAGTTTAACAGTGCTTTGACGTCGTACCGTGATTTTCAGAAATGGTTACCAAATGATATCGATCGGAAAGACAGAACTGCCGATATTGAAACAATTATCAATTGGTCAACGGTATTTGAAGATACGCATATTTTTGTGGAAAAGTTGAAGGAAATTGAGTGGTTGACGGCAGATCAACGGCGACGGATTGCCAGCAATCGTTATCGAGGTTGGGGCCGCTTATCTAAGCACCTACTAACAGAAATCAAGGATGAACAGGGCCTGTCGATTATGGACCAGCTTTGGCGAACTCAACATAACTTTATGCAGATTGTGCATGAACCAGACTATGCGAAGCAAATTGAAGCGGCTAATACCGTGGGTATGGCCAAGCAGGACATTGGAACTGTTATTAATGATTTGTACACGTCACCACAGAATAAGAAAGCCATTCGGCAAGTACTGGCAGTTGTTAAGGATATTCAAAATGCCCATCATGGCGTAGCCCCTAGCTGGATTTTCATGGAAGCCGCTCGCGGTGCTGACCAGAATCCGCAACGGAGTCGGCAACGTCAGCGTCAACTTCAAGACTTATACGCCAAGACTGCCGCAGATCTGGTTGATACCGAAGTTCAACAGGAATTGACGGATAAGATTAAGGATAAGGCGAACTTCACCGATCGGTTGATGCTGTATTTCTTGCAAAATGGTCAGGACATGTACTCGAAGGAAAAATTAAATATTGACCGACTGTCGGAGTATGACATTGACCATATTCTGCCGCAGGCCTTGATCAAGGATGATTCTTTGGACAACCGCGTATTGGTTCACCAGAGTATTAATCGAAATAAGAGCGATACATTTGCTTCCGAAAAATATGGTGCGAAGATGCAAGGCGCCTGGCACCAATGGCGAGCAGCGGGTTTAATTAGCGCTCGTAAGCTTCGTAATCTGGAGATGCGTCCGGATGAGATAAGTAAGTATGCGACCGGATTCATTCGTCGTCAGTTGGTCGAAACCCGTCAGGTCATCAAGTTGGTTACGGAAATTTTGAGTCATCAGTATAATCCAGAAGAGACCAAGTTGGTTTCGGTTAAGGCGGGGCTGTCGCATGAGCTGCGACGCGAGGCCGGTTTGCCAAAATTACGGGATCTGAATGACTATCACCATGCCATCGATGCTTATTTGGCGGCACGGATTGGTACGTATCTTCTAAAACGATATCCACGACTGGAACGGTTCTTTGTTTATGGCCAATTTCAAACGAGTCGTTTGGATCTACGGCGATTTAACTTTATTCATGATTTGGTCAAAAGCAAGCAAGGCGTTATTGTGGATAGCGATACTGGGGAAATTCTCTGGGACCGTCAGAAAGATATCGACTATATTAAGCACTTGATGGGCCTGAAACATTTGCTGGTCACACATGAAGTTTATGATAGCGCTGCGGAAATGTATGCACAGACAATCTTCAAAGCTTCTGATAACGACAGTAAGGTTTTGATTCCGACAAAGAATGATCGGCCGACGGCGATTTATGGCGGCTACACGAAGCGACGGAATGGGTACCTAGCTATCCTGAAGATTACTGAAAAAAAGGCAGAAACTTATCGTGTAGTTGGGGTGCCGACTCTGTATATGAGTCAACTTGCAACGGCCCGTTCGCACAGTGTTGAAGCTGAGAAAGCGTTGCTGAAATCGTTGATGGCGCCAGAGATTTTAAGCGAGTCCAAGGTAGTTAGTTTTGAGGTCGTTGTGAGCCATGTTCATTTAAACCAGTTGGTTCGGGATACAGTATTCGGACCCGCCCATTACTTTGGGCTGGGACCATTCCGCTATGTACGCAATTTCCACCAGTTGGTTTTACCATTCAAGGATCAGGAGATTTTAGTTAAGCGAACCCCGACTGATGAGGAATTAAATACAGTTTTTGAAGATATTTGTTGGCAAGTTGAGAATTACTTCGCTGTATTCGATATTAATGGGTTTCGTAATGCCTTGAAAAAATCAATCGATAAGTTTGAACAATTACCGATTGAAAATGTTTTTAAAGACAAAAAACTAGTCACACAAGGAAAAAAAGAAGTCTTGGCGTTTGTAATGCAGGGACTGCACGCAAATGCAAGTTATCGGAATCTAAAGGTGTCATTAGGTATTAAGACACCGTTGGGCCAACTACAATTAACAAAATTCATGTTATCAAGGGATGCTGAGTTAATTGATGAATCACCGACGGGCTTGTTTCGGCGAATTCGGCGTCTAAAGGATTTGTAAACATATAGTTAATAAAAATAAAGGAAAACATTGTTAAATGTTTTCCTTTATTTTTATTGGCTGGTTATGGGATAATAAAAACGGCCCTTCCACATGACTGGAAGGGCCGACTATGTATGGCTCGATACCGGGCTCAAAAAGTAAAACTTGGCACAAGGCCTTGCTTGATTTTAACTTTCAGTGACAAATCAATAGAGTCAAGCGTGTCTACCTGACTTCTTAAGATTAACATGCTAGTTTTCAGAAAGCAAGGAGGAATAGATTATGGGATGGCGGACTATTATGGTCAGTCAACATGCCAAGATTTCATTAACCACAGGGAATATTGTGATTCAAACGGATCGAGACAGGTATCACACGCCAGTCAGGGATATCAATGTTTTGCTGATCCAAACGTTGCAGGCTGTCATTACGACGGCTGCAGTCGCGGCACTTGCGGAGGTGCATGCGCGAATCATCTTTACGGGGAAGGATGGGCAACCAACTTGTGAGACGACAGGCTGTTATCCAAGGGCCAGAACGGCAGCATTGATTGAATCACAAGTTAATTGGGATGAAACCAGGAAAAGTCATCTTTGGACAAAAGTTGTTTCAGCTAAACTGGCTAACCAGGTGAAAGTAGCTCAATTATGTGGGGTGGATCCGTCTGGGATGGCTAATGAAATTGATAAGTTGGAACTGAACGAT
Source organism: Levilactobacillus senmaizukei DSM 21775 = NBRC 103853 (assembly GCF_001592085.1). Classification (GTDB taxonomy): domain Bacteria; phylum Bacillota; class Bacilli; order Lactobacillales; family Lactobacillaceae; genus Levilactobacillus; species Levilactobacillus senmaizukei. Next base: position 58,397 of record NZ_BCWD01000007.1, read on the forward strand.
GTCACCAATCGGGAGGCAGTTGTGGCTAGACAATACTTTCCACTGATCTTTGGTGACGGTTTTTCTAGATCTGATTTGGTCCCTATGAATGCGGCTCTAAATTATGGTTACGCGTTATTGTTATCATTGATTGATCGTTCGGTAGTCAGTCACGGCTATTTAACCTGCTTTGGTATTCACCATGATAATGCCGAGAATGGATTCAATTTAGGCTCAGATCTAATGGAACCCTTTCGACCAATTGTAGATTATTGGGTTGCGCAGCATAAGATTAATGATTTGACGCCAGATATCAAGTTAGGATTGGCTAGATTGCTGGATTTAGAAATGAATTTTGATGGCCGAACTGAAATCCTCAGCCATGTCATTGAAAAACAAGTGGGCCAGTGCTTGAATTACTTGAATGGAGAGACTGATCAGATTCAAATTAAAGTGGAGGTTCCAGATGAGGTATCGAGTGATGCGATTAATGATTATGTTTGATCTACCAATGATAAGTAGTAGAGACCGTCGTAACTATCGCCGTTTTCGTAAACACCTGATTCAGGAGGGCTTCTTGATGATGCAGTTTTCGATTTATGTTCGGGTTTGCTCAAACACGCAAAGTGCCAAAGCGATTGAAAGAAGAGTCGCAGCTTTGACTCCAGAAGCGGGTCTGGTTCAGTCCGTCATGCTGACGGAAAAGCAATATCAGGCTATGCACTTTATTTCTGGTGAACCTAGTACAGATATCTTAAACTCGGCAGAGAGGACCATTATGATATGAATTTAACCTATTATGGTTTTGAACCCTTTGAAGTGGCAGCCAGTAAGATCACGGTGATGGATGTTGGGACGCCGAAACTTTATCGAGATTTAATTTTGGGGCTTCGCGATGGTGCAGATACAATTTCTCTCAGCAACGAAGACTTTGAATCTGTTTTATTGAGCAAGAGTATCCAATGGTACGGTGATCCGATGCTAACGGTAGATTTGAATGGTTTGTTTCAACGTAAGCTTCAAGCCCAACTCGAAAAACTTGTGGATGATGCGCAAGTTGTTAAAATATCCGATGACATTCGGGCTTTGATGACGGAGGTATTGAGTGCGAGTTATATGATGGATGTCCCATTGGAGTTACCTGAGATTCCAGAACTGAAGAAGTTAATCAAGTTTAGTGGAATTCAGTTGTCACCAGAGGTTGGTAATGATGCCTATGGTATAATTGAGGCACTGATTAAGGTCGTCATTGAACTCGGCGACCATCGAATGATTGTTTTAACAAACGTTAGTCATTATCTCAGTGTCAACCAGCTGCAATCACTGGTGCGATTGATGGCTACGGTAGATTTGCCATTACTTCTAATCGAATTTTCAGATAGTCATCGAGTTGAGTATTTCCAGGGATGTGAGTATCACTACATTGATAGGGACTTCGTCCTCTGGTAGGTATATAACAATGAGATTGTCGTGTGGAAATAACGGTTTTAGTTCAGTGACAAATCAATAGAGTTAAGAACAATATTTGGGTCTAAGTAACCGAGTCCGTAGTTTTAGTTCAGTGACAAATCAATAGAGTTAAGAACTACCCAGACGCTATACGTGGCCACAGTCACGTTTTAGTTCAGTGACAAATCAATAGAGTTAAGAACGGTAATTTCGGAAACAAGGAAGGCAAAGCTGTTTTAGTTCAGTGACAAATCAATAGAGTTAAGAACCCGGTCGGGGATAACGTCGCCGTTCACTTGGTTTTAGTTCAGTGACAAATCAATAGAGTTAAGAACTTTCGGCGTTGGCTACTCCCATTCGGTTAAGTTTTAGTTCAGTGACAAATCAATAGAGTTAAGAACTAACTATCGCCAGAAGCTCTTGCAGCTTGTGTTTTAGTTCAGTGACAAATCAATAGAGTTAAGAACAAAACTATTAAGATACCCAGTTCTTACTGTGTTTTAGTTCAGTGACAAATCAATAGAGTTAAGAACTAAGAATGAACAAATTCGTTCAGCATTCGCGTTTTAGTTCAGTGACAAATCAATAGAGTTAAGAACTCGTTGGAGGTATCTTTAGCTGGATTTCTCGTTTTAGTTCAGTGACAAATCAATAGAGTTAAGAACTTGAAATAGAACGGATGCTAACCGAAGCCCGTTTTAGTTCAGTGACAAATCAATAGAGTTAAGAACTACCAGTCATGGTACCGGCGTTAAGCAACCGTTTTAGTTCAGTGACAAATCAATAGAGTTAAGAACTGTTTGTACTTGCTGTCATTGCGGGCGCGTGTTTTAGTTCAGTGACAAATCAATAGAGTTAAGAACCTAAGTACCGCACTCACGTTGTTAAGTCTGGTTTTAGTTCAGTGACAAATCAATAGAGTTAAGAACGGGCCAACGTGACCCCAAAACAAATTACGAGTTTTAGTTCAGTGACAAATCAATAGAGTTAAGAACGCAGGATGTAGGTGCTTTACCTCACTTTGCGTTTTAGTTCAGTGACAAATCAATAGAGTTAAGAACAGCGGCAATATCGGAATTGTCGTTATCACCGTTTTAGTTCAGTGACAAATCAATAGAGTTAAGAACAGCTGATGGAGCCTCAACCACAGTCGTAATGTTTTAGTTCAGTGACAAATCAATAGAGTTAAGAACTAAAGGTATGTAGCAAAATTTAAAGAAACTTGTTTTAGTTCAGTGACAAATCAATAGAGTTAAGAACCGTCCACGGCGCAGCCAGGAAGCCGCCGCAGTTTTAGTTCAGTGACAAATCAATAGAGTTAAGAACGAAGTCGCGAGGACTTGATCAGAAAATATAGTTTTAGTTCAGTGACGAATCAATAGAGTTAAGAACCCAAAACATAATCAAATTTAGTTTCAGGTTGTTTTAGTTCAGTGACAAATCAATAGAGTTAAGAACAGAATGAAGAGAAGAAACCTAGTGTTGATGGTTTTAGTTCAGTGACAAATCAATAGAGTTAAGAACCAGGTTAAGGCCGAGGCAATGCAGGCCATCGTTTTAGTTCAGTGACAAATCAATAGAGTTAAGAACTCGGGCAACGACAGCGTTACAACTTCATCTGTTTTAGTCCAGTGACAAATCAATAGAGTTAAGAACCCATGGGTATTACAGTTCACCTTTCTACATAGTTTTAGTTCAGTGACAAATCAATAGAGTTAAGAACTTAAGAGATGACATTGGAATCAGTAAGGAGGTTTTAGTTCAGTGACAAATCAATAGAGTTAAGAACACCGACAATGTGAATGATGGAGCGTTAGCTGTTTTAGTTCAGTGACAAATCAATAGAGTTAAGAACCAATGTCACCCGGTATCGTGACAAGGGGTTGTTTTAGTTCAGTGACAAATCAATAGAGTTAAGAACATGAGTTTAGTCATGCTTGGAAGTAGGCGAGTTTTAGTTCAGTGACAAATCAATAGAGTTAAGAACTATGCTTCTCCTCAGTCGATTCAGCCACAGGTTTTAGTTCAGTGACAAATCAATAGAGTTAAGAACAAGACATCTTTATATCGCGTCTCCTTATCCGTTTTAGTTCAGTGACAAATCAATAGAGTTAAGAACAACAAATGCCATTCATTGACGATCCTGACAGTTTTAGTTCAGTGACAAATCAATAGAGTTAAGAACAAGAGGTCTGGCAAGCAGATTCTTCAGCTGGTTTTAGTTCAGTGGCAAATTAATAGCGTTAATCTACTAGTGTTTCCCAATATGACGATCAAACAGGGGAGAAGCAAATTGAAAAAAGACAATGACAATTACCATGGTGCCTTCGAGGGAGACCATTTCGGTTGTTTCGCGTTTCTAGTAGTGGGCACCGTTGCCATTATTGCCGCCGTACTATGGTTCGGCATGGTGACTTATTAGTCAGATCAAAGCACTAGGCAGTTTACATAAACGGTAATCCAAGGAAGCTATTCTCACGACTAGCTTCCTTTTGTTTCCCCTCACCAATGCCAGTTACAATTAGACAGATAACTTACAATTTCATCATTTGAAGGATCATCGCGTAAAGGACCGATAATAGCCAAAGATCCAGGAGGTCAAATACGGAGGTGATCGTGATGGAAATATTGAAAGCTATCAGTGCAACGTTTTCCAATGCAGCAATCATGAGTTCAATTACGTCTACGATCTTTATTATTCTGTTAGGTTTCTTCTTGCGGCGCAAAGGGATTCTGGGCGATAATGTTGGTAAGATTTTAACCAACGTGGCCCTAACCGTGGCCATTCCTGCCTTGGCATTCAATTCGTTCATGCAACCCATGAACGGGGATGCTTTTCAACAAGGGATGGGTGTCTTAGTCTGGGGGATTGTGATCTACATTCTTCTCATTTTCGTCACGCCGTTCATGTACCAACGTTACGTGAAGGGTGAACGCGAAGTCTTAGCCATTCTGACTACCTTTGGGTCCACGACATTCTTTGGAATTCCCATTGTTGGTGCGGTCTATGGAGTCAAAGGGGTTATGTACAGTTCCATCTTCAACATTGGTTACCGGATCTTCCTGTATTCATATGCCTACATCAAGATGTCTGGTCTGAAGATGGCCGGCAAGAATATTAAGAAGATGTTCCTGAACCCCATTGTCATTGCGACCTTCTTAGGTCTGTTTATGTGGCTTGGTCAACACCTAGTTCCCCAAGTCACCGTGCCCGTGGCGGTCAACGGGGTTGAAACGGCTAAGATGGCCTCGGTGGCCTTCTATCGGATTGACCAAACGGCACTGTGGTTGTACAAGCCACTGAGCTACCTGGCCAACTTGGCCTCACCACTCGCTTGGTTAGCCATTGGGACCACGCTGGGGTCCATCTCGATTAAGGATGCTGCGGCCGACAAAACGCCATGGTATTATTCTCTTAACAAGGTCATTATCGTGCCCCTGATTAACCTGATACTCCTGATTCTCTTGGACATGACTGGCCTGTTATCTCTGAACTACATTGCGGTTGCCACCATCGTTGTCATGATGGCGACGCCAACGGCAGCGGTGGTTTCCGCCTATGCCATTAGCTTCGACCGGGATGCCGTTATGGCTTCGAATGCGTCATTCATCTCTACCATTTCCGCCGTGGTGATGATGCCAATCTGGATTGCCATCATGGAAGTTATCAGTAGCTTAGGCATGTTGAAATAAAGAAGGAGTGACAACCTATGGTTAAAATTGCAGCTTATGGCGTTCGGCCACTCGAACGTCCCTACTTTGACCGTTTGAATAAATATAATTATGACTTAATTTATATCGAAGACTTATTAACGCATGACAATGCCGATTTGGCGAAAGACGCGGATGCCGTGCTGGTACGGGGCAACTGCCTCGTAGATCGTGACAACCTGGAAAGGTTTGCCAGCTGGGGGATCAAGTATGTCTTCACCAGAACCGTGGGCTATAACCACATCGACCTGGTTGCCGCCGCAGACCTGGATATTGCGGTGGCCCGGGTCCCGGGTTACTCGCCATACGCGGTGGCCGAATTGGCCTTCACCCTAGGGATGACGCTGTTCCGTCATGTGAACCTAGCCATCAATGACACACGCCGTGGTGATTTCCGCGTAACCGACGGGATGTTTAGTCACGAGATTCATCGCTCAACCGTGGGGATCGTGGGAGCTGGCCGGATTGGATTTACCGAAGCTAAGCTGTACCAAGGACTTGGTGCGGATGTCTTGGCCTATGATCCGTATCCTTCGCCGGCCGCCAAGGAAGCGCTGGAATTAGTCGATCTCCCAACGTTGTTAGCGACTAGTGACATCGTCTCAATTCACGTGCCTTATTTTCCCGGGAAAAATGAAGACCTGATCGATGCCGACTTCGTCCATCGTATGAAGGATGGGGCGGTCTTGGTCAACACGGCTCGGGGCGAATTGGCCAACGTTCCGGCCATCTTGGCGGGCATCGACAGTGGTCATCTCAGTGGCTATGGCGCCGACGTCATTGTGGACGAAGCCACGATTCTTGGCAAACACTTTGACGATGTGGCCGATGTTCCTAGTGCGCCGGTCCGCGACCTCTTGGCTGCCAATCCACGGGTCCTGATCACGCCCCACATTGGGTCCTATACGGAACCCGCACTGGAAGATATGATCAGCATCAGTTACGACAATTTCAATGAAATATTAACCACGGGCAGCACCAAGAATGCGATTCACGCCTGACAAAATAGCGTTCCGACAAGTTAACCGTCGGAACGCTATTTTTAATGGTTGTTAGTCGTCGTCTTTATCACGGTGAGTGTCTTTAATCGTGGTGGAGCCGGACACGCTGGTAATTTCGTAACTCAAGTTAGCAGAATTATCATGGCTGGTGTCCTTCATGTTGGCGGTGTACCGCAATGTTTGGATGTGATGGGTATCTTCGAGTTCGAAGTCGTACTCAACATCGAAGGTTACCACGCTGGTGCCATTTGGACCGGGCTTGATAGCTGCGATAGAAGTTGTCATCTCGGTACCGTAGATATCGTCGTCATCATAGTAACCAGAAGCCATCTTTTGGAGTTGATTGTAGAAACTACCCGTCGAGCCTTCGGAGAAGAAGTCGGACATGTCGTCCCCGTTGTCGTCGGTTTCGTCATCGTTCCCGTTGGCGACGGCCTGGACCGTTTCAAACAGGTTGGAATAGAAGTCATCGGCATCGCTATTACTGATCAAGTTCGGGAACTTCAGGTCGATGTTATTACCGTCATCGTTCTTTTGTAATTGGACGGCGTTGGACACGGCCTTGCCGGCGCTGGAAGTGTAGTGAGCGGAAACGGACATGTCGGAAGACCAAGGTTCATCCTTCAATTTGTAAGTCCCGGAATTGTCGACCGTTCCAATCTTCTTGCCGTTCAGGTAGATGTCGGAGCCGGGCACGGTGTTCAGGTTGGCGGAAATCGTGGTCAAGTCCAAGTCATAGGACTTACTACTGGTAATGTGGTAGTCACCACTGTTGACCAGGTTATGCTTGCCAATCTTGCCACTAGCCTTCAGGTGATATTGGCCAGGAGCCAAGGCGCTCAGCCGCTTAGAGTAGTTGTCGGACGTCGCCGTGGCGATTTGCTTGTTATCCAAGGTGATCTTGTTACCGGTATGATTGGTCGTGACGGTTGGGTATACTGGGCTCACGATGATTTGGTACTTCGGGAAGAATAGCATGTGCCGACCGTTCGTCCGGAAACTAAAGTTCCCATTATCGCTGCGACCGGAGGCGGCCAATTGGTCCTTCAGGCTGCTAAGGTCGCCGGCGTGGGCGCTGTAGTAACGGTTAATTGGCAAGAGTGAGCTCTTGGTAATCTTGAGATCGGGGCTGGAACTAGTGAAATCATTGGTCATATTCTGACCCTTTTGGATGTCCGTGATGGCCCGATCTAAAGTGACCTGCCGGGAATAGTGGTGAAAGCCCCAAACAAAGAAGATGATCAGGAGTAAAACGACCACGCCGATACTGGTCCACTTGCGCCGGTTCTTCTTAGATGCGGGTGATTGATTCTTGCCGCCTCGTAAGCGCTCACGCAGGGATGGCTTAGTCGTCGTTTGGTTGGTGGTAGGGGTTGGGGTAGTCGGTTGGACGGGAGCCGCTTGGCTACCGTCTAATTGGTACCCACAGTTAGGGCAAAAGGTATCACTAGCTGATAATGAATGCCCACAATTAGGGCAAAAATGGCTTTGGCCGCCGGGTTGATTATCGGCAGGCGCGGCAAAATGGGATAAGTGCATGTAGATTCCTCCAAGGATTATAGCTGATTATTAGGAACAAAGGCTTCACCGGTCAAGAATAGTTGTCCCGGTTGGGCTGGCTGCGGTTCAACACTGACACGAGCAACGCCAGCGTAATGTTTAGCTAACATGAGACCGTAAAGACGCTTCATGAGGTCTTCCCAGACAGGCTTCATGCCAGACTGAGCAGAGACACTACTTTCGGCGAAAACTAACCCAGCACTCCGGTAGCCGGTAGGGATGGTGTCAGATTTCGTGATCATGAAATCTTTCGTTTCGGCGAGCTCTTCGGGCGTCAGTTCCAAGTCGAAGAGGGGAAAGCTCTTGTCGGCGGCATAAGGCGTGAAAATGTAATCGTCATCGGTGGTTAGGGTCGTCCCACATTGGAGACAGAAGTTGGCATCTGCCGTGTTTTGGTGGCCGCACTTAGAACAGATGCGGTAGATATTTTGCTTCATAGGTCAAGTTCCTTTCTATTATGCCGGGTCGAATTTGCCCGTGTCGGTATTATATTCTGAGTAAACGTTGTGAATGTCATCGTAACGGTAAGTGCCAAAGAGAGAGTGATCGTTAGCATTGTCGTAGACCTTCACTTGGTAAACGTCGGTGTAGGGTTCGGAGACCTTGAAGTCAAAGTCATCCTCGGGATAATCGAATTCATCAGACACCGCATCGATGGCGTCTTGCTGATCGTCATCGACATCGTCTTGATCAGTATAATCCGAGGCCTTCGTATTATCACCGGTGGGTTGTTGAATCTGACTGTTGTTAGTGGCATTATCGTTGTTGCTGTCGCTGTCGTTGCTACTGGACTTCTCGGCCTTGAGCGACTTGGCAATCAAATCAATCTGGCGGTCATTGTCGCCATTAGAGATCAGGTTCACGGACTGGGAAGCCTTGGAACGACTCCCCGACAGTTTGAATTTGTAATGACCAGGGAAGAGTGGACCAGCCTTGTAGACATAATGGTCACTCTTTGAGGTCACGAGGTCAACGCCATTGGCAACGATCGTCGCGTTGTCTACGTTGGTGGCCACCGTAGGATGCAACGTGGTGACGCGTAACTTGTAGATTGGGAAGATTAGGAAGTTGTGGCCGTCGGTAACCAACTTGAAGATCTGATCCGTGGTTTCGCCGGATTGTTTGAGGCTGGCCTTCATGCTATCGATGTACTTCGGGTGAGTCCGGGCATATGTCAGAAATGGTTGGACGGTATCCCCATCAATTTTTAAATTGGGGTTGTCGCTCAGTAGGACCTTAGCTAAATCGTCACTTTGATTACCGGTAATCATGTCAGCCATATTATCGATTTGCTTATCCTTGCCAGCCTGTTTGTTGTAAAAAGACAGGGCTAGGATCAGGACGATTACGCCAGCAATGGCGATGACGCTCCAGATAATTCGCTTGAACCAGCGACCTTTTTTAGCGGGTTTACCCGTTTTCTTCTTGCGGAACTTTAACAGTTTCCGGCGGTTTCCCTTGCCGTTGCGACGCCGGTGTGGCTCAGCCGTTTCAGGCGTCGCGTCGGGTGCCACCGTGGACTGGGCCTGACGAAGATCGTAGCCACAGTGATCACAAAATGTACTTCCGGGGGTCACGGGTTGGTGACAATTGGGACATTCTTTCATTAGGTTCACTCCTCGAGGTGAGGTGGACGTAAAAAAGCTTCGACCGCACATCCTAAATGAACTGCTGGCGGCTGAAGCTGGTCTGATCAGATGACACTTTAATTATGTATGATGGTTAATGGCAATCGCGTAACGGATTGACATCCAGCACTCTACCTCAGTATTAAGTTTTAACTATGCCATCATTATACGCTAATACTCGATAAGTGGCCTAACAATTTTTAACTGATTATTTGACAAAAGGTGAGCATGACAGGATCTGTTGCTTCCTCGACTGTCCGTTTATACATTCTTTGGAGTCGGGGAATATGTTGGCGGAAGATTTTCGTTCGTTCTAGTGGTAGATTAGTGGTGATTTTCGTTCGCTGCGGTGCCCTTTGCGGGCTGGAACGTGGTGAACATGACTTCAAGCCCAAAGGCGGTTTTGAAGGTCAGCTCTGCCTAAGCGGAGTAGCCCGCTCCCCTAAGGCAGTTCCACGGCCGAGCCCCGGGCACCTCCGCTCACTAACGCCGGCCATTTTGTCGATATCAACTGGGTGGCAACTGTTCCTGGTCGCAGTGGTGCTAGTCTTGGTGGTATTAGGCGACAGCGGTAAATGACCTTGAGATAGTGATGGGTCCCGTTCTTCTGGCGGATTTGTCAGATGATGGAAATCCATTTTGACGACAAGTATCCAGTTTGATGAATGTTTGGCCATACATAAAAAGTACCAGCTCTTCTCTATAGAAGAAGCTGGTACTTGGTATTTGATTGGCATAGGTTTACTTGGTTGTTTTCTTTGGTTTGATGGGCTAAGTGATTGGCAATCTTTCCTGGATCTCAGTGACCGAAGGGACCCGGGATCCAACTGTGGGACCACCTTAGGCGAGTGGGTTTCTCGGTTTAGGTAGAACCGATTCTAGAGACCGCTCTTTGGCTCTAGATCGTGTTTACCGCGTTTCGGCCCATCAAGGGTCCCACAGGAAACGCCAGTTTTCACAGTTTAGGCTTTGGATCGGATTTTGATTTTGACCCTGCGGGTCGAAGAGATAGAAAACCTACTTCTTGTTGAAGTATTGTTGAACAGTGGCCAACATGTCGGCCGTCTGTTGATTTAACAGAGGTGGTAGGTCATCCAGTGGGAAGTATTTTAGATCAAGCGTTTCGTCGGTGGCTGACGCTAAGGTGTGACCACCGACGGGCTTGACCAAGTATAGTCGTGAAATCACTTGCGTGACGTCACCGTTAGGATACTCCGTGAAGCCTTGGTCGAAGAGGCCGAGTGGCTTGACGATTTCAACGTCTAGGCCGGCGTCCTCCTTATATTCACGAATCATAGCGGCATCATAGGTTTCACCATATTCAAGATAACCGCCTGGGAGACTCCAATTGTGGGTGTCCGTTCGAAGGTTCAGTAAGACCTCGTGATGCTCGTTGGCGACAATTCCGGCCGCAGCGTTTAGGATTAAAGGCTTATGGCCGACGAGTTCGCGAATTTCTTTAATATAATTTGCCATGACTAGCAGACCTACTTTCTGATTAAATTTCCTCCAGTATAGCGCACTCTGAGTGGAAATAGGTGATGAAAAAGACGTTCAGTCACCCGGAATAAGTGGTAAAACTGAATGGTAGATGTTATTGATCCCCAACATCGTTATCTAAATGAATGATTACCTACTCGGGTGAGTTAGGTTGGGTAACAAATAGAGGGGCCTCATCACTTATCCTAATAGGTATCGGGTATGATGGACTCGATAGCAGGTTGGTCCAACGGGCGTGCTAACGCGAATAAAACCTACAGGAGGCTAAAAAGGGTAACTCATCCGGAAAATCCGAGGATGTTGGTCGGAATGATCATTACTTATACTATATATGTAAGCGGTTACTTATTGAACGGATGATGATTAAAAACTGGGGGAGGTTTTTGTTATGAATAAATTACAGGTGTGGAAACAAAGATTCTTCTACGGGGCAACCGACATGGCCGGCAACTTAATTTGGCAAATTGTTGGTCTTTATCTGTTGTTCTATTACACGACGGTCATGGGCATTTCACCGGCCTTTGTGGGAACGCTATTCTTAGTTGTTCGGTTCATCGATGCTTTTGACGGGGTGGTTTATGGGTTCTTAATTGACCACACGCACTCGAAGTTTGGGAAATCACGGCCATACTTTATCTGGTTCGGGATTCCCCTTGGGATTTTAACCATGCTACTATTCTTCAATCCGGCCTTTGGCGGGAACAAGACGGTTCAATTAGTATGGGTCGCCATTATTTACACACTGTTTAGCTTAGTCTATTCTGGGGCCAACACCCCGATCACGGCTATCTTACCTAGCTTGACTTCTGACCCTGACGAACGGACGAACCTCGCCAGTGCCCGGATGGTGATGACTAATATTGGGACGGCCGTTATCGGAGCAATTTCCTTACCAATGGTCGCGTTCTTAGGTGGTAAGAACGCCGAACGTGGTTGGTCGATTTGGGGCATAATCATTGGAATTGCAATCATCATCCTCTTCTTCGGTGCCTTCATGAATCTCCGTGAAACGAACACCGTTGCGGCTGATGAAGCAGCTGACGATGATGCCAATATCAAGGGTCACCTGTCCGTAAAGGAATCGTTAAAAGGGGCGGTTAAGAACAAGCCATGGGTCATCTTGAGTGTCAGCTTCATCCTGTTGCAAACGTTCTGGGTGATTCGGATGCAAACGGCCGTTTACTACTTGACCTATGTTTATCGCCGGACGGACATGATCGGTTTGTTCAATGGCCTGGTGATTGTTGCCGTTATCGGAAACTTATCCGTTCCATTCCTGAGTAAGCTTATGAAACACCGTAAAGTGATGGAACTGGCCATGGTGACGTTCGCCATTGGTGAAGCCATTATGCCAGTCGGAATGCTCACGAAGAATTTGGTCTTCCTCTTCGCCGGCAACATTATCGCGACGATTGCCATGGGGGCTGCCTTCTCAATTGCCTTCGTCATGATTGCCGATACGGTTGAATATGCACGGACTGAAATGCATATTGACGAACCCGGTATCTTGTCTTCTGTGCCAATGGTTGGTGCCAAGCTTGGCATGGGCTTCGGGGGAGCGCTGTCTGGCTGGATTCTTTCCTGGGGTGGTTTTAAAGCAGCACTTAAAGTGCAAGCACCCAAAGCCGTTACGGCCATCAGCACTAGTTTTATCTGGTTACCAATTATCTTAGCCTTAGCAATTGTCGTCATTCTGCATTTCTACAACTTGGATGAAGATGTGGTTGCTGCTGACAAGGCGGCACAAACGCCAGGAAAATTGGCGGCTGTGACGGCGGACGATGATAAGACACTGAAGGCAGATTAGGTTAAGGTCGACGCGGCCTTGGGGAGTAACACAGTGGGCTAGTAGTCGACCAACGTTAGCGAGGTAGTCTAGCACTAACGTTATGAACAATTACTAAAGAGGGGGGTAATTGACATGTTGAATGACACGACAACTAAGCAATCTTTGGGGTATGCCGATGAGTTGAAACGGTTGCAACACATGCCAGTCACGGCTAAGGTAGATGGCATTAAGCAATGGATTAAGGACCGTGATCCGCGGCATACTTTTGAACCATTGGTTTGGGACACGGTCGCTGAAATTGAGCCGGATCCGCAATTACCAACGGATCTGTTCAGCCTACGACAAGGAACCGAAACGGCGGGGCAAAAGGATTTAACGTCCACACCGATGAAGATTGAAATGCAACAAATTGTGGCGATGAATCGGCGGGTTCGGGTGATTCGAATTGCCCGGATGGACCATTTGACGGCGGAAAAGGCCCTGATCTACTTCCATGGGGGGGCCTACTATGGTGGCACCCCGGAAGATGTCTTGCTGGCGCTGAAGTTTGTGGCCGAACAAGCCAACTGTGTGGTCTACAATGTTGACTATGCGTTGGCACCAGAACAACCCTATCCGGCAGGGATTTTGGATGGGCTGGCTGTGGTCGCGGCGATGGCCCCAAACTATCACCACTTAGCCTTGGGTGGAGACTCTGCGGGGGGGTCGATTGCCTTAGCCGTTAGCCAACTCTGTAAGTCGATGGGGATCTGTACGATCGATAGTCATTTGCTGTTTTACCCAACGCTGATTCAAGGCTCCGATCTCGAGGGGCCGCTGTGGGACGATCGTCAAATAGAGGTGGTTCCCAGTCAACGGGATGCCCTCCATCGCAGTTATCAACTCTTTGAACAACTGGATACAATTATGAGTGGATACTATGTGGCCGATCAACCTTTCGACCTTACCTCGCCGCTGCTATCACCCTTGTTAGCAGACCCGCGGGTATTTAAGAATGTGACGGTTCTGGTTGGCGAATACGATCCGTTCCGGCTCCAAGACGAGGCCTTTATCCAACAAATCGGGCGGGCTACGGGAACCGGAAATTATATTCGCTATGGCGGAATTAGTCACGCCTTCCTGAATTTTACCGGGAACGTCCCGGCGGTGGAAGACGCCCTAGCAATGGGAGCCCGATTGATTTAACAGTGTAGCGAATTATGGGGGGATTAATGTGACTATCAAGAATTATCATTTAACATTACGGGACGTGGCGAGTCACGACGCCGAGTACCTGGAAACCGTCTTTTCTCTGGCCAATGGGCATTTTGGGGTCCGTGCTAACGACCCTATCATGGGTAATCCTATTACGGGCACGTTGATTAACGGCTTCTATGAAACTTCCCCCATCACTTATGGTGAAGCGGGGATTGGTTACGCGCAGCATCATCAGACGATTTTGAATTTGCCCGATCTGCGCCACCTAACCATTTTGACCGAACATGGACACCGGTTTACCAAGAGCCGACGGACCACGGCCAATCTAGACTTGACCTCTGGCCTCTTGACGGAAAAGTATACGTTGGAAACGATGCAGGGCGAAAGTATTTATCTGGGCGTCCAGTCGGTGATTGGCCAGGGTCAGCAGAACTTCTGGGCGGTCAGCTACACGATTACGCCAGAAAATTATCAGGGTATTCTGGTGGTTAGCAAGTCGATTGCGGTTCCGGCCGAGGCCGAGGAGCTGAAGTCGGCTGATCCCCGGAAGTCGCGGATCGCCGGATTACCGGAATGTGAGAGTGACTTCATTACGCAGGATCTGCAGCGCTATCACGTGAAGACGCGGCGGACGCAAGAATCTGTGACCATGTATCTTGGCAGTCTGACGCCCAACTGCAGTCTGTTGCGGCAGCCGGTCGACCTGAGTGATGGCCGGCCGCACGTGCTTGAATACGAAGTATACGTGGGTGATGTCGGCGAGCAAAACACGATTGATCCCGCCGCCACGTTCCTCGTTAATTCCTGGGTGGGCTTACAAAAGGACAGCCGTGATTTCTGGGATGACGTTTGGGATCGTAGTGAAGTCACCGTTTCAGGCAACGATGAACTGAATCTGGCCATCTATTACAACGTCTTTCAACTGAATCAGGCGGCTGGTCGGGATGGCCGCACCAACATTGCCGCTAAGGGTCTGAGTGGTTCTGGCTATGAAGGGCACTACTTCTGGGATACGGAAATGTATATGTTGCCGTACTTTATTTACACCAATCAACCGATGGCCCGGCAGCTCCTGTTTTACCGGTTTCAGACGCTACCACAAGCGCGGATGCGGGCACGAGCGTTGGGAGTCGACAATGGCGCCCTGTTTGCCTGGCGGACAATTAATGGTGAGGAAGCCTCGCCATACTTCCCAGCGGGCACCGCTCAATATCACATTGATGCCGATATTGCCTATGCGGTCGGGCGTTACTATGAAATTACCCGTGACCTCGACTTTATCATTCAATGTGGCTTTGAAATGGTGTTGGAAACGGCCCGCTTTTGGGAAAACTTCGGGTCTTGGAACCAGGTAGATACGACTTCACGATTCGAATTCCACACGGTAACCGGCCCCGATGAATACACGGCGCTGGTCAATAACAATTACTACACGAACCGATTGGCTAAGCATAATTTTAACTTAGTCGTTAGTCTGGCCCATGAGATTTTGGCGGATGATCCTAACGGGTTGGAACCGTTTGGCCTCTCCGAAGCGGACCTGGATGTCTTCAGCAATCTCGCCGATCACGTCTACCTGCCATACAGTCGTGAGCTGCGTATCAATGAACAGGACGATAGTTTCCTGAATAAACCCCGGTGGCCGCTGTCCAAGTCAACGCCAGAAAACTTTCCACTGTTACTGCACTACCATCCGTTGACCATCTATCGTTACCAGGTATCCAAGCAAGCCGATACCTTGCTGGCGGATTACCTGTTTCCGGAAGACCTCAGCCTAGATCAACTGAAACGTGAGTATCGTTACTATGAAGGGGTCACCACGCATGACTCCTCACTGTCGCGGTCAATTTTCAGTATTCTGGCCGCGCGGATGGACGACCCCGAAAAGGCTTACCGGTACTTCATGGATACAGCCCGGATGGATCTGGTCAATCTGCAGAAGAATACCGCCGACGGCCTCCATTTGGCTAACCTAGGTGGGAGCTGGCTAGCGTTAGTGGCCGGATTCTCGGGTTTCTACGTTCAGGATGAAGTGGTCCACTTCAATAATCATCTGCCACAGGAAATTTCCGAATTGACGTATCGAATGAAGATTGCTGAGAGCGTCTTGGAAATCTCCTTAACGGCGACGACCACTAATGTGACGGTGATTAGTGGGCCAATTCCAACCTATGGCGTCAGCGTCAATGGTGAAATGATTTCGCTGGTCAAGGTCAGTTAACGGCTTTTGATGAACGGCTTGAAAATGATTGGTCTATATGCTAAATTGGATGTGTAGTTTGAACGATGTCAATTATATTAAAGCTATCCTGTGAGATACTATAAAATTGGTATAGCTACACGAGCGTCCCTATTTGGAGGAGTCATGGTAATTGACGGCGACAGGGGATGCCGTTAAACCGCCGTCCGAGTTAACGACGTGAATCAGGGGTTCAAAGTTAACTGAATTTTGATTAAGGGCACCATCGTCGATCATGCGTGACGATGGTGCCCTTTTTGGTTTGACCTAGCCAACCAGTTTAAGCCCGATGGTGGCGCCTAAGATGACGACGACCCAGACCAGCTTGCGCCAGCTGCGTGATTCGTTGAAGAATAGCATGCCAGTGATGACGCCACCGGCAGCACCGATACCGGTCCAGATGGCGTAGGCGGTTCCCATAGGAAGTGTTTGCAAGGCCAATTCCAGACCGCCAAAGCTGATACCAAAGGCGCCGATCATCATCGCCCAGTGCCACCAACGATGTTGATGTAAGGCCAAGTTCATGAAGGTCACGCCTAACATTTCGCTGAGTCCAGCGAAAATTAACCAAAGCCAAGCCATGATTAGTCAGCTCCTTTCGTTGTGAATTGCAGACCGACCACACCGACGATGAGCGCTAAGATCAAGCCAATCTTTATCAGGTTAACGGACTCGTTGAAGACTAGCATCCCAACGGCGGTGGTTCCGAGGGTCCCTAGGCCAACGAAGACGGCGTAGGCGGTCCCGGTGGGGATGACCCGACCAGCCCGAATCAAAAAGTAAAAGCTTAAATAAACCGCAATGGCCGTGACCGTCCAGCTGAACGGAGAGTCGGCGTGTTTGAAACCGACCACCCAAGTGACCTCGAAAAGGGCACCTAACAAGACGTTTAACCAGTGTTTGAACATTTTAGTTCCTCCTTAAGTTGTTTTCTGCTAAGCTTTCCGGCGATTGGTAGGTCGGGCTCATTGGTTTTGAATTAGTAAAAGCAGATCAGCCATTCAGAAGTCTGGTAACGCTACAGCAATGGTGGTACTTGATGATTCTTAGCTAATCCTCTTATATTGCTTATCCGGAAGCGCCAAAAAGCCCGGGAGATTTTGTCGATAATGACAGAATCTCCCGGGCTTTTGTCCCTCCGTGGCCACGACGGTTAGTCGCAGGTTCTCTCTTGGACCTGGCCCTTGCGGCGGAACCCTAGAGAACTTTTTCTTCAGTTGGCTTGCAGTCCTGGTAGTCTAGCACATTCTAAAATCATTGGCAAGATTCGGGAAAGTGATTATGAAAACCAATTGTAAGCGCTTGCGGGATCGATGATTTCAGCTATAAAAAGCTGAATAAGTGATGGTTTTCACGAAAAATGAAATCGATTGTATTCGGATGACACTTGGATTTTGAGCCGTTTTCTGAAAAAAGTGGTCGCGAAAAACCCCTTATTTTGCTGGGAGGCGATGATATACTTTAAACGTTTTCAAGATGACTGAACCGAGATCGTCAAGCAGATGCCGCGGGTCCAACCCCGGCCAATAGATGGAGGTAACGAGTATGCAACTCGGAAGCATTGAAGCTGGTGGAACCAAGTTCGTTTGTGCAGTCGGTAACGAAGATTATCGGGTGCTCGACGAAGAACATATTCCAACCACAACACCAGAGGAAACTCTGAGTAAAACCATTGCTTATTTTAAAAAGTTTCCGGACGTGAAGGCGATTGCCATTTCGTCCTTTGGGCCGATTGAACTGCGGCGTAACTCGCCAAAGTACGGCTACATTACCAATACACCTAAGCCGGGTTGGTCAAACACCGATTTCGTTGGCCGGCTGAAGCAAGATCTGGATGTCCCCATGTTTTGGACAACCGATGTGAATGGCTCGGCATATGGCGAGTATGTCATGTCCACGTTGTTTAACGAAAATGTGGGGTCGCTGGTCTACTTCACCATTGGAACTGGGGTCGGCGCAGGTGCCATTATCAACGGGAACTTCGTTGGTAGCATGGGTCACCCCGAAATGGGACACGTGCGATTGAAACGGCACCCCGATGATCTAGATTTCAAAGGGATTTGCCCATTCCATGGGGACTGCCTAGAAGGTTTGGTCAGTGGGCCAACGTTTGATGCCCGGCTGGGTAAGCCAGGTAAGGACGTTCCACTGACGGATCACGTTTGGGATATTTTAGCGTACTACGTGGCCCAAGCAGCCTTGCAAGAGACTCTGATGTTGCGGCCAGACAAGATTGTCTTTGGTGGCGGTGTCGTTAGTGAAGCCTTCCTCGTGAAGGTTCGGGCTGAGTTTGCCAAATTATTAAATGACTATGTTGAGGTTGGCAACCTGGATGAATACATTGTCATGCCGGCCGTTAAGGACAATGGGTCGGCAACCGTCGGCGATTTCGCGATGGCCTTGATTGAATATAACAAGTAAGAGAGGAAGATTTAATTTATGAAAGCCTTAGTTTTAACTGGAAAAGAAAAGATGGAGATTCAGAACGTTGCGACCCCAGAGGTTAAGCCTAACGAAGTGTTAGTTAACACCGCCTATGCTGGGATTTGTGGGACCGACCGGGCATTGTACGCGGGACTTCCAGGTTCAGCGAACGCTGTCCCTCCAATTATCTTAGGCCATGAAAACTCCGGGATTGTGGCGGCGATTGGTAGCGATGTCACCAACGTCAAGGTTGGCGACCGTGTGACCGTAGACCCTAACATTTACTGTGGCCAATGCAAATATTGCCGGACTGACCGTCCAGAACTTTGTGACAACTTATCAGCCGTTGGGGTTACCCGTGATGGTGGCTTAGCCGAATCCTTCACCGCTCCTTCATCCGTCGTTTACCCTATTCCAGACAGTGTTTCATTGAAGTCGGCCGCAACGACTGAACCCATCTCATGTGCCGTTCATGGGATTAAGTTATTAGACTTAACCCCTTACCAAAAGGCTTTGGTTATCGGTGATGGCTTCATGGGTCAACTCTTCGTTCAACTCTTACAAGCTAAGGGAGTTCACCAAGTTGATTTTGCCGGGATCGTTGATGAGAAGTTAGCCTTCAACAAGGAACACTTTGGTGTTACGAATACTTACAACACTAAGCGTGACAGCATTCCTGCCGACTACGATGTGGTTATCGAAGCGGTTGGTTTACCACAAACGCAAGAACAAGCCGTTGAAGCTACTCGTAAGGGTGCCCAAGTGCTGATGTTTGGTGTTGGGAAGCCGGACCAAACCTTCTCAATGAATACTTACGAAGTTTACCAAAAGCAATTAAAAATCCAAGGGGCCTTTATCAATCCATACGCCTTCGAAGATGCCATTGCCTTGTTAGCTAGCGGTCAATTGGACGTTGAATCTCTAATCAGTCATGAAGTCAGCCTAGAACAAGTTGAAGACGTTCTGACGGGTAAGGTCGAACATGTCAGCAAGGCTGTTGTAAAAGTTTCCGACTAAGTAAAGGTGGTTGAGGATTGTGAGAGTGGAACCAGCAAGTAACTTTGATGCTGACGCACCAAAGGCAGAAACGAGTCAGCGAACGATTTCAATGTCTAAGGCGATTGGTTACTTTGCCTTGTCGCTCGTGATTAACTCGGCGGGGAATGTCTTGACCCTGGTGACCAGCGCTAAGATTCATCCCTCATTTCTGGGGGCCGCTTACTGGTCAGCCGCTGAAGCTAACCTCGGAACGGCGTTTCATTGGAATTTATTCTGGGCCTTTTTGATTATGGGGTTCCTGACCTCGGTCTTGAACGCGGTCTTGATTCGTCACTGGGATTGGAAGCGGATTGCTGGCAATATGGTATTTATGGTGCCATTCTCTGCTCTGATTCAGGTGTTTGAAGACTTCTTTGATGGCAAATATCCGGCGCTCTTTGGGGGATTGCCAGATGCCCACAGCTTGGGCATGATCATCTTGTATATTGGCCTGAACTTCTTAGGGGTCGCCTTCATCGCGGTAGCTATTTCCATTTATCAACGGGTTAACTTAGTCTTACATCCAGCCGACGATCTGATGCAGATTCTGCGGTTCCGTTATTGCCATGGGAATGCAGCCCTGGCGATGTGGTTCTCTTACATTCCACCAACTGTGATGGCGATCGTTGCCATCATCATCACCCGTCAATTTAGCAACTTTGGGTTGGGAACGGTCTTTGCTTTTCTCGCCCAAGGGGGTATCACGGGAATTGCCGATCGGGTGATCTTCCCGCGGCTGAAGCACCAAGCGGTCGACGTCGGCAAATAGGTTTTGATTTTGGAGGTCGGGAGGTTCAGGCTTGCGGGCTTGGCCGCCTGACCGGTCGTCAAATATGGGCTGGAACGCGGTGAACGCGGTTATGGGCCACAGAGCGGTCCCATAATCCGGTTCTGCCTAATCCGAGAATAACGCTCGGCTAAGGCAGTGCCACGGCTGAGCCCATATTTGACTTCCCTTTCAGGCTGGTATTGTGTTTAGAACTATTCAGTAAGAATTAATGAAGTTACGAGCGTTTAGAGCCGTGAGGGCGGCTTTGGGAGGGTTCGGCCATGAAATTTCTCTTAGCCGAGTGATTTACTCGGGTTAGAGAAAGGTCAGTCTTTGAGACGTGGTTTGCGGCTCAAAGCTGTGCCCATGGCGTTCCAGCCCTCCCAGAGCAACCGGTAAGGCGCCAGGCCCGTAAACATAAAAAGGAGCCAGTAAAAATGTCTGTAAGTGATTTTATTACCGGGATTCAACATGTCGGGATTCCTACGGCGGATTTGGATGCAACGATGGCCTTCTACGAAAGCTTAGGCTTTGAACGGGCCGGTCTATTTCCTAACGGCGACAACCGTTGTGCCTTCATGCGGTTAGGTAACTTGACGATTGAGACCTGGGAAGGCGACGCGACCAACCCAACTGCCGGGGCAATTAATCATATTTCTTTGAACACCACCGACGTTGATAAGGCCTTCGCTGCCGCCAAGGCGCAACGGTTGAACATGGTTAACGACGAAATCCAATCAATCCCATCATTCTGGGACAAGGGGATTCGGTTCTTTAACATTCTTGGACCGAACCACGAAACCATTGAATTCTGCGAAATCTTAAAGTAAGTGTGGGCAAAAGCCGACTGTGAGAATCTTCTCACAGTCGGCTTTTTTTATGGTTTCAGTTGGCGTAATTGCGTTCTGAGTTGTTCCTGCTTGGTCTCGTCGATGACGGCAAAGTTAAATCGGAACGTTTGGCGGTCGGCACCATAGATTGGACCAGGTTTGACAAGAATGTGCTTGGCTAAAAGGTGGTTAAATATTTCCTGATCGCGTTGGGTGACCCAGAAGAACAGGCCACCATTAGGGCTGGCAAATTGCCAATCGGGCCGGACCTCATGAAAAATAGTAGCAACGGCTTCACGACGAGCTGCTAAGGCCAGGGTCAATTTATGAATCTCGGAATTAAAGGATGGGTTAGTGAGGGCGAGGTTGGCCATGACCTGCGCCAGCATACTGGGTACAATGTCCAGTTTCTTTTGGACCTGAAGCAGTCGTTGGCCGATGGCTTGTGGCGCCACGATCCAGCCAATCCGAGTACTAGAACCCAATAACTTTGAGAGGGAGCTGATATAGATGACGTTAGCCGGCGCCAACGATTTGAACGTCGGGACCTCGTCGCTCTTATTGACCAGCCAGCCAAACACATCATCCTCAACAATTGGAACCTGGTACTGCTGGCAGAGGGTCAGAATCTTTTGCCGTTGCCGGAGACTGACGATTTCACCGGTCGGGTTTTGGAAGGTTGGATTTAGGAGTAGGAGTTTGATCCGGTGCTTCAGGATCAGGTCCTCCAGGACGCCCAAATCAAGCTTACCGTGTTTTAACGGCACCGTGTAGGTTCGGACACCGACCGCCTGGAAGATCGCACTGGCGTTGAAATACGAAGGCTGGGCATAGGCCACAGCGTCTCCCACCTGAAGCAAACTGCGTAGGATTAATAGGAGCGATTGCTGAGCCCCGCCGGCAATGATTAGGGATTGGCGGGTTAATTTGAATTGGTTGCGGGCCTTATGGACGTTGCTGATTGTTTGGATGAGGGGGAGGTAACCCGCATCTTGTTCCTGGTGCTGCGCCAACAAGAAATTCTGCCAGTCCATTTGTAATGACCCCAGCTTAGGAATTAAGTCCATGGGTAATTCATTTACGGCGGCATCGATGAGGTGACCGTTGTCGAGGGCGCGCGCCTGTAGTAGCTGTCCCTGATAGGCCTGGTAGTTATTGGAGGCAGTGGTTTCAAGAAAAGTCGTCCAGTTAACTTTGTTGGTCGCGTTGTCCAGGTGAGGCAAGGACGAAACGAAGGTCCCACTGCCGGTCCGCTTCACCACTAGGCCGACGGAGGCCAACTCCAACAACGCCCGACTGACCGTCGAACGGTCAACCTTGAGGGCCTCGGCCAGTTCGCGCTCTGCTGGTAAACGTTGACCGGGCAAGAGTTTATCTTCTTGAATTAAGTGCCGAATAAGTTGCGTAATGGCTAAATATTTTGGCTTAATATCTGGTAAGTCGGCGTACCAATCAATCATATGTAGGTCTCCTTTACGGGTTTACTTAAGTATAGTAATTGGCTGGATTAAAAACAAGCCAATTGGCGGTTGTGATCGCTTCCACGAAGGACAATAATTGACAGTATCAGGAGGAGATCTCATGGAAAACGTCTTAACCATCGCTGGTTCGGATAGTTTGGCCGGCGGTGGTATTCAGGCTGACCTAAAAACATTTGAAGAACTCAATGTTTTTGGTGTCAGTGTGTTAACCAGCGTGGCGAGCATCTTGCCCAGCGGGGTCAGTTTGTATCAAATAGATTCAGCTATTATTAAGCAACAACTCGATTCAATCTTGACCCAATTGCCGGTGCACTTTGCTAAAACGGGTTTACTTGGTGATTTACCTGCCTTGGAGACCGTTTGTGCTGAGTTGGCCGATCATCCACTCAAGCTGGTGGTTGATCCCGTCCTGGTGTTCAAGGAGGGTGATACGCAGTTACAGTCGGATTACCTTAAAGCCATGCAACAACGGTTATTACCACTTGGATTTGTGACAACGCCAAATCTTGACGAAGCCGGCCAATTAAGCGGTTTGGGCAAGATTACGACGAAGGCTGAGATGGTCACGGCGGCAAAGGCCATTCAAGCCTTTGGGTGTCCCAATGTGGTCATCAAGGGTGGTAATCGGCTGCCGGGCGACACGGCGGTTGACTATTTGCGGTATGGTGAACAAGATTTTTGGTTTGAGAGTCCTAAGATTCACCAGTCAACGACTGATGGTGCGGGATGTACCTTCTCCGCCGCCATCACGGGTCAGTTGGCTAACGGTCGGTCGTTACCTGACGCGGTTAACGATGCCAAGCGGTTCGTCCACTTAGGCATTGAACATGGCGTCGTGATTAGTCCACAGCTTGGGAGCGTGTGGCAAGGCGCTAGCCGCCAATAGGAGGGAAACCCAATGAAACACGATGCATTGAAGACGAATACGTTAGCAGCGGTGATGATCGCCTTAACGGTGGCGTTGTCGTTACTGGTACGGATTCCAATTGCTGGCACCAACGGATTTGTTACTTTATGTGAAGTCGGTATTTATACCAGTGCAATTTTATTTGGTAATCCAGTCGGTGTCATGGTGGGGGCTGGTAGTGGTTTCTTAATTGATATTCTTGCTGGTTACCCAGTGTGGTGCCTCTTCTCGTTAGTCATTCATGGTACTCAAGGTTTCGCTGTCGCTTACCTGACACCAGAAAATGATAAGTCTTTAAAGGCGACCATCTTCCCATTGATCGTCGGAAGCGCTATCATGGTAGTTGGTTATTGTTTGGCGACTGCCTTTCTATACGGTTGGCCGGCCGGTATAGCATCAATTACAAGTAATTTATTTCAAGTTGGATTCGGGATGGTCGTGGCGGTCTTACTCGTTAAGAGCCTCGTTAAATTCAAGCCCAGTCTGACGTAAGGAGAGTGTGCATCATGATGGATATTGATATTGAAAAGTTGAAAGCAGATTTGAACGTTATCGTTCAAGATGTGTTGGACGCAGCAAAATTACACAAGGGGGACCTTTTCGTCCTCGGTTGTTCTACTAGTGAAGTAGTTGGCGGGCGAATTGGTAAGAATTCTAACCTAGATGTCGGTGAAGCAATTATCCAGACGATCATTGCCAAGCTGAAGCCAGAAGGAATTCACTTAGCCGTTCAAGGTTGCGAACACATCAACCGGAGTGTTGTGGTTGAACGTGAAGTAGCTGAAAAGAAGGGCTTCGAAATTGTCAACGTCGTTCCAGCCTTACATGCTGGTGGTGCTGGTTCAATTGCCGCTTTCAAGAACTTTGACGATCCCGTTGAAGTTGAACACATTGTTGCCCAAGCCGGGCTCGATATCGGTGATACCTTCATTGGGATGCACGTTAAGTTCGTTCAAGTTCCCGTTCGTCCTTCCATCAAGGAATTGGGTGGCGCCCACGTGACAGCTTTACGTTCACGGGCGAAGTACGTTGGTGGCCCACGGGCAAACTACGACCCAATCAAATAAATTTAATCGAGCTAACAGCTCAAATAAAAAGTCGCGACCATGTCGCGACTTTTTTGGCTCTACGATCATTGGTGTTGAGGGGTTTCCCATCAACGCCAATTTTTATATTAAAAGGACACATCACCATTGTGCCTGCACCAATCGACCAAAATCAGCAGAAAGCGAGAATGAGTGAGATGTTCCAGTACCAGTTTACTCGAAATTTACTGTAAATTAAAGATGATAATTTATCAAATTTTGCAGTTAAAGGTACAGGGAACGCTTTAAAGAAAATTTTTAATCTGGCCTATCAAATCGCCAAGTACCCAGATTGTGGGTGTTCTAAGATCATTCACAATGGAACTAAGAGCGCATTCCAGATATTTCGGGAAAGCCCGACTGGGGGGGACTATGATTAAGTTTGATTTAGATTTTAGGATTAAAGTCGTCCCAGCGATGAACTAATGCCTACCGGTCAATCACCGTGGTGGCCAGGCGAATCTCTTTAGGCGGGGTGGCCGGGTCTTGGATGCGGTTCAACAGATGCTCAACGGCCAGTTGGCCTAGTTGATTCACTGGTTGACGGGCGGTGACGATCGGTTGTTCCAGTAGATCGAACCATGACTGATCGTCGAAACCTCCCAGGTAAAGGTGGGGCAGCTTCAGTTCGGGGAGTTTGCGTAGAACGGCCGCCATGATGGTGTTATCCGCCACAAAGAGCCCGTCACACTTTTGGTTAATCAGGATCTGCCGGGTCATCTGTTCAACATTGCTGTTGTCTGTCCGGGCGGTAGCCTCGATGGCCGCCTCCTGTGGTAGTTCGTCGGCAGCTAGGGCTTGATGGTACCCTTGAAGTCGTTCGTGGGCCGTGAAGGGGACGGCGCTGTTAATGATTCCGATGCGTCGAGCACCTTGCTTAATTAAATGGGTCACGACATCGCGAGTCCCTTGGACGTTATCGACCAGAATCCGGTCCAGGCCGGCTTGACTACTATTGAGCGGGGTCCGGTCAACGAAAACGGTTGGCATACCGCCTAAGAGTTCCCGATAATCGGTATCACCCTCAGCGCTGGCGATAATCAGCCCATCCACGCGTTTTTCCAACATCAGGTTGAGCGCTCGGCTTTCCTTGTCAGGTCGTTCATCGGTGTTGACGATGACGACATCGTAACCGGCCTGCTCACTGGCATCTTCAATTGCCCGAATGAACTGGGTGAAGAAGTCGTTGAGAATATCCGGAATAATCACCCCCAGGGTGTGGGACTGTTGCATACGAATACTACGAGCCAGCCCGTTAGGATGGTAACCGAGATCGTTGGCAATATTCTGAATTTTTTGTTGGGTGTCGCGTTTGACTTGATCACTGTGGTTCAGTGCGCGAGACACCGTGGCCTCGGAGACGCCAGCAGCTTTTGCAACATCTTTAATAGTAATGGTGGTCGACATGGTGGCCCTCCTTTCGCAAGCAAACGCCGTTTAAATTGTGAATTAATATACATTTATGTTAGCCGTTTGCCGTCCCTGGTGTCAACTAATCTTCTCGTATCATAAGCGTTTTCATAAAAGGGGTTGCATTTTGACCGTTGTGAATGCTAAACTTAGTTCTGTTGAGTCATGATGACTTAATTATTGGGCTATAGCCAAGCGGTAAGGCAACGGGTTTTGATCCCGTCATGCGTTGGTTCGAATCCAGCTAGCCCAATCAGAGGTTTACGAGTCCCCGTCCTAGTGATGGGGACTTTTTAGTTGTTTGCGATTCTTTAGGGACTCTTAAAGATCGGTGGTGGGCCTAGTAGAACACTCGTCGAGCGGTTATTGACCGGCGCCGTTTAGCCGAAGAATGGTGTCAGCCGGGTGATTTTCATTTATACTGATCAGATAAATTAAGTGAATGGAGTGACTAACAAGTGGAAGAGACGGATTTTCCCGCGCACGAGCAACTCTTATTTGGGAGTGCCTTGACCATGATTGCGGGGGCACTGGACGCCTACTCCTATCTGGAACATGGTGAAATTTTTGCTGGCCTCCAAACGGGGAACTTAATCTTGCTGGGCATTCATTTGG
The DNA here is from genome assembly GCF_001592085.1 of Levilactobacillus senmaizukei DSM 21775 = NBRC 103853. GTDB lineage: Bacteria > Bacillota > Bacilli > Lactobacillales > Lactobacillaceae > Levilactobacillus > Levilactobacillus senmaizukei. The sequence goes on from NZ_BCWD01000007.1 coordinate 85,009, forward strand.
GTCGGCTAGAATTTAGCACGGTGGGTCATTATTTAGCGTCGATCTTGGCTTTTGCCGTGGGGACGATGTTAGCCAGAGGACTGCAACATCTACTAGAGAATCGGTCGGTGAGTCAACAATACATTGTGTTGTGGTATGAGTTAGCCTTGTTGGTCTTCGTCATGTTCTCGACCAACCGTCTGCCAGATATTGTCATTACCACCTTGTTGTCCTTGGCGGCTGCAGCGGAATTACAGGAATTCCGGCGAATTAAGGGAGCCCCCTTCACGCCATTGATGATGACGGGTAATCTCCGTAAGGCTTCTGCTTCCTTGTATGACGGTGTCCGTTATCATGACCACAAGGCGGGTAGTCAGGCCATTGATACCTTTACGGTGTTAGGAAGTTTTGCGGTTGGGGCCATTCTGGTGGGATTGTTCAGCAAAATTCTGGCCGGATTTGCGCTGATTGTGCCAATTATCATTATTATCGGGTTAATTACCTGGCTCTACCGAACACATCACCAACGTCGCTGGAAGCATTAGGCAATCTTTAAATAGCGAAATTAAAAAGGGAGACGACACTATCTTTTGTCAGATAATGTTGTCTCCCTTTAAACTAGTTAATTATTGAAGAATGACTCGGAAGCAATATCGTCGATCTGGGCCGGAGACGCCAGTCATGCTCCAGAGTCTATTTAGTCGCATCGAATTGATAGGCGGCGTTATAGAATGGCACGCGGTAGGCCCGGTAGGCGTAGGCCTTGGAGGCCGCACTCTTCATGGTAACGTTGAAGACCTGCTTGCCGGACTGATTGACCTCAATGATGTTGCTCTCTTTACCGCCGTTCTTGAAGCCAAAGTCGATGAGGACGTTATCGTTGGTTAGTTTTTGGGCATAACCAATAACGGGCGTGAAGTTGGTCTTTCCTAAGGACTGACCATAGGCCCAGGTTTGTTTAATGGTCATCTTCTGGGTATCGACGTGGTATTGAACGGCTTGCGAATACCTACCTGAAGTTTTTTTATTACCGTTGGTCACGGCAATGTTGTTGTCGTAGAGCATGAAGTCTTCACTGTTGGCACTATGCTTGTCGTCATTGTTCAAGAGATAGAGGCCGTGCTGACCACCGGTAATCGTGGTGCCTTTGGCTGGCTTCAGCAGGTATTTCCGGTAGGCGGACGGCCAGCTGGATTTTTGCTTACCGGTGTAAATCCACTTGATGTGGTCGGTCTGGTAGTCGAGCTTCATGATCAGATCCTGGTTCCGACTGGAAATGACAATGGAATCGTCATTCTTATCGTAATCCACGGCATTTTGATGGAGCCAATCAATCTTACCGTCGAGCCCTTTCTGATAATGCGACCACATGGACTTCGGCAAGAGCTTCTTCATATCGATAACCTTCACAATTTTTCCGGTCTTGTGAGAAACCTCAATCATGGTATCTTCCTTATACTTGGAGCCATCGGATACGGTGGCGAGGAAGTTATGATTCGGTAATTCAACCAGGTCATGGTGAATGACCGTGGTTTCCTTATTGGACTTCGCAGCCGCCTTAGAAACACTGCTGCTGTCGGAACTACTGGTGTTATCGGAGAAGGAATACTCCTGATAGACGCGGCCTAAGTAGTCGGTTTCTAGGAGGTCGTTGTAGACGTCCGAATTTACGTCTCTCTTCGACAGCATCATGATGTGGCCGTTGGACCATTGTTCGATGGTGTGTTGCGAGTAGTTGGTATCGTACCAGCGAACTTCACCGTCGGCATCGATGGCAAAAGGTTGTTTCGTGGTGCGATTCATAATGGTTAATTTGTTTTTACCAATTTCCATCTGGTCTTTGTCATTCTTGGTGACGGTGATGGTGGCATCCTCGATATATTTCGGCAAAGACCCGGTGGTCATCGTTAAAGTTTTAGTGGTGGTTTTCCCATTCTTAGTGATCGTCGTAATCTTAACGGTGTTGTTGGTGTCGGCGTATAAACCAACGACCGGCACTTGGTGTGACTTGGTGTAGCCCCCCTTGACTGTGTTGGTGAGAGACGTCTTGTCCGTCTTACCAACGACGGTGTAGGTGACCTTGACGGACTCATTGGTTTTAAAGGTGACCAGCGCCGTTAATGGTGAGGCGTTGTAGGGGTTAATTTTGACGTAGGGGCTGGCCAGTGTGTAGCGATCACTTTCGGCTGCCGCCTTGTACTGAGCGGTCAACGCCTGCTGACTGTCTTGACGAGTCGTAATGATCTTTGTATCTAGATTCTTCTTAATTTGGTCGGTGGTTAGCGCCACCTTGTTGTTCTTGATGCCATAGTCGGATGCGGAAGTCTTGTTTGAGCTCGAGCAACCGGCTAGACCAATGGTTAGGACTGCCAGAGACGCAACGGCGACCACAGCCATCCGAGGGTGTTTGAATTGCAAATAAGCCATCTCCTTCTTAAGTTGTGCCCAAAAGGGGGAGACTGGTCCCCCCCGGCCAATCTCACCCCCCAAAAAAATATGTAACACTTACAATATAGCAGTCGTATAAATTAGTTCTGTTAACGAATTCTAACGAATTGTTGAATCGTTTGTGAAGATAATATGAAGACGATCAAACTCGTTATAATAAAGGAAATGACTGGTGGACGGTGGCTGGTAGACGGTGGCTGGTAGATTGGTAAATCTCTTTCTGCTATCATTTAAGCTAACTAGCATGGATAACCCGGGAAATATGACCAGAAGACTTGCTCATGACGCGACGTCATTTGATAGAACAGTCGTAGGAGGTGAAAACCATGTCAACGTACACGACAGGAGAGTTAGCCAAACAGTTTGGTATTTCGGTACGAACGCTGCAATACTACGATCGACAGGGGCTATTGCCGGCGACGATTGGACCAAACGGAAGGCGACAGTATTCTCAGACGGACGCTCAGCAGTTACAACTGATCCTATTACTTAAAGGAATGGGATTAAAGCTGGCAGTAATTAAAGAAATTTTGACGAGTAAACGAGGGACCGAAATCTTAGACCTGATGCTGGACCAACAAGTGGTGCTATTGAAACAAGCACAAACCGCGACAGAGGAAAAGTTGAAAACAATTCGTAAAGTTCGTGCTAGCTTGGTGGGGGCGGCTAGTCTACCTATCAAAACAATCCAGGACATGGAACAAATTATGAAGGATCGGCAACGATTACGGCAATTACACGTCCGGCTAATAGGTGGCGGATTGCTGATGGATGTGATTGAGGTGGCAGGGTTCATTGCCTCCTGGAAAACGGAAAATTGGTGGATATTTGGCACAACGATGGGCATTGCGGTAATCGTGGCTGGTTGGCTGGTTTGGCACTACTTCCAAAGTGTTTGCTATGTCTGTCCCAATTGTCAAACGGTGTTTCAGCCCCGGTTCTGGACGGCATTTTGGGCGGGACATAGTCCCAAGACGCGGAAGCTAACCTGTCCAAACTGCCATCAAACCGGTTACTGTGTTGAAGTCATCGCAAAAGTTAAATGAAAACAAAATAGGCTCCCTGTTAAAAAACAGGGGGCCTATTTCTATGCTAATTGATGTAGTTGAAACGTGCGCCAAAAGTCAGCTGGCTTTTTAGTAACTGAGCGCCCGGTAAGCATCGTGTTTCCGATGCTTGTTGAGATTCTTGAGGGTCATACTCGTTTTCTTCTTGGTCCAAGGATCGTTGTAGTAAGCTCGAGTGGCACTGTATCCGGTTAAGGTGATGGCGTGATTAACGAAACCATCGACACCGGCGACCCAGATAACCACGGGGTGACCCTTGTTAATTTGCTTCTTCATTTTGTTGAAGGAAGCGCCGGTCATGTTCTTGGCGGAACCGACGTGTTTCTTAACGGTCTTTAGTAGGCCCTTGGGATAGATCCACCAGCCGGACTTGGCATAGGGACTCCCAACGAAGCCCTTGTTAGGATTCGAACTACGAGGCATTTCCTTTGCCAGCGACATTTTTGTCACCTTGGCACCGGCGTATTTGAGCATCATGGTTGTGGCGGTAATCTCGCAGCCTGTTGGTAGTTGTGGCCGTTGAGCAATCAGCGGCACACTTAGCATGCGGTAACTTTTCACGGTTCCATTGCGGTGAATCCAACCGGTATGCTTATGGTTGTAGGTGAATTTCAACCAGAGACCATCCGCCATCGTCTGTTCACGGGTAATGTGGACCTTTCGGTTGGCGTAGTGCCGACCCGTTGAAATTGCGGACCAGTTCGCCGCGGAGGACTTGGCACCACCGGACTTGTAGACCTTGTAGTTGTGACGCTTGTTACTGTTGATCTTGGTGTAGTAGGTCACCTTCTTGGTCCTGATGACCTTACGATAGACCCGCTTAGGTTTAGGCTTCGGGGTCGGCTTAGGCTTGGTCGTCGATGATTCGCTGGACGAAGACGTCAAAGCCGAATTGGCAGAACTGGTGACAGTTGCTGTGGACGAAGTGGACGTTGCGGATGCGGTACTATCCGCTGTGGATGTTGCCGTCGCGGCGTGGGCAATTCCCATGGGGGTCACGGTCATCAGTAGGCCAAGACCGAGTGTGACGAATAGGCGTTTCATTTTGAGTGGCCACCTTTATATGTATAGATTTAGTTTCGTTGGCGGATAATTTGCCTAAAAACTGGTTATGCCCCTTATTGTACGCCACTCGAATGTTTTGGACAATCCCAAAAAGCACCGCTACAAAACCAATCGTAACGGCGCTTTTAAGCGTTCTTCAGTTAAATGACTTGAGCGCCGAGCACGTTAACAAAGTGTTTGAGGGCCCATTCGTGGCCGGCTGGATCAAAGCTGGCCACGGCATCTTGGTGAATGACGAGTTGGTAGCCTAGATTGTAGGCATCAACGGCAGTGTGAAGGACGCAGATATCCGTGCAGACTCCCGCTAAGTGTAGGGTGTCGACGTGACGTTCGCGCAGTCGCAGGTCCAGATCGGTGCCTGCAAAGGCGCTGTAGCGGGTCTTGTCGAATTGGCTAACGGTCGCATCAGCCTGATGCTGGTCGAACCAAGTTGCTAAGGGGCCAAAGAGTTGCCGTCCCCAGGAACCACGAACGTTGTGTGGTGGAAATAACTTGGTTTCGGGATGGTAGGGGTCATTAGGAGTGTGGACATCCGTTGGCAGATAAATCCAGTCCCCGTCTGCCAACATTTCGTCCGCCAAATTGACAATGGTTGCAGCAAGCTTCTGACCGGCTTCCCCGCAGGTTAACGCGCCCTGGTCCGCGACAAAGTCATTGGTATAATCGATGATCAACAGTGCTTGATGATTGAGCATGAATGAATCCCCCTCAGTAATAATTAGAATAAGTATGCTGAGCTCGCCCGGTAAAGTCAACGAAACGTCTCATTTGTTTATTTATAAATGACGCTTCACCGCCATTGGTTGATTCGTTGAATAACTATTGCCTGAAAATGCGATAAAATGGGTATTTTGAAGGGGGTCATCCATTGACAATCATTGGTTAAATTAGTATATTGTTAGCGACTTGATGAGAACGAAAATTTACCCAAAATAAGATGAGCGAATGGAGGGCAATTGAAATGCAGCATCGACGGCGAGTAAGCCTGACGCTGATCGTGTTAGGTGTGATATTAGGAGGACTCGGCTGGTGGCACCATGGTGGTCAAGCGGTAGCTTGGGACCATGAGGCGCATGCCTTACGAGTTGCGCGCAGCGTGAATCATCACGTGAACCTCACGGCGTATCAAAACATTGAAATTGCTAGTCCGGTGCCGGTCACCGTTAAGGCGGGGGATACCAACCAGGTGACCGTTCGTTATTTAAAGGGAACCAAGACGCGACCACAGATTGGTGTGGAAGGGTCCACGCTAAAGGTGACCTGTGGCCAGGTGAAGGCCAAGTCAGCGACACTGTTGGGTGGAAGAGCGAGTGTCGGAGCAGCGGTGGCCAACTCGAGTGGAGTTCTCGTCACGGTACCCAAGGGAGTCCAACTCAATCGCGTAACCGTGGCGGCGAAGAGTGGGTCGGTTTCGCTCCAAGGCCTTAAGCTGAAGCGTGTGATCGTAGCAGATAGTGCTGATCTGACACTTCAAGGGCTAACCGTTACGAGTCAATTACAGGTTCACGCGACCACGGGGGATGTCTGGTTAGATGATATCCATGCCAACAATTTGGCCGTGCAGACCCGACAAGGTGATATTGGCTTAACCAATGTTCAGACTACCGCAACGAGGACGAGATTAGTCGCCGCTGATGGTGATATTAGCGTGGCCGGCGCCAAACTCGGTCCGAGCCAGGTGACCGTGCTTAAGGGTGATATCCGCTTGATGGATAACCAGGTCGATGGGCAACTGAGTGCAACTTCACAGGATGGCGATATCCGGGCCCGATTACATTCATCGACGGGGGTCAGCATTGCGGCCGCTAAAGGTCAGGTGAAGGTAAATGATCAAGTACGTTCACGCAAGCTTCATTGGCGAGCGGATGCCAAGAGTCAGTTGAACATCAAGGCTCTTGATGGTGATGTGAGTGTGGTTAATCAGTAATTAGTGTAGCCGGGGGCTCGTTTTCATAACGGGCCCCTGGCGTGATCACAGGGACTTTTGCTGGTAACACTGAGTAAACGTGGTAGAATATAGAGATTGTGAAAACTACGGGATTTATAAAATTATATTGATAGAGGAGATTTTAACTGTGCCTGATTCGAATTACTGGCAGAATATCGCTGACCACGCCAAGGCCGAGAACCGGCCGTTCTTTAGTCTAGCCCCCATGGAAGCCGTCACCAATGCTATCTTCCGTCGGGTAGTTGCGCGGGCGGCCGCGCCGGATGTGTTCTTCACGGAATTTACCAATGCAATTAGTGTGACGCATCCTAAGGCAAAATTTTCCGTGCAGGGCCGGCTATACGTCGCACCGGAAGAGGCGCACATGCCGGTTGTCCAATTGTGGGGCAATGATCGGGAAGCCTTTGAACGTGCCGCCGAAAACGTCAAGGAACGCGGTTATGAAGCCATTGATTTGAATATGGGATGTCCAGATTCGACGGTTATCAAGAATCATGGTGGGAGCGACTTGATTCGTAATTTCGATAGCGCGGCCGCAGTTATTGCCGGTGCTAAAACGGCAGGACTCCCGGTTAGCGTTAAGACGCGACTGGGGTACAGCCGATTGGACGAGTGGCATGATTGGCTAACCTTCCTATTAGAACAGGATATTCCGCTGTTAACGATTCACCTGCGGACTAAGAAGGAAATGAGTCGGGTGCCGGCGCATTATGAACTGATTGATGATATCGTAAAGCTACGGGATGCGGTTGCACCGGATACGCTGTTACAGTTAAATGGTGATATCGAGAACTATCAAGAGGGGCTGGCCTTAGCGCAAGCTCACCCAGGGGTTGACGGCATCATGATCGGTCGGGGCATTTTTACCACGCCGTTTGCGTTCGAGGCAGACCCCAAGGAACATGATTTGCATGAGTTGATGGACCTGCTGAAGTATCAACTGGATCTGTACGATGACTTTGCAGAGCGGTTTCAAACGGCCCACTTTGCAGCGTTGAAACGGTTCTTCAAGATTTACGTTCGCAACCAGCGGAATGCGGCGGGCTTGCGGAACGCAATGATGGAGGCGCACTCCACCGATGAAGTTCGAGAAATCTTAGAAAAGTCGAACTTTGAAGAAGAAAATGAATAGAACGAACTAAGAGCTGCGATGACGTCGTGGCTCTTTTTTGATTGGTTTGGATTTACCGACCAAGGGTCGTCATAGGTGGATAGGGGTGAGGCAGGTTATATCGATGATATTAATAAGTGGCCTTCTCGAACACTGACGCTGAAATTTCTAGTCAATGGAGGTGACCTGCCCAAATGCCGTTGAAACGTGTTAAATTAGAGCCAAGACCTCGAAGGAGGAGAAGACGGATGAAAATGATTAAGTTAACCGAAACCATTACCGGCAACGTCGCCCGATCGGTGAATCCAATTGGGCGCAAGCTCCGGGTCGACTTGGGAGCCAACCAAGTCCAGAGTGCCGGCATGTACGATGGAGCCAAAAATGCCCTAATTTTAGGTGGTGCTTCAGGATATGGTCTGGCTAGTCGGATGGTCGTGGCTTTTGCGCAGGGAGCCAACACGTTCTCGGTTGGTTATGAGCGGGCGCCTCAAGGAGCGTCATTAGGAAGCGCTGGTTGGTGGAATCAAGTCTATGTGAAGCAGGCCGCGGAGGCCCAGGGACTCCGAGCGGTGAATTTGAATGCCGATGCTTTCTTAGCGGCAACCAAGCAGCAAGTGATTGACCGGTTACGACGGGAAAATTGGCAGCCGTTGGACCTAATTGTTTACGCGATTGCGGCGCCGAAACGGGTCAATCCGGCCGATCCCACGGAGGTCTGGCGGTCGGCAATTAAACCGATTGGTCAATCCGTGACCGACGAGACATTAGACTTGGAGCATGAACGACTGGTACTGCGGACGCTGGCTCCGGCCACGCCCGCGGAAATCGCGGCGACCGTTCACGTCATGGGTGGTGAAGACTGGGAATTGTGGCTGCACGCGCTTAAGGCGGCCGGGGGCTTAGCGCCTAATTGTAAGACAATCCTGTTTTCTTATGAGGGGCCCGAAGCGACCGCCCCGATCTACCATGATGGCACCCTGGGGCGGGCCAAACGAGCGGCCGAGGCCAGCGCCAAACGACTGCAGAAGCTGTTAGCACCGACCGGTGGCGAAGCTTTGATTAGCGTCAACCGGTCGGTGACCACCCGGGCTTCAATGGTGATCCCCGGCTTTGCGCGCTATTGCATGGCGCTCTATCAGGTGGAGCAGGCGGCTGGCGGGCATGAACGTTCGTTGGAACACATCGATCGGTTGTTCCGCCAAATGGTTTATGGGCAACATCGTCGCCTAGACGATCAGGGCCGCTTGCGACCCGATGCCCAGGAACTGGCACCCAGTATCCAAGCCCAAGTCAATCAGTTATTGGCTGAAATGACGGCGGATAGCTTCTCGACTAATTGGCCGGGGTATCAACAATTGCGGCGAGAGTTTCGTGAACTCAGTGGTTTTGGCGTGCCCGGAATTCGTGATGAAATGCCAGCCATGATGCTTGATAAGTTGGTTTTTTAGACAGTTCGTTTAATTATGAGCAAATGGTTCACGGGATATTTTATCAACAATCGGGATTAATCGTTAGGGAATTGGTGGCATAAGTGATATTATATTTAGCAGTTTCTAGTTTGCTGACTACTCGCGAACTAGCTGATTTTATAAACAGTTAGGAGAACCCACCAATTATGACCCCAAATATTCAAATTATTTACGCTAGTCAATCCGGCCGTAACCAAGCCATTGCTGGCCATCTACAAGCACAGTTAGCCTCTAAGGCACAAACTGTCATTACCGAAATTTCCCAGGCGGATGCCTTCGAATTATCCCAGAGCGATGCCATTATCGTGGTTAGTTACACCTTCCATGACGGCGATCTGCCCGATGAAGCCCAAGACTTTTTTGAGGATTTGAAGGACGTTGACCTGGATCGGACCAAGTTTGCCGTCTTAGGTTCTAGCTCCAAGACTCATTTGCACTTTGGCCGGGCAGTTGATTATCTCACTATCCAATTGAACTCAAGTAATGGCGAACAAGTCGCTGATTCCGTTAAGATCGACCGGGATGCAGACGATGATGATTGGGCCCGAGTTGACCAATTGGCCCAACGGGTATTAACCAGCTTAGCTTAGACCAAGGATGGAGTGAGAGAACCATGTATTTACGTAAAGCCAAAGCAGATGAATTAGATCTCATCTGTGACATTATTGAAGACGGTAAGCAGCAACTGGCCGATGCCGGGATTGACCAGTGGCAGAATGATTATCCCAACCGCGAGGTCATCAAGGCCGACATCGCGGCGGGTCGGGCAGTGATCTACAACAGTGACGACCACGAGACGTTAGGGGTTGCCGCCGTGATGACGGCGCCTGATTCCTCATATGATACGTTACAAGGGGAATGGTTGAAGCAAACGGATAAGTTTGTGACGATTCACCGAGTCGCCATCTTCTCCCATCACCAAGGGAAGGGCTATGCGTCGCAACTCTTCCGGGACCTCTTTGATTATGTGGCCGATAACCATCCCGACTGCGAGAGTATCCGTATCGATACCCATAAGGACAACGGGAAGATGCAGCACTTAATTGAAAAGTTTGGTTTCGAACGCGTGGGTAAAATTGTTGGGGTTTACCATCCCGCCGATGTTTGCTACGTTTACGAGAAATTAATTTAAATGAATTGTGGGAGAGCCTGAGACAAAACCTCAGGCTCTTTTATTATGCTGTCTTAATGGCCGAGAGTGGGTGCAAAAAGCTTAACGCTGATAGCTCGCCAAGCTAAAATCAGAATTATTTGGTTAGCGGTCTTAAGGCGGGTCGGTTAACCACCGTTGGTCCCACGCGCTCTTTTTGCTGTATGCAGTGATTGAATAATCATTGTGGTTGCGGCATAATTAGAGCCAACGGGTTAAGAAGATCGTAAATAAAGGTTGCTTATTACCGACAGATCAGGTAACATTTTCTCATTAAGTTTTAATTATTAAACCGAAAGAAGGAATTAGATTGCAGAGAAGACTAAGCGCTCGCCAAATGCAGATGATCGCATTGGGTGGGACTATCGGCGTCGGATTATTTATGGGGTCTGGTTCCACCATCAAGTGGACGGGACCTTCCGTCCTCATTGCGTATATCATTTCTGGTGTTTTCTTATATTTAATTATGCGGGCCCTGGGCGAGATGCTTTACGTCCATCCAACTACCGGGTCCTTTTCAACCTTTGCGTCCGAGTACATGCACCCCGTCTTTGGTTATCTGACGGCGTGGAGTAACATTTTCCAATTTATTGTTGTTGGGATGAGTGAAATGATTGCGCTTGGTGGTTATTTCCGTTTCTGGTGGCCCAACTTGCCAGACTGGATTCCGGGGTTGGTTGCGATCCTCTTTCTATGTACAGCTAACTTGATTTCCGTACGGATGTTTGGTGAGCTGGAGTTTTGGTTTGCCCTGATTAAAGTCGTCACGATTGTCTTAATGATTATTGCTGGCCTCGGGGTCATTCTCTTTGGTTTCGGCAATGGCGGTCACGCCGTAGGAATCAGTAATCTTTGGACGAATGGGGGATTCTTTACCGGCGGGGCCAAGGGATTTATCTATGCGTTAGCAATTGTTTTAGCCTCCTATCAGGGGATTGAGTTGATTGGGGTGACGGCCGGTGAAGCCCAGAACCCGCAGCACACCTTGGTGGCCGCTATTCGGTCGACCGTGGCCCGGATCTTGATTTTCTATGTTGGGGCAATCTTCGTGATTGTCAGCATTTATCCGTGGGACAAATTGAACCAACTGGGTTCGCCGTTTGTTCAAACCTTCGCGAAGGTGGGGATTACGGCGGCCGCCTCGATTATTAATTTTGTTGTGATTACGGCGGCCTTGTCCGGATCAAACTCCGGGATCTACAGTGCCAGTCGGATGGCCTTCACGTTGGCTGAAAAGGGGCAGCTCCCCAAGAAAGTCACGCTGTTGAACCGCCACGGTGTGCCATTTTACTCCGTCATTGCGATTTCCTTAGGAATTGCCATTGGGATCGTGTTAAATGTGGTTCTGCCAATGTTCTTTAAAGATGCCAGCCAAATCTTTGTCATGGTTTACAGTTCCAGTGTGCTTCCCGGAATGATTCCCTGGTTCGTGATCTTAATTAGTGAAATTGAGTTTCGTAAGCAGCATCCAGAAGAGATGGTCGATCATCCATTTAAGATGCCGTTCGCGCCATATTCTAACTACGTGACGTTGGTCTTTTTGGCCATCACGTTAATTTTCATGTTTTTGAATCCCGAGACCCGGATTTCCATTTTGGTCGGGGTCGTTTTCCTGGGCATCATGACGGCCCGGTACTTCCATAAATATCACAAAAAGACAACGATTTCTGAGTAAAGAAAAGAGGCAACGAAGATGAGTCGTCCAGGCAAGTTTGCCAAGTCGAGTCGGGTCAAACAGCTCCGACAATTTCGGCGGCGGAAGCAACAACAAGCGAGTCGGGCCATTACCTGGGAACAGGTCGAAGACTTTTTGCTCGCGCGATATCACCTGGTCCAAGGAAGTCGCCTTCCACAAACGGTGGATGCCACGATTCAGCGGTTCTTTAGCGAGTGGTTACGAACCGCCATGCAAGCGGGAGAGGACCAGATTCAATGGGACGTGACGGCGATCAGTACGGCCACGCTTAAACGAATTGGTAATCAGGTTCCCTGGCAGTTCTACGCGGTGCTTTGGCAACAAACGGCGCGTTGGCAGAAATTCCTGTTTCGCGAGGGCTCGGTAGTGCCCTTGGCTGAACGCCGGCAAATTATTCAACCGCTGGATCAGCCCGCCTGGGCGCAATTGATTGCGAACCAATTGGCAGTCAACTTGCTAACTGCCACGGCAGTTCCAGTCACTGATCAGCAACGCGAGCAACTCATTAAGAGCCTCCTGCAAGGGGACCAGTTACAGTGGACGGCTGTCGCAGCTCTGTTCAGCCCCTTGGGATTTCAGGTGAATGAACAAGCTGATTCGGCCACTAAAAAGTGGTTGAATGCGTTGTTGGCCTTAACCATCGCGCCTGACCACGATTAATTGACTAGATACGAAAGACTGGCGAAAAGCTGGTCTTTTTTTTCGTAACCAGTTATTATTTTATCTGAATCAAGCAAAGGGATTTTGACTAGGATTGCTTAGAATGATGGTCGGCGAATGAGTGGCCGACACGGAATAACTTGGTTGGTTAGCTAACGGGTGGTTCAACCATTACCAGAGCTACTCGTTTACTCTAAAGCTGGTAATCATTAGATTATTTTAGAGGAGTGAGTAAGATGACTCGCAGATTAAAGATTTCTCTGTTGAGTAGTTTAGCTGTTCTAACATTAGGCGTTGGCTTGACCGCAGCACTTCCAGCAGCTGCGGATACAACTGACACCTCGAGTTCAACTAGCTCAAGCAGCAGTAGTTCGGCCTCAACGACCCAAAGTACGACAACTACTGCGGAATTTGATACCGATCCTAACGCAGCGATTTCGCTTGATTCTGCGCCAAACATCAGCTTTGGTAAGAATGTAACCCCTAACACAAAAATCAATGGTAGTTATCCGGCGCTTTCGGCAGATAACCCCGTTGAAGTGTCTAACCCAGGGTTAGGCAGTGGCTGGAGTGTTCAATTGAAGAACAGTCCATTCACTGATGCCACGGGCAACACACTCGGTGGTGCCGTTCTTTCGTTAGGTTCGCCTGACATTGCTGCTGGCAACACAGGCAACCCTTCCGCAGCACCAACCCCTGGCGCAGCGACTAAGCTTGATGGCACGGGAACCAATCAAATTGTCTTCTCGGCTGCGGCTAAGGGTGGTCTAGGTGTTTGGACCGCTGATTACAGTCTTGGTGACATTAACCTGGCGGTACCCGCTGGGCAAATGGGCGGGGTTTACACGTCAACGTTGACGTGGCAATTGAGCGATACACCACAATAGGCCACTGAGCAAGGTTAGTAATCGTTAATTTTTCTGACGACTGATTGGGGGAGTCGGTAATGAAACGAGGACTGAAATTTCTATTGGCATTGGGGTTTGCCATGATGAGTCTAGCTGGCCAGATACCAACGGCTGCGGCTAATAGTGTTGGTTACACGGTGCGGGCGATGTTACCTAGCAATCAAGATGATCCAACGGTGAATTACTTTGCCTTGCGGACCAAGCCGAATGCGCGGCAACGCTTGACGATCGTGATTAACAACACGAGTAGCACGAGGCAAAAGTATTGGGTGAATGTGAACCAAGCGGTGACCAATGATAACGGGGTCATCGACTATAGTCAGACAAACCCTAAGTTGGACCCGTCGCTGAAGGTGGGTATCAAAGACATCTTCACGAAGGCCTCCAACCAAAAGGTAACGGTTCCAGCTAATACCCAAAAACGCGTGGCATTGACGTATCGGATGCCAGCGAAGAAGTTGCGGGGTATTATTCTGGGTGGGGTCTACGTTGAACAGGTACCGCCTAAGGCTCACAATTCTGGGTCGGCGATCACGTTGAACAATGCCTTTTCCTACGCAATTGGGATTCGGTTACGGGAAAACACGAAGACCATTGCCCCGAATTTACGGTTACACCAGATTCAAGCGGTGCAGGTCAACCGGCGTAATTTGGTGACGGCCAACCTGCAAAACTCGCAGCCCGGGATTATGCAAAAACTCACGGTTAATGCGCGAGTGACTAATGCGGGGTCGACGCAAACCCTCATCCGGCAACAACAATCCGGTATGGGGATGGCTCCCAACAGTAACTTTAACTTTGGTATTCCGTGGGGGAACCAGAATCTCCCGTCCGGTCGCTACACACTTTATCTGTCGGCGAAGGCGGGCGCCCAGAAATGGCAGTTCAAACGCAACTTCACCATTCAGGGTACAACGGTTCGGCGGCTTAACAAGACTGTTTTGACGCCAACCAAGCAACCTAACTACTGGCTGTACGCCTTGTTAGGATTACTGATTGCGATGTTGTTAGCCGTTATTGGCTACCTACTCTATCGTGATCGTCACGAAAAATTAACGAAATAGGAGGGATGCAAGTTGTTCAAACGGTGGTTGAGCGCTAGCTTGATTCTGTTGGCCGTTTGTCTAAGGAGTAATGAAATAACAGCTCGTGCTGATTATTCTGACGCTTTAGCAACTGCGCCACAAGGTATTTTAATCAACAAGACCAATCCATTTCTCACGGTAGACACGACTGATAAGAGTTCGACCTCCATTGTGAATGGAAAAAATTCTGAAGCACCAGGTACTCAAATTGTCAGGTTGCACGAAAAGCCCTATGAGTTTGGGGCGATTTGGTCGACCGACTCAGGTTATATGGATTTGAAGAAGGTCCAGAAGTTTTCAATGTGGGTATACTTGGGAAGCCAAGAGAGCCCAGTTAGTAGCGGAATGGCCTTCGTCTTACAGAACGATCCGGCAGGCTTAGGGGCGCTGGCTAAATCGCCAGCTGGTAAGAAGACTAAACTGCCCAGCGAAACGTTGGGTGTGTGGGCTGCTGACAACTTGGCACATCAAGGCTCGAAGGTTCATCTGGCCGAAACGGCCATTCAAAATAGTTGGGCCTTGGAGTTTGATACGCGGCATAATGGTATGGATGGCGCCAGTGCGGCTGGACAAGGTCAGTCTTTTGACTTGAATGCGGCCCCCGTGCACATTGCTTCCAATTATCCCGCGCAGTCAACGACGTATATTCAACATGCAACCGATAAGGGCTTCCTAGGTGGTCTCCTGAGTCGGACGGACTACCATTACTCGATGGACCACAAAGGGGTGTTGGTAGATCCAAAGAACCCGGACTTCTTAGCCACGGGAAAGTGGCATCACTTGTCATTACGTTGGGACCCCAGGACGGAGCAGATGACCTATACGTTTGATGACCGTGACCCTAAGACCAACAATCCTTTGCCAGGGCTGCGACAAACGGTGCGAATCGATCCGAAGAAGATCGATCCAGCGTGGCCGCATTCGGCTAATGAACCGGCTAAAGTTCGTTGGGGCTTTACCTCCGCAACTGGCGCTGCGCATGACGAAAACCTCGTCATCTTTGAAAACATTCCTGGTTTGATTGTCGTCGACACTTATGGTGAAATCATTGATGTCGAACGCAAGCAAGCCCTGGCACCACGGGATCAGGTTGTTAGTGGGGATGAACTACAGGTGGCGTATCATTTGAATTACAAGAGTGGTCGGCAAACGTGGGCCGACATCCGTGCGAAGTTACGATTGCCCGATGGCATTAATTATGAGCGGGCAGAGATCCTATACGGTAACGGCAAGAAGCAAGTGCTGTCGCTGGATGAGATGACCGATCGTCAGATCATGATTCGTTTGGATCAAGAGCTTAGCGATGTTAATGACACGGCGATGATTAATTTCTATGGCAAGGCTATGGAGGTTAAGGAGACTAAGATGGTCCCATCTGTTGGGAGTTCGTTCACCTCGACCGCTCGAGTAGCCTCGATCGCAACCACTCAGTTTCGGATTAATCCACACGCCGACGTGGACTTACAGATCATCAGTCCAAATTCGGTTTCGCTTGAGGCCAATCAGGACACGACGGTGCTCGGTAAGGTGGTCGTCACGTGTAATGGCGACATGGGCATGAACCTGCGGACCAAGGTGAAGGCTGCCCTAAACGACAAGCCTTTGGATGATCTGCCGGTAAGTGCCGATGGCTTGATTCGATTACCCCTTAAGGCTAGTCAGTTGAAGCCTGGTAACAATGTCTTATCTCTGCGAGCCGTTACGAGCCACGGAGATGCCTCGCAACGGGTGAAGGTTAACATCAAGGTTGCCGGTGAACTCAAGTTTGCCATGGTATCCCCTAAGGAGAATTTTCAGTCAGGGACGCTGTCTGGTACCCCCCAATTGATTAAGCGTGCCGGGAGATGGAAACTCGCCATTCAGGACACTCGTGGTAAGGATAAACAATGGTCGTTGTCGGCCCAAGCTACGCCCCTGACGGTCGACCGCCAACCGGCGGCCGGACGAGTGGTTTACGTTGACGGTGACCGGCGTCTGACATTGAGCAACACGCCAACGCGGGTGTTAACCCGTTCGTGCGATGAGAAGATTAACGATGGGAAGTACGAGGTGACGGACGACTGGAAGGCCGATACCGGCGTCCTCCTGGAGTTAAACGGTGGTTCGAAAGCTGGCAATTATGAAACCAAGATTACCTGGTCGCTGCAGGATGCCCCTCAATAATAAATCAGGCCGGAAGCGGCGTGGTTTAAAGGTGGTGAGCAAACCGCTATGGCGGCTCAGTCTCTGAATAGCTTTACGAAAAAAGACGATCGTCAAGTTGACGACCGCCTTTTTTAGGTTTAAGTGATTATTT
>NZ_BCWD01000008.1 GCF_001592085.1 Levilactobacillus senmaizukei DSM 21775 = NBRC 103853
AGGTTTCCATCAACACCAAATATTGTAGAGCCCGATTAATGAAAAGGACCACTCGCGAACGCCTCATCGGCGTCTTCGAGTGGTCCTTTAAAATTCTAGAAACGAAAAGTGCTAGGCAACAAAAAAAGGCCCAAACCGATTTCCCGGCTTGGGCTTTCCTTTTATAACCGTGGCTATCACTAGACGCGGGTTACTTTACCTGATTTCAAAGTCCGAGCAGAAATCCAGACCTTCTTTGGCTTACCGTCCACTAAGATGCGAACTTTTTGTAAGTTCGGCTTCCAAGCGCGACGACTTGAATTCAAAGCATGAGAACGCTTGTTACCGAAGCGCGTCCGCTTACCGTTGATAAAATCCTTTGCCATGGCGTAAACCCTCCTTTGTGGATTCATTACTTTTTAAAAAAGCAGTGCTTTTTACTCACCTGAATAATTTACCATACAATTTCCGTGAAATCAATGTTTTCTTTCAAGGAAATTTACTTGACACTTGTTTACCGTTAAGACGTGGTTTTTAGTCATCCTATTTCTATTTTGGGTCGGGTTGTGGTAAGATTAATCTCTGTTAAGATTCTAAATCAGACAAGGAGGCTATTTTCATGGCCGTAAAGATTAAGACTCAGTACGGAACAATTGATATTACCAATGAAGTGATTGCGACCGTAGTTGGGGGTGCCGCGACTGATAATTATGGTGTCGTGGGCATGGCAAGTAAAAATCAAATTCGTGACAACGTCAACGATATTTTACGCCGGGAGAACTATGCCCGTGGGGTCGTTGTTCGCCAGGAAGAAAACGGCGTGGCCATCGACGTCTACGTGATCGCTAGCTACGGAACCAAGATTTCCGAAGTCTCACGTAGTGTTCAATCTAAAGTTAAATACAACCTAGAAACAATGCTGGGGGTTACCGCAAACTCAGTCAATGTCATTGTGCAAGGGGTGCGGGTGTTGGCTGACTAGCCAGACGTACTGAAATCAAGGAGGATACTTAGTTGAAAGTAACAGAAATTACTAATCTTGAGTTTGGTAAGATGGTCCAGGCAGCCTCGCAAAAGCTAAACCAGAACGCAGATTTTATTAACTCATTAAATGTTTTCCCTGTGCCCGATGGGGATACCGGGACCAACATGAGTCTTTCACTACAAAGTGGGGCCAAGTACGAGCGTGATGCCGATACGGAGGCCGTTGGTGCCCTAGCGACAGCCTTGGCCAAGGGCTTATTAATGGGTGCTCGGGGAAACTCTGGGGTTATCTTATCCCAAATTTTCCGCGGTTTTTCCCGCAAGCTAGCTGATCTGAACACGTTGAGTGCTCAAGATTTGGCTGATGGCTTTGCAGCAGGGGCTGAGACGGCCTATAAGGCCGTTATGAAACCAACCGAAGGAACAATTCTTACGGTGGTTCGTGAAGGGGCTCAGGCCGGTTTAAATGCTGCTAAGAAGTCCGAAGATGTTTTGGTCGTCATGGATGCCGTTTACGAAGCCGCTAAGCAGGCTTTAGCAACGACACCAGACCTCTTGCCGGTTTTGAAACAGGTGGGGGTTGTGGATTCCGGTGGCCAAGGGCTGACCTTTGTCTTGGAAGCCTTCAATGACTCATTAAATGGACGGGTTTCCGAAAATGAAGAGTATAAGCCTGACGATGCCGAAATGAACGAAATGATTGATGCTGCGCATCATCAGAGTGTTCAAGGTAAGTTAGACCCTAACAGCATCAAGTATGGTTACTGTACCGAAATCATGGTCCGTTTGGGCCGTGGTAAGCAGGTTGACCATGACTTTGACTATGATACCTTCTATAACTACCTCGCCGATCTCGGAGATTCCCTGTTGGTGGTAAATGATGACGAAATCGTCAAGGTTCACGTCCACACGGAACATCCCGGGAAGGTGATCGCTTGGGGCCAAGAATTTGGTGACCTTGCCAAGGTAAAAGTTGATAACATGCGGATGCAACAGGAGACTATCATGGAAAAGGATGATCAAGCCCCTGCTGCCACACCAGCGCCTGAGGAAGAGATTTCAGATACTGCTATTATTTCGATTGCAGCCGGTGACGGTCTTGCAACGCTCTTCAAGAGTCTCGGTGTGACGCACGTGGTTAACGGTGGTCAGACAATGAACCCAAGTACGCAGGATATTGTTGATGCCATCAACAATAGTAAAGCCAAACGGGCCATTGTTTTGCCTAACAATAAGAATATCTTCTTAGCTGCTGAACAGGCGGCACAGGTTGCAAATATTCCCACGGTAATCGTTCACTCTAAGACGGTTTCACAAGGGATGACGGCAATGCTGGGCTACAATCCTGATTCAGAGCTTGATGAAAACCAGTCTGCTATGGAAGACAATTTGACAGCAGTTAAGAGTGGTCAAGTGACCCATGCCATTCGCGACACGCAGTTGGATGGTTTTGATATCAAGGAAGGCAACTATATGGGAATCGTTGACGGCACCCTTAAGGTGACGGAAGCGGATCTGTTACAGACAGCCGTTGAAACGGTCAAGGCCATGTTAGACGATGAAAGTGAAATTGTCACGATTATCTATGGCACGGACACGACCGCCGAAGTTGCCGATCAATTACAAGCGGCGGTTGCCGACTTGGATGACGACTTAGAAACGGAAGTTCATGAGGGGGACCAACCGGTTTACCCATTCTTGATTTCGGTTGAATAGCAAGTAAGTACGAAAAAGATTGGGCGATTAGGTCCAGTCTTTTTTTCGCATTAATGAGGAAGGGAGTGAAGGTACATGCCGAGCTTAAGCGATAGCGTCAGCGTTTTAGCCGGAGTCGGCCCTAAACGAGTGGCCGCCTTGAAGGAGCTAGATATCGGTAACATCAATGATCTATTGACCTACTTTCCGTTTCGTTATGAGGATCTCCAAGCAAAGGATCCCAGTGAGTTAACGGATCAGGCGAAGGTGACCCTGAAGGGAACGGTAGCAGTAGTACCGGTGTTGACCCGCTTTGGTCGTAAGAAGAATCGGCTGAACTTTCGGTTGCTTATCGATGAGCACACCATCATTCCCGTGACGTTTTTCAACCAGCCATGGCTAAAGGATCAGCTTGAAGTAGGGGCGGAGGTAGTTGTTTACGGTCGCTTCGATGCTAAACGGCAGAGTTTGGCGGGTATGAAGATTCTTGCCAGTGCGAACAATGCGATGGGGTCGATCTATCCGGCCAACAAGTCTATTCGCCAGGGAACCATTAAGCAACTGGTTGAAGCAGCCTACGACCAATATTCGGAGAAGATTGTTGACCTCGTTCCGGAACCCCTCCGTGATCAGTACCATTTACTTCATCGTCGCGAAATGATTCACGACATGCATTTTCCGGCGGACGATGCGGCGGCTCAGGCGGCTCGCCGCACGGCTAAGTTCGAGGAATTTTATCTCTTTGAAATTCGGCTGCAGATTGTTCGGCAACAGGACCATACGCTGCACGGGCAGCCGTTGGCGTATGACCTGACGGCATTAAAGGCCTTTATCGATTCATTGCCCTATGAGTTAACGGCCGCACAAAAGCGAGTGGTTAACGAGATTTGTTTTGATCTGAAACGCCCCGTGCACATGAATCGCTTGCTTCAAGGTGACGTTGGGAGTGGGAAAACGGTGGTCGCCGCGATTGCGATGTATGCGGCGATTACCGCCGGGACCCAAGCCGTGCTAATGGCACCAACGGAAATCTTAGCGGAACAACACGCCGATAATCTGGCCAAGTTGTTTGCTGATTTTCCGGTTAACGTGGCGTTGCTAACCGGGGCGACCAAACCGGCCGCTCGGAAAACACTGCTGCCACAGATTGCCAATGGGACGGTTAACTTAATTATTGGGACCCATGCATTGATTCAACCCGAGGTGAGTTACCACCATCTCGGATTAGCGGTGATTGATGAACAACACCGGTTCGGCGTGAACCAACGACGAGCACTGCGGGAGAAGGGGCAACAGCCCGATGTTTTGGCGATGACGGCGACGCCGATCCCCCGGACGTTAGCGATCACGGCATACGGCGAAATGGACGTCTCGGTCATTAATGAATTGCCAGCCGGTCGTCAACCGATTAGGACCACGTGGATTCGCAGTAATCAGGTGGATTCGGTCCTACGTGAAGTTAAAGCAGAGTTGAGTACCGGATCACAGGCCTACGTGGTCACGCCGCTGATTGAAGAATCTGAAGCGGTGGACATGAAGAATGCCGAGGCCATCTACGACCGGTTTAAAGCGGAGTTTGAGCCCACCTATCAGGTTGGCCTCTTACATGGCCGTATGAAAAATGACGAGAAGAATACCATCATGGCGGACTTCAAGGCTAATAAGTTTCAGGTGTTGGTCGCCACGACGGTGATTGAAGTTGGGGTCGATGTCCCGAACGCGACCTTGATGCTAATCTATGATGCCGATCACTTTGGCCTGGCACAGCTCCACCAGTTGCGTGGTCGAGTTGGTCGGGGACAGAAGGCGTCGGCTTGTATTCTTATTGCCGATCCCAAAAATCAGTTGGCGATTGAACGGATGACCACCATGACCAATTCTAATGATGGTTTTGTCCTCGCACAAAAGGATTTGGAATTACGGGGTCCAGGTGATATTCTTGGAAGAAAGCAATCGGGTGTGCCAGACTTCAAGGTTGGCGACCCGGTGGCCGACCTAAATATTTTAAGTGTGGCCCAACAAGCTGCCAAGGAAACGGTAGCCGCGCCCAATTGGGACGACAAGGATGCAAACTTACCGTTGGTCGCATTCTTAAGTACAACCGCCCATCAGAACAGCACGATGGATTAGGTTGATGATAAAGGAGAATTAACATGAAAATTGCCGTTGATGCCATGGGTGGGGACTACGCGCCTGCCGAAATTGTTAAAGGAATCGAATTAGCCCGGGATGCTTATCCGGATGTTGAGTTCCTGTTATTTGGTCAGGAAGCGGCGGTGAAGCCTCTGATTAAAAATTCGGACCGCATCCAATTTGTTCCCGCGACAGAAACCATTACGATGGAGGATGAGCCCGTTCGAGCCGTGCGGCGTAAGAAACAATCCAGCATCGTTTTGGCGGCCACGGCCGTCAAGGAAGGCCAAGCGGATGCCTTCTTTTCCGCTGGGAATTCAGGTGCCGTCTTGACCGCTGGTCTCTTGATCGTTGGTCGGATCAAAGGGATTGATCGACCGGGTCTGACCACGACCTTACCCGTCCTACGGAAACCAGACCAGAGTAGTTTTGTGATGCTGGACGTGGGGGCCAACGCCGACACGAAAGCCTTTAACGTGGTCCAATATGCTATTATGGGCCAGTACTATGCTCAGTCCGTGATGCACGTTCAGCAGCCCAGAGTCGGCCTGCTGAACAACGGAACCGAAGCCGATAAGGGTGACAAGAATCATCGGGCTATTCATGACGCCTTGGCTCAGATGAGTGAGATTAACTTCATTGGTAACGTCGAGTCACGGGAATTGTTGAATGGCGCTGCCGATGTGGTCGTGACCGATGGCTTTACCGGGAATGCCACGTTGAAAGCCATTGAGGGGACCGCCCTCTCGATGCTGAAGCTCATCAAGGGTGAGATCATGAGCGGCGGCTTGGGCGGCAAGATCGGGGCCAGCATGTTAAAACCAGTCTTTGGCAAGGTGCGGTCTGCGATGGACTACTCGCAATACGGTGGGGCGGTTCTGTTAGGCCTGAAGGCGCCCGTGGTCAAGACCCATGGTTCCTCTAAAGCACCAACGGTAAAGAATACCATTGGGCAGATTCGTGAACTGGTTGCGAGCCACAGTGCTGATCAGTTAGTTAGCTACTTTGACCAACACACCGACGAGATGGCTGCGTTGAAAGAATCCCTGAAATAACGGGGCTGAATTGGCTAGACAAGGCCGGTTAAAACGGTTAGACTACTAATGAATACAACGAATGAGGGATTGCAAATGACAAGAACAGAAATTTTTGACAAGATCGCAGACATCATTGCCGATCGGTTTGAAACTGACCGAGATGGCATCAACGAACAACTAAACTTCAAACAGGATCTGGATGCTGATTCCATTGACTTTGTTGAGTTTGTTCTTGAATTAGAAGACACCTTTGGTGCTGAAATCTCAGATGAAGATGCTGAGAATTTAAACACCATTGGTGAAGTGGTTGACTACATCGTTGCCCACCAGAGTCAACAAAAATAAGTTTTGAGCGAGTCCGGGCCGCACCTTTTCGTCCCGGGCTTTTTCAATCTTTTTAGGACGGATCTGGGGGCCTTACCAGATGGTGTCACGGCTGTCAGTTTGAAAAATCTGGGAGAACCAATAGACGGTTAAGCTAGGCCGATCGATGCTCGTGTTAGCCGTACCCACCACGTTCCAGCCCCCAGTGGGCCGACCGGTAAGGTAATCTTTGTCATCGGTAAGAAATTAAGAAATGAGGGAATTTGCACGTGATTGCTGGATTAAATAAAGAATTAGAAGAAGTTTTTGATATTCATTTTAAAGACCAGTCGTTACTTGACGAGGCCTTTACCCAGGCATCGTATGTCAATGAGCATCCGAACCAGGGGCTGAAGTTTTACGAGCGAATTGAATTTTTGGGGGATGCGGTGATGCAGTTGGTCGTTTCCAATTACATTTTCCGACGGTATCCGAACATGCCCCAAGGACGGTTAACTCGGCTACGGGCGGCGATGGTGAACGAACAAAGCTTTGCTAGCTTTGCCCGTGAATGTCATTTCGATAAATACATCCGGCTTGGTAAGGGGGAAGAAAAGGCCCAGGCGCGACAACGCGATTCGTTACTTTGTGATATTTTCGAATCCTTTATTGGGGCACTGTACATGGACCAAGGCCTGGACAAGGTCGTGCCATTCGTCACGCGGGTCGTTTTTCCCAAGCTGGACGAGGGCCGCTTCGATGAGTTCTTTGACCACAAGACGGAATTACAAGAATTGGTTCAACAGCACGGCCCGGTTGAAATTGACTATCGGCTATTAGATGAAGAGGGCCCCGACAATGATCGGGCCTTTAAGGTCGCCGTTTACGTTGACGACAAGTTGTTAGGTGAGGGGCAAGGGCACTCTAAGAAGCATGCGGAACAAAACGCAGCACGACACGCCCTCGAAAATTTAGAAACGAAGTAGGGATGACAAGCGATGCGGTTAAAGACATTAGAAATTAGCGGATTCAAGTCCTTCGCGGATAAAACCCGTATTGACTTTTTGCCGGGAATGACTGGCATCGTCGGCCCCAATGGTAGTGGAAAGAGTAATATTTCGGAAGCGGTTCGCTGGGTCTTAGGAGAACAGTCGGCCAAGAGCCTGCGAGGGAGTAAGATGCCCGATGTGATCTTTGCGGGTTCGGCCGATCGCCACCCGCTGAACCGGGCGGCAGTGGCCATTACGTTTGACAACAGTGATCACTATTTAAAGAGTGATTATACCGAGCTGACGATCAGCCGGGTGTTATATCGTAACGGCGACAGCGATTACCAATTGAATGGGCAGAGCTGTCGGTTGAAGGATATTACGGAACTATTGATGGATTCGGGGATGGGGCAAGACTCGTTCTCAATTATTTCTCAAGGGCGCGTTGAGGCCATCTTTAACAGTAAACCCGAGGATCGACGGAACATTATCGAAGAAGTAGCGGGGGTTTATAAATACCGTAAGCACAAGGAAAAGGCACAGCGTGAGCTCGATGACACGATGGCTTATTTGAATCGGGTTGAAGATATCATTGCCGAGCTCGAGGGTCGCTTAGAGCCACTTGAAGAGCAGAGTAGTCTGGCTGAAGACTATTTGGACCAGCAGAAAAAGTTTGCTCTACTGGATCGGACCCAATTGGTGCGGCAGCTGCACACCGAAATGGATCAGAAACGGACCGTGGATACGGCGGTTCAGGAAAAGCAAACCCAGGTCGTCAATCATCAGCGATCCGAACAGAAACAGACCACAACGGTCCAATCGTTGAAACACCAACAGACTGATTTACTAGCCCAAAAGGATGCTCTCCAGGCGAAGTTGGTTTCGGCCACTCGGCTGGTGGAACAGTCTCAAGGACAGGTTAACTTGTCAGGTGAACAACAGCGGCATCAGGCCGAGCAACGGCAACAACTGGAGCAACAACTCACCGAGACGCAAGATCAGATCAAGGATAATCGCGATCAGTTGGCGGCGGTCCAAGAAAAGCTGACGGCGTTAACGGCCGAGATGGCCACGGTTAAACAGGCGATTCATGACCTAACTAAGGCCACTGATCCACGAGTGTTGGCAGATATTCGCCAACAGATTGAAAAACAGCGCAACACCTATTTTGACCAAAAGCAACAGGTGGCCAACTGGCGCAATGAACAACAGTATTTGCAACAGGACCAGGAGCGACGGCAGCAAGCCGGTCAACGGGTCCGCCAACAGTTAACAACGTTGCAGAGCGATGCGACTATGGCGACCGACGCAGTGGCTGAGTTAACAACGCAGGCCACGACGATGAAGAATTGCTTGAATCAGGCTGAACAGGATCTGGATGCCGAAGCCGGCAATTATCAGCGAGTAGACCAGCAGTATCAAGGGTTGCAACATAATTGGCAATCGGCCCTAGAGGTCTACCAACGAGCCCAAACGAAAGTAGCTAGCCAACAGGCGGCGTCTGCCGAATACGGCGGATTTTATCAGGGCGTGCGGGCAATTTTGAAGCAGCGGGAACGGTTCCGGGGCCTACTCGGAGCAGTGTCAGAATTGTTGCAAGTGCCGGATCGCTACACGACCGCTGTAGAATTTGCACTTGGTGGTCAGCTACAACAGGTGGTTGTCGATGACGAGACCACGGCTAAGGCCGCGGTTGGATACCTGAGAAAACAACGTGCCGGTCGGGCCACCTTTTTGCCACTCAGTACGATTCGCGGTCGTCAGATTGACCGCAACACTCTCAGTTTGCTACACAGTATGCCGGGGTACTTGGGGATCGGTAGCGATCTGGTAACGATTGACGCCCAGGCGCAAGTGATCCTGCAGTATCTCTTGGGAACCACGGTCTTTGCTGCCAATCTGGACAATGCCGTGGCCATTAGCCAACGAATTCATCATCGTTATCGCGTGGTTAGTCTAGGCGGGGATGTTGTGAGTGCCAGTGGGGCCATCACCGGTGGTCAAACCAAGCAAAATCATAGCAGCGTGTTGCGCCAACAACAGGAGTTACAACAACTCGAAGGCTCAATTAAGCAGATGAAGCAGCAATTGGCCGAGCAAGAGACTAAGATCAAGGCCCAGCGGTCACTTCTAATGGACAGCGAGAAGCGGCGACAGGACTTACAGGCCACAATTAACGAACGCCAACCACAGTGTCGGCAACTGGATGATCGGTTGGCCAATGCTCAAACGACGGCTGATCAAGCCCAACGTAAATTGGCTGCAGCCCAGCTTGAGATTAAGCAGGCGACGGCGGAAGATGATGATCACAAGGCCACCGAGCTGATTGAACAAATCAAGACTGGTGAGGCTGCAATTGCCGAGACGGCGGTTAGGGTTAAAGAGCTCCAAGCGCGGCTAGCGACGTTAGGAACCGACCAGGAAGCGCAGCAGGCCACTTTAAGTCAGAAACAGGCTTGGTTAGCCGGCGCCAAGGAGCGGCGACAACAGCAGTCGGCGACCGTGCAACAGTTAACGTCTGACGAAGCAGCCGCTAACGACCGTATTCAGAACCTGCGGGATCAGTTGACCCAATTGGACCAGCAGCACGCATTGACGCCGGCTGCTGCCCAGGACCAGCTGAAGGCGGCCCAGGTCGATCGGCAGCAAATTGAGGCAGATCTAGCGACGACCAACGACCAGCTGACTACGGTTAATGATGACCTGGCGGCTGCAGAGACAGCTAATCAACGAACCAGTGGGCTCCTGCAACTCGCCAACGATGATTTACAGCGGGCACAAGTTCAACAGACTCGCTTGGCGGCTCTGATTGATCAACAACAAAATCAGCTGTCCGAGAAATATTCGCTGAGCTTGGCGGCTGCCGAGAAGGACGTGAGTGATATTGCGCCCGATGATCTAGCCGTTCAATTAAAGTTATTGAAGCGGGGCCTCGATGAGATTGGAACGGTCAACGTTCATGCGATTGATGAATATCATGAAGTGAAGGAGCGTTACGACTTTCTGACGCAGCAGCGGGATGACCTGCTGACCGCTAAGGATCAGTTGACCACTACGATGACGGAGCTCGATGATCAAGTGAAAACGCGCTTCAAAGCTAGTTTTGACCAGATTGCGGCGAAGTTCACGGCCACCTTCCGGCAGATGTTTGGTGGCGGGACGGCAGAGCTAGTGTTAACTGATCCCGCTGATCTGTTAACCACGGGAATCGATATTATGGCGCAGCCGCCTGGTAAGAAGTTCCAAAACATGGGACTCTTGTCTGGGGGCGAACGGGCATTGACCGCCATTACCCTGTTATTTGCTATCTTACAGGTACAACCCGTGCCATTTTGTATCCTGGATGAGGTAGAAGCGGCCTTGGATCCGGCTAACGTGACCCGTTTCGCCCGTTATATCCATCAATTCCAAGATCAAACTCAATTCATTGTCATTACCCACCGTAAAGAAACCATGGTTCAAGCCGATATTTTGTACGGTGTGACCATGCAAGAATCCGGCGTTTCCAAAATGGTCGCCGTTGATCTTGACCAAGAAACCACCACGGAAAGGAAGCCATCTTAATGGGATTATTTGATATTTTTCGGCGCCGGGCCAAGGAAGAACCGAACAGCCAGGCCGAGAATGAAACGCCAGTCAGTGAAAACGATGCCGCCACTGAAGCACCGGTAGCTAGCGAGGCTACTGAAACGAGTGAGACGACCAGTGAAGCGACACCCGCTGTTAGCGAAAGTGAGGCAACTGAACCGGTTAGCAAGAGTGAAACCGATGCGATCAGCGAGTCCACGTCTGACGAATCAGAGCCAAGTGAAACAGCTACTAACGAGACCGTTACCACTAGTGCGGCCGAAGATTCTACGAGTGACACCTCGGAGAGTGAAGCACCGCTTGAGGAGTCTGAGGCCGAGCCAACACCGGTGGATGAAACCGAAACGCCCGTCGAAAAGACCGACGAACAGCTCTACGACCAAGGATTAGAGAAGACGCGAACCACTTTTGGTGAGCGACTGAACGCCTTACTGGCCAACTTCCGCCATGTTGACGAGAGTTTCTTCGATGACTTGGAGGAAACTTTGATTGGAGCCGATGTTGGGTTCGACATGGCCGTCAAGTTGAGTGATGAACTGCGTGACGAAGTTAAACTTCAAAATGCTAAGAAACCGCAGGATGTGCAAAACGTCGTCGTTGAAAAGCTGGTTGAAATCTATGATGCCGCCGGAAACGATGAGCGTACCACGTTGAATATGGCCGAGTCCGGGCCCACGGTGATTCTGTTTGTTGGGGTTAACGGGGTTGGAAAAACCACGACCATTGGTAAGATGGCCAACCGGTACCATGAGGCTGGCAAGAAGGTGTTACTGGCTGCTGCGGACACGTTCCGGGCCGGTGCCACCGAACAGCTCGATGTTTGGGCTAAGCGGGCCGACGTGGATATTGTGACGGGGAAACCCCAATCGGATCCGGCTGCGGTGGTGTTTGATGCCGTACAAAAGGCCAAAAAAGAGGATTATGACATTCTCTTTGTCGATACGGCTGGTCGGCTTCAAAACAAGGTTAACTTGATGAATGAGCTGTCGAAGATGAAGCGGATAATTACCCGTGAAATTCCGGCGGCGCCACATGAAGTGTTACTGGTGTTGGACGCGACGACCGGGCAAAACGCCTTGACGCAAGCGAAGTTATTTAAGGAATCCACCGATGTCACTGGGATTGTGTTGACCAAGTTGGACGGAACCGCCCGTGGGGGGATTGTCCTGGCCATTCGCAATGAACTTCACGTTCCCGTGAAGTTCATTGGCCTAGGTGAACAAATCTCTGACTTGCGGCCATTTGACCCGAATGAGTTTGTTTATGGCTTGTTCAAGGGCCTCATCGATGTTAATGCTTTGAAAAAATAAGGCTAAAGTTTTGGGAAAATCCAGGAGCTGGGGGTGTGGCTGATGAAGAAGCGCCGATGGTTGGTTATTGGCGTTGGCCTCATCGTTTTCTGCCTTTTCGCGGGAATGCTTATTTCGGATATTGAGTTTCTGGTTGAAAATGACATCGATCACTGGGATTTTAAGGTGCTGCTGTTCTTGGGCCTGACCGGGGTTGGATTACTCTTGGCACTGGCTTCGGTGATCATGAATAAGTTCTTTAGTCGACACCTCGTCGTGCCAGTCTTCCTCGTTATTTTGATTTTAGGCGTCAGGGCGTTGCCGGTCCGGTGGGGTGACTATCGTAAGGTGATCTATCCGATCAGCGACTCGGAAGTGGAGCGGGTCTCCCGGCTCAAGTTGAGCCAGGATGATGAGCATCTGATCTACTTGTACCGGTCAGACAACCAAGCGTCTATTCGGTTCATGTCAAAGATGAAGACTTATTTAAAGACCGGTGATCAGAGCGTCTACGCCTATGACCTGACAAAAGCCCAAGCGAAAATGACGACCGGGCAGTATTCAGCGCTTATCAAGCGGTTGGGGGTCAACGCGCTTCCCGCCATTGTTTTCAGTTATCGTGGTTTTAAGCATAGTAGACCGTATGCGGTTACCTTTAACGCCATTAACGAGCAGACGAGGTTTTCTAAGCTGAAGGCCTATTTGGATGGTGATCGGGAGAAAACTTCTGGACCGGGAATTGTTTTTAAAGGCAGCTAACGTTAACGATTCAATTGAATAATGTTAGTTGAATGCTGGCATAATGAATGGTGTCCTTAGAAATTAGGGACGCCATTTTTTTGGTGAAAGAAACCGGTTGCCGTCTAGCGACACACTTGGTGGATTTTTTAAGTTGGGTGGTGGAGTTGGCCTTTATTTTAAGGTGGACCTAAGTAAAAATGCGAACGCGGTCGTTAGTGTCGGGGTGTGTAGCGATCATGAACGCTGGCTTTGAGCTGATGACTGGCGAAGACTTTGGCTTAATTGATTCCAAGCCAAGTGAAGGCTTAAAAGGTCAGTGATGGAGAAGCTTTAGGTGACAATTAACTGGCGGGTCTTGGATGATGAGGTGAAGATCGCCCGTTTATTTAAAGCCAGAGACTCGGTTATCTAACTGTCACGGCTAGGGAGAAATTATCTTATGAAGAAAATCGTTCAAGCAAGGCTGATTCTAGGCGTTGGTGCGGGGCGTGTCGGTGTGACTAGCATCACGGCATCTGCCAACAGTCAGTATTCGGCTAAGCGGACCAAATCAGTTCGCTTGGTCTGGCGAAAGAGCATGAAACGTCATGCCATGACGGCCACAAAAGGGGCCGGTATTCACGGCATTTAGCGATTCGTTATAGTAACAACGACGTGACCCCATCGGCGGGGTATCCCGCCGCAAAGCAGGCCCAGTATCGGGGCTGGCGCATTGGTGTCCGGACTCAGATCAACAATGAGTGGGGTGAAGACATCTCTGAAGGTGACGCTGCTACTTACCTAGCACCAGTCAAATAATTAAGCGATTTTTATTTTGACGAAGCAATTCCTTAAAACGAGGAGTTGCTTTTTTATCGTTTACCGGTCAAGTCCGCGAAAAAAATTGACGCGCCCGGTAAAAATCGGTACTCTAGTAGAGTGTGTAACTATGTGGGAGGACCCCAGTATGGAGCTTGAAAAAAACAATCGAATTAATTCCTTATTTGCGTTCTACCAGCCGTTACTGACTGCAAAGCAGAATAACTATATGCAGCTTTACTATGGGGACGATTATTCCCTGGGTGAGATTGCGGAGGAATATAGCGTCAGTCGGCAGGCGGTGTACGATAACCTGCGACGGACCGAGAAAATTCTCGACGACTACGAAGAGAAGTTGCATCTCTTCCAAGAATTTACCGCCAGAAATGACCAAGCGGATGAAATTCAGGCCTATGTGGCCCAAAATTATCCGCACGATGGCAAGCTCAATCGGCTCGTGGCGGGCTTAGAAAATCTAGAAGAACAATGAAAGTTAGGTGGCAAATCGAATGGCGTTTGAAGGTTTAACTGAACGACTACAAGGCGCGATGCGTAAGCTTCGTGGCAAAGGTAAAATTTCCGAAAAGGACCTCCGCGAAACCATGCGGGAGATTCGGCTGGCCCTCCTAGAGGCCGACGTTAACTTCACGGTTGTCAAAGACTTTGTGAAGCAGGTTCGTGACCGGGCGATGGGGGCCGATGTCCTCGAGGGGTTAAATCCGGCCCAACAAATCGTTAAGATTGTTGACGAAGAATTAACTAAGACCATGGGGGACGAGGCCGTCTCCTTGAACAAATCACCCAAGATTCCAACCATTATCATGATGGTCGGTCTTCAAGGGGCTGGTAAGACGACTACGGCCGGCAAGCTGGCACTGAAGTTAAAGGACGAAGAGCATGCCCGGCCATTAATGATTGCGGGCGACGTTTACCGGCCAGCTGCCATTGACCAATTGGTTCAGGTAGCCGAGGGCATCGATGTGCCGGTCTTCCAATTAGGAACCGATGTCAACCCGGTAGAAATTGTTCGGCAAGGGTTGGCCCAGGCCGCCGAGAACCATAATGATTACGTGATCATCGATACCGCTGGTCGTTTGCAAATTGACGAGCAACTGATGAACGAATTGAGTGAAATTAAAGATCTGGCTCATCCCGATGAAATTCTGCTGACGGTTGATGCCATGACCGGTCAAAATGCCGTGGCTACTGCCGAAGGGTTCAACGATAAGTTGGATGTTACGGGGGTTGTCCTGACCAAGTTGGATGGCGATACCCGTGGTGGGGCCGCACTGTCTATTCGGGCCGTGACCGGCAAGCCAATCAAGTTTATTGGTCAAGGTGAAAAGATGACCGACTTGGACGTCTTCCATCCCGACCGGATGGCGTCTCGGATCCTGGGGATGGGGGACATGCTATCCCTGATCGAAAAGACCCAGAAGGACTTTGATGAGAAGCAGGCCAAGGCCTTAACGGAGAAAATTCAGGAAAATTCCTTTGATTTCGATGACTTCTTAGACCAATTGGAGCAGATTCAAAAGATGGGGCCCATGGAAGAGATCATGAAGATGATTCCGGGCATGGCGAACAATCCTGCCCTGAAGAATGTTCAAATGGATCCTAAAGACATGGACCACTTAAAGGCGGTTGTCTACTCGATGACCCCCCAAGAACGAGCCAATCCCGATGTTCTGAACCCTTCACGGCGGCGACGGATTGCGGCTGGTTCCGGTCGTCCGGTACAGGCGGTTAATCGGATGATTAAGCAATTTAATCAGATGAAGAAGACCATGAACCAGATGTCAAAGGGGAACATGGCCGGCGTCGAACAGATGATGGGCAGTGCCGGTGGCAGTGGCCTGGGTGGTCGGATGCAGAAGCTGGCTTTGAACCGGATGTCACGACAAATGAAGAAGAATAAGAAGAAACGTTTGAAGCGTAAGAAGCGCCGTTAACCTAATGGTGTTGGTCGTGCAGGTTCTTAATTGGCGGCCGGCGTGAGAACGAGGTAGGGCAGTGACCACGGTCATTGTCCTATTTTTTAATAAATCAATAATGTTAACCATTTAATCGCTTTTTTGTAGACTGAGCAAGGAAACTCCGGTATAATTCTGGTTATAGAAGCTACATAAGGGAGTAACTAGCAGACCTCTGCGGCAATATCGTCAGCAAGAAGCCATTCCGGTATTGTCTTAAATAGTGAGACTTATGGGCGTCCACAATTATTTTTGTGTGCGCGCGTGGGTCTCTTTTCTTTTCCGCTGAATATGGAAAAGGAGGCCGGCCGGACACGACAGGAGGAATGGATTAATGAAACAACCAATTTACCAACGGACGGTGGCGGACCTCTTAGAGGCCTTACAGGTCACCGAACAGGGTTTAAGCGAGCAGCAGGTGCAGGAGCGACTGGTCAAGCAGGGTAAGAATGTGTTGAATCAACAACAGACCAGTTCGCTATTACAGAAATTTTTGGCTCAGTTCAAGGACTTCATGATTATCGTGTTATTGGTGGCAGCGCTGATCGCCGGGATGACGGGGGAAGTGGTCGATGCCATTATTATCTTGGTAGTGGTTGTTTTGAACGCCGTCTTTGGTGTCTTTCAAGAGGCGAAAGCAGAAGAGGCCATCAACGCGTTAAAGGAAATGTCGGCGCCTAACGCGTCGGTTCGTCGCGGTGGTGAGATTGTCACCGTCAAAAGTGAGGACCTGGTTCCTGGTGATGTGGTACTGTTGGAGGCCGGCGACATTATTCCCGCCGACCTGCGCCTCATCGAAGTTGCCTCGCTGAAGGTTGAGGAGTCCGCATTGACCGGTGAATCCGTGCCGGTGGACAAATCGGCCGACCAGTTGGACACAGCGGACCTGGCCATTGGTGATCGCACCAATATGGCCTTCATGAACAGTAACGTCACCTATGGCCGGGCAACGGGGTTAGTTGTTGCAACCGGGATGCAGACCGAAGTTGGTCGAATTGCCGGCATGATCGAAGCCGCCGATGAGACGACCACGCCACTGCAAGCAAACTTAACCCAACTTGGGAAATCATTGACAATTTTAATCTTAATCATCGCCGCCATTGTCTTTGGGATGGGCATGTGGCGCCAGACCGAGAGTTTGGTTGATATGTTACTGACGGCCATCTCCTTAGCGGTGGCGGCCATTCCGGAAGGCTTGCCAGCTATTGTGACCATCACCTTAGCTTTGGGGACGCAACGAATGGCTAAGCGCCATGCGATCGTTCGAAAATTACCGGCGGTTGAGACGTTGGGGAGTACGGACATTATTGCCTCGGATAAAACCGGGACATTAACGCAAAACAAGATGACCGTGGAGAAGGTGTACCGGAATCTCCAGTTGGTCGATGCCCATAAACAGCATTTTCAACAGACGGATCGGCTAGCGCAGGTCATGATTCTAAGCAACGATACCAAGGTGACCACGGAAGGCCTGACGGGTGATCCAACCGAAACGGCACTGGTTCAATATCAGTTAGACCAGGACTTTTCGGTGGATCAGCTCTTAAGCGCCATGCCCCGTGTTGGTGAAATTCCGTTTGATTCGGAACGTAAGCTGATGACCACGGTGCATCCCTTGGCTGACGGTCGTTACCTGATTGCAGTTAAGGGGGCGCCCGATGAATTGTTGAAGCGCGTCACGCAGATTGAATTGAAGGACGCGGTTTACCCGTTGGAGACGAGCACGCGCGAACAAATCCTGAACACCAACCATGATATGGCGACGCAAGCCTTACGGGTCTTGGCGTTTGCCTATCGAATTGTGCCGGATGTTCCGACCGACTTAACCAGTGCGACAACGGAACAGGACCTGATCTTCGCTGGGCTGGTGGGGATGATTGACCCCGAGCGGCCAGAGGTGGAACAGGCCGTGGCCGATGCGAAGTCCGCCGGGATTCGGGCGCTCATGATTACCGGTGACCATCGTGATACAGCGGCTGCAATTGCCACGCGACTTGGAATCATCGACAAGGGCGAAACCGATGCCGTGATTACCGGGGCTGAGCTGGACGACATGGATGATGCGACCTTTGCCAAACGTGTCGGGGACTTTGCCGTGTATGCCCGGGTTGCACCAGAGCATAAGGTGCGGATCGTCAACGCTTGGCAGCGCCACGGTAAAGTGGTTGCCATGACCGGGGACGGGGTGAATGATGCGCCGGCATTAAAGGCGGCCGACATTGGGATTGGCATGGGGATTACCGGGACCGAAGTTTCTAAGGGTGCTAGTGATATGATTCTCGCTGATGATAATTTTTCCACGATTGTGGTGGCAGTTGAGGAAGGTCGTAAAGTCTTCGCTAACATTCAAAAGGCCATTCAGTACCTGTTATCCGCTAATCTCGGGGAAGTCTTGACTTTATTCATGATGACCATGTTAGGTTGGCAAATCTTGGCGCCCGTTCACATTCTCTGGATTAACCTGGTGACCGATACGTTACCGGCCATTGCCCTGGGGATTGAACCCATGGAAAAGAATATTATGCGGCAGCCGCCTCGTGGTCGGCAGTCCAATTTTTTCTCCGGGGGAGTCTTAACGGGAATCCTGTATCAGGGACTACTCGAAGGGGTAATTACCCTTGGGGTGTACTGGTTTGCCATCACGTACCCCGTGCATTCGGCCGCTAACTTGGCCCATGCTGATGCCTTAACCATGGCGTTTGCCACGTTGGGCTTGATTCAACTTTTCCACGCCTTTAACTCCAAATCGATCCACGGGTCGCTGTTCACGGTTGGTTTGTTCAAAAACAAGTTTTTCAATTGGGCGATCCTGATTGCCTTTGGCTTGTTGGCCGCAACCATTCTGATTCCTGGATTAAATGGGATGTTCCACGTCACCCACTTAGACGGGCATCAATGGGCCACGGTCCTGGTGGCTTCCTTCCTAATGGTCGTGATCGTGGAAATCGTTAAGTTCTTCCAGCGTCGCGTGTTAAAATAAAACTAATAATCGATTAGAAAGAGGCGACGACGGTGTCTTTAACCTATCAAACGTGTTTACAGGCAGTTGAAGTGGTCCTGGCGAGTGGGAGCGTACCCACCATCGTCGGTGAGGCTGGGATCGGCAAGTCGGCCCTGGTGGCCGATCTG
The DNA here is from genome assembly GCF_001592085.1 of Levilactobacillus senmaizukei DSM 21775 = NBRC 103853. GTDB lineage: Bacteria > Bacillota > Bacilli > Lactobacillales > Lactobacillaceae > Levilactobacillus > Levilactobacillus senmaizukei. Next base: position 18,639 of record NZ_BCWD01000008.1, read on the forward strand.
GCCGCTAAACGACATGCCAAGCTGTTCACCACGGTGGTTAGCCTGGTGGAAAAGGGAGATCTGGTAATCCCGGTGCCGCCACTGACGACGGATTCGTTTGTACAGACGGACGATTACGGTTCATTAGCCGATGTGCAGTTTGGTTATTCACACACCCTAGTTGCCATGATTCGCCAAGCCGAGGCCCATCCCGACCAGGAAATTATTTGGTTCCTGGATGAATTTAATCGGGGGACGCAGGCGGTCCAGAGTGAATTAATGAACTTGGTCTTACAACGCCAGATCAATACGCTAAAGTTACCACGCCAGGTGCACTTGATTCTGGCTGAGAACCCGGACGCGACCATGGCTGGTTTTGAACAGAGCCATTATGGGGTGACGCCGGGGGATGCCGCCATCGCCGATCGGACGACCCGTCTAATTTTGCGGGCTGATACGCCGAGTTGGTTAGATTGGGCGACCGCAGAAGTCGCGGGACAGCCGCGGATCGACCCGTTGGTGACAGCCTATTTGGCCGAGAATCCCGGCGACCTGTACGTGGCGACGACTGGCACCATGGCCGACGATGACCTGCAGCCAACGCCGCGGGCCTGGGAACGGGTTTCACGGGCCTTACGGCAGGTTGACCGGGAGAATCTCTGGGGTCACCTCGAAATGTTGACCGCGATTTTACAAGGAAACTTAGGCATCACGGTGGGGATGGCCTTCGCCGGTTATATCAGTGAGCAGCGCCCCGGATTAACGGTCGAGCAGGCCTTTCAGGCTGAGGATGCGGTGGCGACCTTCACCGACTTAGTACCCGCACAGCAGCAACAGATTTTACAGTTGTGTCTCGCTGCCGGAGCAGATTGGCCATTGACGGTCGCAGCTAATGCGCGTCGGTTCACTGAACTCCTGGAGGTGTGCCCACCGGATGGTCAGTTTGCGGTTGCTCAGTTAATGGCCGATGAGCCAGATCTACTCGAATAACTGGCTGACCAGGTTAGCATGATGCCGGCCGTTGCCGGACTCTATCAGTTATTGACCAAGATTGGTCAACGGAGTAGCCAGATCGAGGTGTCCTAATGGCTAATTTAAGTCAAAATTTACGTGAACTGGCGACCTTGTCACCAGCACAACAAACGACCGCGACTGGTAAACTCTATCGTGATGCCGTGATCTATCTGCTGCGGACCGATCCCTTTTATGGGCGTGTCCTCAGCCGCCTCAATGTGACCACCACTGCCCAGCAGCGGTGGCCTTTGGCGTTGGTCAGCACGGCCAATGAGTGGCAGTTACGGTTGGGTAGCCAGGCGTTGGTCGCGAGTCGTTGGACGGGGCCACAAATGGTGGCAATGTTGCGGCATACGGTGTTGCATCTCCTGTGGGGGCACCCAGACCGGTATGCCGATCAGCAAGGGCCTAAGCAGGCCCCACTAGTTCGGTGGGCAACGGACGCAGCGGTCAACGACTACCTGACGGATTTGCCGGCGGGGGCGGTGACCAGCGCCGCGCTAGCTCGGCTTTTAGAACACCCGGTAGCACCGCGCCAGGACTCGGCGATCTATTTAGATCAGCTACGACGATGGCAAGCAGCCGCACCGGTTGGGACCGATCAACGTGCCAGTAGCATTGGCGGAACTAAAGCCGATCCGGATGCGGCCATTGGGACCACTGTGCCAGGGTCGGTTGTTAGTGAACAGGACGGTCACGAAGACTGGCAGACGGGGACGATTACGACTGCAACCAATCGTGAACAGTGGCGTTCTCAGCTCTTTCAGAATGTTAGTGGGTCCTTATCGACCAAACAACGGGGAACGCTCCCTGGGGCCATTCAGGCAGTCTTAACGCCGATGGTTGCGGCGCGTCCTTTAGACTGGCGGTCGCTGCTGCGGCGCGGCCTCGGCCAGGTTCCGGCCGGTCGGCGTCCAGCCTATGGTCGCTTCAACCGCCGGCAACCGTATCGCATGGAATTACCCGGGACCCTGGTCCAAACATGGCAGAAGATTGCGATTTTTGTGGATGAGTCTGGCTCCATGGGGAATGCTGAAATTAGTTATCTGCTGGGGCAGATTGCGACGATCCTGGCGGTCTATCCAGCCACAGTCACGGTGTATCCGTTCGATACGCAGGTCCATGAGCAATCAGCGTTTACGCTCGAACGTCGGCCCACGACTTTGCGAAGAACCGGCGGGGGCGGTACCCGATTTCAGGCGGTCCTCGATGCCTTGCCCCGATTAGTTAGTGGGCAGCCGGGGGAGCTGGTTATTATTCTTACCGATGGTTTCGGCGAGAATACGCTTCGCTTAACCGCACCGGCCACCTTTCTATGGCTACTAACCAGTCCGGTCGAAAAATTTTCGGTGAGCCACGCGCCGGGGACCGTGATTAGTCTAACGAACGATCCGCAGTGGCAGGCCCTAAGGAGGCAATGAAGATGACAACTTTAACCGCAAATGAATTACGAGCGCTGCTGAAACAGTCGGCGGCCTTCAAGAATGCTCAGGCGATTCTGGCTGACGAATGGGGTGCTCGTGCGGAAGAGAACCCGTTGTTTCGGGCCCCAATTAGCGTCGCCGATCTGCAGTTTGCCAAGAATCTGCAGGCCACGGGAGTCAGTCAACGCGGCGTCGACTTTGAAGATTACGCTGCCGTTCAGGATTGGATTGCGGCGAATCGCCAATTTTTAACCGAAACGGATCTGGCTTGGTTGCAACGGCCGTTTGATTAATTTTAAGGTGTAAAGAAAAAACCCTTTACATCATATCCAGAAACTGGTATATTATTACACGTTGAAAGAAATACAGGAGGTGTCTACATGTCAGTAAAGATTCGTTTAAAGCGGATGGGCTCAAAGAAGCGTCCATTCTACCGGGTTGTGGTTGCCGATTCACGGAGCCCTCGTGACGGTCGTTTCATCGAACAAGTTGGAACGTACAATCCAGTTACCCAACCAGCAACGATTACGTTAAAGGAAGAATCTATCATGAACTGGTTGAACAACGGTGCTCAACCTTCAGATACGGTTAAGACTTTACTCTCTAACGCTGGTATCATGAAGCAATACCACGAAGCTAAGTACACTAAGAAGTAGTGATTAGCGATGACCGATTTTAAGGCACTAATTCTAGCAATTGTTAGCCCACTCGTTGAACATCCCGAAGACTTGGTGGTCACACCGGTTGAAACGGATCGTTTCTACGAATATCGGTTAGCCGTCCACCCCGATGATGTCGGTCGTGTGATTGGCAAACAAGGCCGTGTGGCGCAGGCAATCCGTACGATCGTCTATAGCGTCCGCGTGCAAGGTAATAAACGGGTGCGACTCATCATTGATGACCGCCCGGCAAAGACTCTCGAGTGAGGCGGCGACGTTTCCCTCGAGTTTTTTGTATCCAAAGATAAATTAGCCGTGCTGACCAGACGAGATCGGTCAGGACACTTAAAAAATTATGAATGAAGAGGAGGCCGGTAACATGGCTTATTATACGGTGGGAACTATCGTTAACACCCATGGGATTAAGGGGGAAGTGCGGGTCATTGCGACCACAGACTTTCCTGAAAGTCGTTTTGCAGTGGGTTCGACGCTCTATACTTTTCAGTCAGGACAGACCCAGCCCGTGTCGTTAAGCGTGGCATCGGTGCGTAAACACAAACAGTTTTACTTGTTGAGCTTTGACGGCAAGCCTTCCATTAACGATGTCGAGATTTACAAGGGGAGCACGCTCAAAGTCACCGACAATGAGTTGGAAACGGGTGACCTGCGGCCAGGCGAATACTACTACCATCAAATTGTTGGCTTGAAGGTGGTCACTGAAGATGGCGAGGAACTGGGTAAGATTAAAGAAATTCTGGCACCCGGGGCCAATGATGTTTGGGTGGTTGACCGGCCAGGTAAGGACGACTTGTTATTACCCAAGATTGACCAGGTGATTAAGCATGTCGACTTAGACGCTGGTCAGGTCACGGTTGAATTGATGGAGGGACTCGAGTAATGCGGATCGATGTTTTAAGTTTATTTCCAGACATGTTCTCTGGTCCCATGCACGATTCCATCGTGGGTAAGGCCATTCAGAACGGTCATTTGACTATGCCGGTCACGAACTTTCGGGACTACTCCACTAATAAGCATGGTAACGTTGATGATTATCCCTTTGGGGGTGGCGCGGGAATGTTGCTCCAGCCGCAACCGATCTTCGATGCTTTGAAGGCTACCGAGGAACAGGCCGCGGCTGAAGGTTTACCCAAGGGTCGCGTGATCTTACTCGATCCCGCCGGGGTAACCTTTAACCAACACGTGGCGGAGGAGTTTGCTCATGAGGAACATTTAACCTTCCTGTGTGGCCATTATGAGGGCTATGACGAACGCATTCGGACATTGGTGACCGATGAGGTGTCCCTGGGCGACTTCGTGCTGACAGGGGGCGAATTGGCCTCGATGGTCATGATCGATGCCACGGTTCGGCTGTTGCCAGGTGTCTTGGGGAACGCCGAGTCGGCGCCGGGAGATTCATTTTCCTCAGGGTTGTTGGAATACCCACAATACACCCGTCCAGCCGATTTCCGGGGGATGACCGTGCCGCCAGTGCTAACGAGTGGTGACCATGGTAAGATTGCCGAATGGCAGCAAAAAGAGGCCCTCCGCCGGACCTACCAGCGCCGGCAGGACCTAATCGATCACCGCAAGCTGACGGCAGAACAGAAGCGTCTGCTAGCGGATGTTCGGATCGAGGAAGAAGAACGCCAGGCGGCAGCTAAGGAGTCAAGAAAATAATCTTTACAGGCATATGCTGATATGGTAAACTTGTCTTTGGCTGTTTAGCCACAAAAACAACATTCCGCTGTCGAAATAGAGAATGAATGTTGGCGAAAGGATAGATTAAATTATGCGCCAAAACAATTTGATTGCTAAGATTAACCAAGAACAATTACGGGACGATGTTCCTGATTTCCGTGCTGGTGACACTGTTCGTGTCCACGCCCGGATCGTTGAAGGTACGCGTGAACGTATCCAATTGTTTGAAGGGGTTGTCATCAAGCGTAAGGGTGCCGGTATCCAGGCAACCTATACTGTACGTAAGATGAGTAACGGTGTCGGTGTTGAACGGATTTTTCCATTAAACTCCCCACGAGTTGCTCAGATTGACGTTATTCGTCAAGGTCGCGTACGTCGTGCTAAGTTGTACTACCTCCGTGATCTTAATGGTAAGGCTGCGCGGATTCCAGAACGCCGTCGGGCTGCTAAGTAAGTCACACTTAAAACATCAATCCGTTGAGGTTGGTGTTTTTTTGTTGATTTGAAAATTTTTGTGAAATAATCCTTGACGATCATCACTTTGTCGTGTATAGTTGTCTATTGGAGTTTAAGAGATGCTAATAACGTGATTCAGAGAGATTGGTTAGCAAGCCGGAGTTTCTTAGATTTTAAAAGTTGTCCGCTCATTCAGTTGGAATGAGGGACGACTTTTTTTGTCGACAGATTTAACCGCAGTGGTGATGACCGATTCAGTGGACTAGGCTATGGTGTCGAAGGTAGCGTTTGATTATCGCTTGAAATGGTTCGATGCACATCGGTTTTTATCTTCAACTATTTCGCTGTGAGTGCTAAACTAGACCACAGTGGGAGGGATTCATATGAAAAAGATGATTCAGGCACTGGCCGTTCTGGTTGCCGGTGCTGGCGTATTGGGTGTGTCGAGTGTGACGGCTTCCGCAAATAGCCAATATTCGGCGAAGCGGTCCAAGTCGGTTCGGTTGGTTTGGCGTAAGAGTATGAAGCGTCATGCTATGCGAGCCACGAAAGGTGCCCGGTATTCGCGGCATCTGGCGATCCGGTATAGTAACAATGATGTTACCCCAACGGTAACATGGTATACGGATGCTCACGAGAAGCTCTATAAGAAAAACAAGGGGCACAATGCCATTTACTACCACGTCAAGAGTGCTGATGGCACCTTGCAAGGCTGGATCTGGCGAGGGTATCTGAAGAAGGTCTCTAAGAAGACGACCACACCTAAGGTGGTGGATACATCGGCCGATTCTGGTAAAACCGTCAATGACATTGCCATGACACGGTATTTGTTCCCTAATTCCATCTATGATGCTAAGTTGAGGGATGCGGCAAATAACTTCTTGGCTATTGATGAATTTTCTGCCGTGACTGATATGCGGGATGACATGAGTCGCCAAGTAGCCTTCTACACGCCATTCAAGACGATGAAGTACATTGACTTTCAGAGTAAGGATCCTAACAGTCTGAAGTCAATCGATGCCGCTTTGACCGCTGCCGGGTATGATGCCAAGACTAGAAGCACGACCTACAGTGGCTGGTACGTCGGTGGTAGTCTGGTTAGTTTGGATTCCTCGTATGAGGGAATTGAACCTGGCGAAGGGATCATCTACTTAATTCAAAAGTAATCAGTTAAATCAAGTGTTGTGAGCGTTCAATCCCAGTGATGGATTGAACGCTTTTTTGTTGGGCACCGGTTGCTTGGTAATCAGGTAAAGATAAATTTGTAAGACGTGACAACCGAGGATTCAGTCGAGCGGTGGTAATCTAGGATGAACGACGTTAGTGCAAGAGCATAGGAGGTTATGATGGACTTAACAACACATCAGGAGTGGTTGGTTCGTTTCTATCGAAGTCGACAATGGTATCAGTACTCACCCTTTATTCGCTTGAATTTTTTGACGGAGGAAGTGGGTGAGCTGTCCCGGGCCATTCGGGCGATCGAGATTGGCCGTGATCATCCGGGGGAAGCTGACCGGACGTCGGCAGACCTGACCGCTAATTTGGAAGAAGAACTGGGAGATGTCTTGGATCAGGTTTTGATTTTGAGCCATAAGTTTGGCGTGAACCCAGAACGCCTCTTGGCTGCCAGTGAACAGAAATTACGGGCCCGGTTTGACGAATCAGGGATTTAATGGTTATCCGGCGTTAGTGATTTGTCTTTGATTCATTTTGGTCAGAATTAGATCAGTCACTTACTCAAGTGCTCACCGTTGCTTGGGTTTTGGCAAGGACAACTCTATCATATGCAGTAGCATCAAGTTAGGGGGGTCTAGCCATGAAAATGACGACAAGGTCGTTATCCGGCGTGGGCATGATCATTACTTTAGGGATTGTGTACGGGGACATTGGAACCTCGCCGCTCTATGTCATGAATGCCATCATCAGTCAGTCGGGGCATCAGGGAGCAGCCGCGACCACACCGATTATGTTGGGGAGCATTTCATTAATCTTTTGGACCTTGATGCTAATCACGACGATTAAATATATTCTGTTGGCTATGCGGGCCGATAACAACCATGAAGGCGGGATTTTTGCCCTATATGCCTTGGTTCGGCCACACGCTAAATGGTTAATCTTTCCAGCCCTGGTCGGCGGGGCAGCCCTACTAGCCGATGGGACGTTAACTCCGGCCGTGACTGTCACATCTGCGATTGAAGGATTAAAGGGCCAGACGTTAGGGCCCTTACACTTTAGCACCGGACAAGGTTGGGTCCTGTTAGTCGTTACGGGGATTCTCTTAGGTTTGTTCCTGGTTCAACGGTTTGGAACGGAAATGATCGGTTGGTCATTTGGACCACTGATGTTGATCTGGTTTAGCTTCATTGGCATCGTGGGTCTGCGCAACCTGTTGGCGATGCCAACGGTCCTGCGGGCCCTGTCGCCAGTGTACGCTATCACGTTTCTCTTCAGTCCCGTTAATCGCCACGGCATCTTCATCCTGGGAAGTATCTTCTTGGCCACCACGGGGGCCGAGGCCCTATATTCCGACATGGGGCAAGTGGGCAAACAAAACATTTATGGCACGTGGCCATTCGTTTACCTAACGCTCATGCTGAGTTACTTGGGCCAAGGGGCCTGGGTGATTCGCCATGGTGCTGAGATGGCCGTCAGCAGCCCAGCCAATCCATTCTATGCAATGGTGCCCGGACGCTGGCAAATCTTTGCGATCGTGATTGCCACGGTGGCCGCCATTATTGCCTCGCAAGCGTTAATTACCGGATCATACACACTAGTCCACGAAGCGATTAGCCTGAAGCTGTTACCGCGGTTACGGATCAAGTTTCCTGGTAACGTGAAGAGTCAATTATATATCGCCACAGTGAACTGGATTCTCTGTGCGGTAACGCTGTCCATTGTTTGGTACTTCCGGACCTCGGACAACATGGAAGCCGCTTATGGCTTGGCCATTACCGTGACGATGTTAATGACCACGATGCTGCTACATGCCTTCCTGATGCAAAAGCATCACCGGGCATTGGCGCGGGTGTATGTCATTAGTTTTGGTCTGTTGGAAAGTTTGTTCCTGTTAGCGAGTCTCGCCAAGTTCGTGCATGGTGGGTACGTGACGTTGCTGATTACCCTGCTTATTTTGACCGTCATGGTCTTCTGGTACTACGGCAATCTTCGTCGTGATGCCCACCTGGCCGAAACGGAAGATGTTTCGCTCTCGGAATTTTTGCCGCAACTCGAGGCTTTAAGCGCCGATGATGGGATTCCGTCATTCTCGACGAATCTGGTCTATTTGAGTCCGGTCACCAAGGACTATCAAATTAAGCGAGCCACGATTTACTCCATCTTAGACCAACAACCCAAGCGGGCCCGAGTCTACTGGTTTGTGACCGTTAACGAGGCGGACACGCCATACGAATGTTCCTACACCATCGACACTCTGGGGACCCGGAACGTGATTGATGTCCAACTCTACTTGGGCTTCAAGAAACCCCAACGCTTGAACGTCTATCTGCGGCAAATCGTGAACGACCTATTGGACGAAGGCTTGATTGATGATCAAACACCACCTTATTCCAGTATTCCGTTCCGGCGGGTCGGGAACTTCAAGTTTGTCATGTTGAATCAACAATTCCAAGACCTCGGGGTCCAAGGCGAAATGTCTACCTGGGATCGACTACTGATTGGCGGGCGGTTGTTATTACAACGAATCACGTTATCGCCAACGCGGTGGTACGGCTTGGAATTCAGTGATGTTATCGAAGAACGGGCCCCGCTGTTCATCGGTCAACAACCCGATCGAACCTTGCGTCGCCGGTAAGCCTTGCACCCAGCAACCTTTCCTTGGTTGGTGGGTGTTTTTGTGTGGTTGGGGGGACCGCCGTCTCCGACCGCCAGTGCGGGTGTTCGCTGTGGAGACCGCCACCAGCCAAAAGAAGCTTTGATCAATTGGCTTTAACCCCCGGCGCAAGTGGGTAAGGGCTGGGCTATCGTAGTCACCAATTGTATGAGAATATTCTTCGGTAACTGGGGGAGTTTCCTCGGATAATAAACGGGGTAAGTTTATCAGAGCCATAATTTTGGCAAAAAAAGGGTGCCCACAGCGGGCACCCTTTGATCGTTAAATTAGTTTTCGTCAGAAGCCGTCTCGGTAATATCATTGCGCTTTTGGGCGTTGTGATAGAAGATCCAAGCTACGGCACCGAAGAAGATCGGTCCGATAATCGTCCAGAAGGCGGTCATATAGTCATGTTCCAACATTGGTTCCAGACAGGTAAAGCCGATCCCACCAACCAGAACGATCAGAACCAACGTGACAATGACGTTGGTCCAGAGTCGACTGGTGAAGACTTCGAATGGTCGGTCCAGGTCCTGACGCTGCTTGAAGAATGGGAAGGCCCCAATCAAGAAGAGGTAAGGGAAGGACGTTGAGACGTTAGCCATGTCGGTCAGAATCAAGTAAAACTTATTTGCGGCAGAACCCCCGAAGGCTACCAAGAAGATGAAGACGGCTACCACGATGGCTTGTAACCACATGGAGAAGGCCGGCAAACCAGCCTTGTTTAATTTCGTCATCTTCTTAGGCCACAGTTTTGGAGAAGACCCCATGATGAAGGACTTCAATGGGGAGTAAACCAGCACGAAGAAGGAACCTAAGTAAGCCATGAACATGCTTAGTCCGGTGAAGCGGGCTAAGAGTTGGCCCATGGTAGCGGCGGTGCTAGCGGAAAGGTGCATGGCCTTTCCTAAGACTAGTCCGAGGTTATTCATCAGGACGTAAGAGATGTTCCCCAGGTTAACTTCGTCACCACCTAGTACTTGGTGCCAGTTGGTGCTGATCCCCCACATGAAGATGGAGAGGGAATACATGATGGTGATGGCAATCGTTGAAATGATTAACCCCTTAGGAAATGTCTTTTCCGGCTTGTCCATGCTATCGGTAATCCCACCCATGGATTCCATGCCGGCATAGGCGAAGACCGCATACGTGATGAAGGAAAGCAGGGCTAGTGGGGATGAGAAACCAGGATTTGGTGAGCTAACGAAGCTGTGAATCCCGTGAATTGGTTCGGCGAGTTGGCCACCGTTTAGGAACCAGATGACGATGCTGGCCACGAAAAAGACCCCGGTCAGGAACATCACGAAGAAGCCCCCGAGTGAAGAAATCTTGGCGATGGAGTTCATCCCCCGTGTCGCGAAGAAGGTCACGGCCAGGATCCAGAAGATGCCGAGTAACCCGACCGTTTGTGTTGAGGATAAGCCTAAGAAGGACCAGGTCTGTGTTTGGTCACTCCCAGAAATTAACGTGGAGAGTGGAATCCAAACCTTGGTGGAAGTGGATAACATCCAGATGATCCATGAGGATAACCAGATGAAGGTCCCAATGAACGCCCACTTTTCACCGATGGAACCAGCCAACCAAGAGTAAATTCCTCCCTTGGCCTCCTTGAAGGCGGACCCATATTCGGCCAGCATCAAGGCACTTGGCAAGAAGAACAATAACGCAGCTAAGATGTACCAGATAATACTGGCGTAACCCATTTGGTCATAAGCAACGGTCGTGTTAGCGAAACCGTAGATGGCCGAAAAAATCATTAAGATCAGGCTCGAAACGCCGATCTTTTTTTGCTTTCCCATGATGATATCTCCCATTTATAGTGAAGCCGCTCAATTAGCGACCCCCACCTTGTTTATAGATTTAGGTCCTGGTGATAGTTCAGCGGACCAAGGTCGGTGGCCTGAGTGATTAAGGTCGCGGCCAGCTCTCGGTAACGCCGAATTCCCAATGCGGCGTTGGCGAAGGCTTGTTGCGTTAAGAAATGGTTCAGTTCGGGGCCAGATAATTGACTGCCAACTTGATCCGTGTGTTGGACGGATTGCTTGAAGGCGATCCGCAGATCCTTTTGAACGGCGCTGACGGTTGGCCAGGCCTCGTGATAATGAGCATCGGTCAGGACGCTCACCAGCTTGTAGACCCAGTAAGCCGACTCGCTGTCATAGGTCTCGGTTCCCAGATGATACGCATCTGGTGTGCTGTCAATGCCGGCGTAGAAGGGTACGTAGACACTTTGAGCGGCGACGCCCATGGCTAACCACTGAATACCAGCCAGGGCGGGGTCCAGGTTGGGTCGGACCTGCAAGACGTGTGATTCCTGGGTCTTGGCCAAGCTGATTGGCCGGAATGCCGTTCGTTGTTCGGGCGAACCGGACCCAACGGGATCGTAAGGTGTTTCCTCATAGTGACTACTTAAGAAAGCCTGGGCATCGTCAACACTCAGTAGCCGATCGGCATACTGAATAAACGGTAAGTCAAATGCCTGGGGTTCTTGAACAACACTTGGGGTCAAGATCTTTTGCCCATACCAAACCCGTGGGGTGTTGTAGTACAGGTCGGATTGGTCTTGGGTCCCAAAGATATCCCGCCAAATGAATTGATTGCGATGCGGATTCAAGTGATTGTCGGCAACAAACTTTTGCAGGTCGCGGGCAAACATGAAGTTATCGGCATCGTTGAAATCGATGGCTTGGATGGCCATTTGATTGGCAACCACGGTGTACCCGTTGGCAGGGATGCGTTGGGCAACCCAGTAGTGGCCAGCACCCGTTTCCAGGTACCAGGCCTCCTGTTGGTCGGCGAAGAGAATCCCGTTTGATTCGCTGGTTCCGTAGTGTTCAATCAATTGACCTAGGCGAGCGACCCCTTCGCGAGCGGTATGGATGTAAGGCAAGACCACGGTAATCATGGCCTCTTCACCCAAACCATCCTTAACCAAAGGATCGGCACCTAAGACGCGCTCATTTGAATAGGTACTCTCGGTACCGCTCATGGCGACGCCAAATTCGTTGAAGCCGTCCTCTTCGAACAGGCCATACTTAGCCGTCCATTCGGGCGTGGCCGTATATTTCGCAGCGTGCAGGGGTAACGGCATGGTAAAGCCATTATCCTGACTGACAAAGGTTTGCGGCGTGGTTGCGGTCGTTGCTGGGTGAACGACGAAGTGTTTTGGCCAAGCGGCCTTGGCATCTTCGTTACGCCCAATGATGACAGACCCGTCGGTGGTTGCCCGGGGGCCAATTAAAATACTCGTGCAAGCCGAATAGTTCAAACGGAGCGCTCCTCTCTTTAATGAATAAAATTACGTTTTCTATTCTATCATGTTTCGTGGAAAACCGGGACTTTTCGGCAGAATTTGCATTGAATTATTTATATTTTTTGGATATTCAAATATTTATACATTTTAAGCTAATATATTCATTAAAAAACTTAAACGACTTAAAGAGTCGTCGCGAGAAACGAGGGAATCATTTGGGGAAGCCCAGAAAACTTGAGCCATTTAACCATTAAATTAGGTATAATGATGGGAGCAACGTTTCTGGAAAGGGCGACAGTTATGGGTAACAAGCAGCAGCGCGAGCTGGCTAAACAGTTTTTGATCATGGTCATGTCTTCAGTGGTTAGTGCCATTGCACTGAACGAATTCCTGGTACCAGGGAAGATCTTCTCGTCAGGAATTAATGGGGTTTCACAGATTATCGCCACGATTCTTCAGATGGTGAACCTGCACGTGAGCACGGGGTGGTTCATCCTGCTCTTCAACATCCCAATTGGCCTGTTAGGCTGGTTCAAGGTTGGTCGGCGCTTCACGCTGTATTCGATTATCGTGGCGATCTTGACCTCCGTACTGACGATTGTCGTGCCCGTACATAATATTTCGAATAATCCACTATTAGCGGCCCTATTTGGGGGAATTCTTTCCGGTGTTTCGATTGGGTATCCCTTGAAATATGGCTTCTCGACCGGGGGGATGGATATCATCGCCGTCGTCTTGGAGAAAACCACTGGTCGAACAATTGGAACCCTCATGATGATGATTAACTTGACGATTGTGGTGGTGGCCGGGTTTATGTTTGGCTGGGAGAGTGCGCTATACACGATCATTTCCATTTACGCGATGTCTCGCGTCGTCGATGGCATTCATACCGGGCATCAGAAGTTAACAGCCTTCATCGTGACCAGCCACAAGCAAACGGTGGTTGATGAACTGAACCGCACGCTGATTCGGGGGATCACGGTGTTGCCGTCCACGGGTGCCTATACCGGCAAGGAAAATAACGTGCTGATGGTGGTCATTTCTCGTTATGAGCTGTATGACCTGGAGCAGGCCGTCAAGGAAGTCGATCGCCATGCCTTTGTTAACCTGGTCAACACCATCGACATTGAAGGAAACTTTATTAGTCAGTCGGAACAGCGGGAAGCGAAGCAGGCCCAGCAATAGAAAATTGAGAGGATTGACAACAATGGACGCGGAATTAGATTTTGAAAACAAGTTGATTGGTTACCTTGAACAGATTGGTGGGACCAAGCAATGGCAATACGTGCCGGATATTACCCAGACGGAACAGTTATGGGCTAATTTTAAACAGATTCTTGAAAAAAATAATCAGGATAAAATTGATGAACCTTTGAGTGATAACGAGTTTGCGCAGGTAAAAAAACAAATTGATGATTTGGAAACGCCCTATTTAGCTGGAAAGTTTTTGTATGGACTGAATGGAGTTTCCCAGGTCGAAATTGACATGGATGACGGTCGTCATATCTTCCTCACAGTGTTTGATCAGGCCAATGTGGGGGCCGGAAATACTGTCTATCAGGTGGTGAATCAGATTGAACGGCCACATAAGTTGGCTGGCTATCGTGACCGGCGCTTCGATACCACGTTGTTGATTAACGGACTACCAATTATTCATATTGAAGAAAAGGCCGCAAATCATAATGTTACAGAGGCGCTGAACCAGATGGAACAGTATGCCACTGAAGGGCAGTTCACAGATATTTATTCCACGGTGCAAATTCTAATTGGGATGACGCCGGACGATACCCGTTATATGGCGAATACGACGGCGGATAAGTTCAACTTTGACTTTGCCTTTCACTGGCAGCGGGAAGATAATAATCAACCTGTTATGGACTGGCGAGACTTTTTGAATCGGATGTTGTCGATTCCCATGGCGCATCAGATGGCGACTAACTATATGATTCTGGATGGCACCCAGCATCACCAGATGTTAAAGGTGATGCGGCCATATCAGGTGTATGCGACGCGCAAAGTTATTCAACAGATCAACGAGGCTAGTTTTAATTTGGATAGTCAAAAGCTGGGATATATCTGGCATACGACCGGTTCAGGGAAGACCATCAGTAGTTTCAAAACAGCTTGGTTGGCTTCAAGGCTACCCAATGTCGATAAGGTCGTCTTCATTGTGGACCGGATTGCCTTGACTCAACAAACGGTTGATAATTATTCCGCCTACGATCCGGATACCAATGATGAAAATAAAAATGGGGTTGTTACGGACACCGCGAACGTCAGCGTTCTTGGCCAAAAAATCCGGCAAAAGGGCGGCGGCATCGTGGTTACATCGATTCAAAAGCTGGATCGACTGGTTCAACGGGCTAACTTTAAGAAGCCCGATCAACATATCGTATTTATTGTTGACGAAGCGCATCGTTCGACCAGTGGTGACATGTTGCAACGGGCGAAGGCCGGCTTCCCCCATGGTGCCTGGGTCGGCTATACTGGGACGCCAAGTTTTGACGGCATCACGACGCAGGAGATCTTTGGGGACTTACTTCATGCCTATACCATTCGTGAGGCCATTGCGGATCGAAATGTCTTGGGATTTAAGGTCGACTTCAACACGACGCTGTCGGAGGATGTGTTGAAGGAACAATATTTACCCGCCTTCTATCAGGAGAAACATCCTGACTGGACCCAGGAACAGATTAAATACAAGATTGACCATTTATCCCGTGAAGATATGGATGATTCCGTTAATTCCGGTGTCTATGATGACAATGACGATCATGTTAAGTTGGTCGTCGATGATATTCTAAATAAGTGGCGAAACCGGTCCGTTTCCGGTCGTTACAGCGCCATGTTGACGACCCATGTTGGTGGTGGGAAAGCCTCGTCACCCATGGCAATTAAGTATTTTGAGGAGTTCCAACGGCGGAATGCCGAGCTTCCCGCTGACAAACGGCTGAAGGTCGCAGTGACATTTAGTCAGGATAATTCCAATGGCAATCATATGTTGCAGACCAACCAGGGCTTGCACAATGCAATGGCGGCCTACAATGAGCTATTTGGAACGGCCTTCGGGGATGATACTGTAAGGGAATATACCGAGGACGTGGTGTCTCGGTTGAACCGGAGTATCAGTACCGATCCCGAGGATTATCTAAATATCGTGATTGTTATTGACCAGTTGCTGACGGGGTTCGATGCCCCATACTTGAATACCCTGTATGTCGACCGGACCATGCAGGGAGCTAACTTGATTCAGGCGTACTCCCGGACCAATCGGATTCAGGATATGCAACAGAAGCCTTATGGCCGAATCGTTAACTATCGTTGGCCAGCACAGGCTGAGAAGCTCATGAACGAAGCCTTGCGGACATATGCGGACCGGAATTCGGCGAATATTCAAATTGGACTGCCAAATGTTGATAAAGGCGGTGGGGGTGTTATTGCTCCAGATGTTGGCGCGACAAAGGACCAGGCCAAAAAGCTTGTCAAACAGTTAGCAGAACTGACGGATGGTTTTGACCATATCTCCGCCAGTGAGGCCAAGCAAGACCAGACCTTGGACCTGTTAAAGCAATATAATCATGCGATGGCCCTGCTAAAACAGGACGATTCATATGATTATGACCAACCGGATAAGCTCTTGGAAAAGATTGGAATTACACCGGATCAAGAAGTTCGACTAACCAATACAATTGCTAATAACTTAACAGAGGCCATCGTTGGACGTCATCCCGACAACAACATCAACTACGGTGATTTTGATTTGCAGATGGAACATGTCAATGAGGTCAAGGTTAATTATGATTACCTTGAAGAACTGATTGCACAATTCCTGAATGAAACCAATGATGGCGATCAAGATGCCGCAGATGAAACTTTTGGTAAGATTAATGATATGGCTGATCAACTGACTGACCGTCAATATGGTCAACAGGTTAAGCGGATGGCTGCGGATATTCACAACGGTCAATTGGACCATGACTTGGTCTCGGAGTATCCCGTCAAGTCTTCGTCAATTAAAGGAATCTTGGCGGAACACAATCAACGGAGTCGGCGGACTGTCATTTTGGCTTTTCGGCAAAAGTGGGGACTGGTCGATGCCGAGGGTGTGAAGGACGAGATGAACTTGATCCTGGATCGGCACATTACGGGTAACGATGACTTGAGTGAGAATAACGAACTGACGGATATTATTACCAAGGGTCAGCGCTATTACAAGACGGATGCGACGGATAAGAGTATTCAAGTCTTGTCAAAGATTAAGTATCGTAATCAACTACGGAGTGAATTTACGAAATTCGCCGACCAAATCAATCAAGAATTTAAGGAGCAACTATGAGTAAAAGAGAAGAAGCACAAGACATGACGTCGCGGTTGTGGGCCATGGCCAATGATCTGCGAGGAAATATGGATGCCAGTGAGTTCAGAAACTATATCTTAGGATTCATGTTTTATCGGTATCTCTCGGAGCATCAAGAACAACACTGGATTAAATCCAAAGTTTTTGATGTTGCAGAAGGGCAGTCTGTAAATGATGCCTATACGGCAGCGGTTGCTGAAGATGGGGTTGACGACTATCTAGAAGATGCTGCGAGTGAACTAGGGTATGCGATTGCCCCAGAGTTCACTTGGCGGACGATTACGCAAAAGGTGAATGACAGTCAGATAAAGCCTTCTGATTTTCAAGATATGTTTGATGAATTTGATAAAAACGCTCAATTAAACAGCAATTCACAACAGGACTTTCGTGGGATTTTTAACGATGTTAACTTGGGGAATTCACGGCTGGGCAATTCGACGGTTTCACGGGCGCAAGCGTTGAGTCAAATCGTTCAGTCCGTGGATACCTTTGATTACAATGATGAGGCAGGTCACGACATCTTGGGGGATGTCTATGAATACCTGATTGCAAAGTTCGCAGGTAACTCCGGGAAAAAGGCCGGAGAATTTTACACGCCGCATGAAGTTTCCAAGGTTTTGGCTCGTTTGGCCACACTGGACGTTCAAAGTGGCAGTAGTCAATTCAGCGTTTACGACCCAACCATGGGGTCCGGATCGCTGTTGTTAACCGTTCAAGAAGCGTTAAATGAACAGGGGGATCATGACCGGGTTCACTTCCATGGCCAGGAATTGAACACCACAACCTATAACCTAGCACGGATGAATTTGATGATGCATGGGGTGGAATATCAAAACATGGATCTTCGAAATGGGGATACGTTAGAGTCTGACTGGCCAGACGGAACCGATGCCGATGGTGTCGATCATCCCCGGAGCTTTGATGCCGTGGTTGCTAACCCGCCATACTCTAGCAAGTGGGACAACAACGCGAACAAATTGAAGGATCCGCGTTTCAAGGATTATGGGAAGCTGGCACCGGCATCGAAGGCGGACTTTGCCTTCCTCTTGCATGGTCTTTATCACTTGTCAGATACCGGGAAGATGGCGATTGTCTTGCCACATGGAGTCTTGTTCCGTGGTGCTGCCGAAGGAACGATTCGCAAGGCCTTGATTCAAAAGAATTATTTAGATGGGGTTATCGGAATGCCGGCTAAATTGTTCTACTCTACTTCAATTCCGACAACTGTTTTGGTATTTTCAAAGCACAAGACGACGAAGGACATTTTCTTTATTGATGCGTCGCAAAATTTTGAAAAGGGTAAGAATCAAAACTACTTACGGGATCCGGATATTGATAAGATTATCGATACCTATGTGAAGCGGGAAGATGTCGACAAGTATGCCCATAAGGCTGAGTTGGCAGAGATCGAAGAAAATGAATTCAATCTAAATATTCCGCGTTACGTGGATACTTTCGAGGAAGAATCGCCTGTAGACGTTGATAAGTTAGTTGCGGACATGCAGGAAACAGATAAGCAGATCGATGAATTACAGAGCAGTTTAAGTGAGATGCTGGATGATTTAGTTGGTCAAGACGCTGACGCTCAACAGCAGCTTGAGGCTCTTAAGAGGATTTTTAAATGATGGAGAAGAAAAAGCAAATGAATCCACGGATCCGGTTTAAGGGATTTGGGGATGATTGGGAGCAGCGTAAGTTGAAACAGATTGTCACGTTACTAAAAGATGGAACACATGCATCGCATGCTGAAGGCGCAGCTGCATTTCTTTTAAGCGCTAAAAATATTTATTCCGGAAGGGTTCATTACGATAACTCAGATAGAATGATTAGTTTTAGTGATTACGAAGATATTTATAAGGGCTACACCTTGAATGAGGGAGATCTGCTCTTGACATGTGTTGGTTCGCTCGGACGAACTGCAATATTTCATAAGAGTAATGTCCTTATTGCGTTTCAAAGATCGGTGGCAATCATTCGAGGAGACTCAGAAATATCGAATGAATTTTTGAAATATGAATTACAAACTGATGATCTTCAACAACAGATCAATTCTAAAGCAACCTTGTCGGCTCAGTCAGGAATTTACTTGGATGACATTGGGAACCTAGAAATTTTGTTTCCGAGCTTAAATATGCAATCGCGGCTCGTGGATACTTTACGTAATATTGATTCCCTTATCGCTGCCAATGAGAAAAAGGTAAGACAATTAAAACTACAAAAAAAGTTGCTGTTGCAAAGACTTTTTTCGGTAGAATGGCGATTTAAGGATTTTAAGGACCCTTGGGAGCAGCGTAAGCTAGGTGATATTGTTAAAATTACTATGGGACAATCACCACTGTCAAAAAATTATACTAGTAATCCTAGCGACCATATATTAGTTCAAGGTAACGCGGATATTAGCTCTGGAATGGTGAAACCGCGAGTCTGGACCACCCAAGTAACTAAGACTGGTGATAAAGGAGATGTTCTTTTAAGTGTG
The DNA here is from genome assembly GCF_001592085.1 of Levilactobacillus senmaizukei DSM 21775 = NBRC 103853. GTDB lineage: Bacteria > Bacillota > Bacilli > Lactobacillales > Lactobacillaceae > Levilactobacillus > Levilactobacillus senmaizukei. The sequence continues at coordinate 37,787 of NZ_BCWD01000008.1, forward strand.
AGAGCCCCAGTTGGTGAAGTTGCAAAAACACAATTCAACATTGTTCTTGGAAGAGGTATGGCAGCCATCAAAGGAAATGAATATATCTTTCAGATGCTGAAGTATTTAAAGGAAATAGACTTTTGGAGCACTAAAAGTACCGGTTCAACATTCGATTCGATTAATTCGAAAGACATTAAGAACGCTGAAATTGTAATCCCTGTAAATCTGAATGAAGTAGGTATGTTAGGAACACTTCTATATCAATGTGATTCCCTTATCGCTGCCAATGAGGAAAAGGTGGAACAGCTTAAACAAGTCAAGAAGTTTTTGATGCAGAATTTGTTTGTTTAATATTTATTCAATCAAGTAGGCTACACACTGCGGTTGAGCGACAGTGACTGGATGTTGTGAGCTATTTTACTGGCACTTTGAATATTCACTCAGATATAAAAGAGTTGATTAATCGATTAAAGATTAGTCAACTCTTTTAGTTTTGGGGGAATGGATATGAACAATACTCAAAGGTTTTACCAATACTTCAGCCAGTGGATGGAGTTGTATAAGCTGGGTGCGGTCAGGTCAGTGACTTATAAAAAATATGAGATGACTGCCAAACAATTAACAAAATTAGCACCAGAGTTGAAGATGTCAGAACTTACTCGATTGAGTTATCAGCAACTTTTGAATGACTATGCTGAAACACATGAACGTCAGACGACAATGGATTTTCATCGCCATTTAAAAAGCTCGTTGTTAGATGCGTTGGAAGAGGGCCTGATCAGTCGGGATCCAACTAGGAAGGCCATTATCAAGGGGACGCCGCATCAGCAGCATAAGATTAAGTATTTACATCAGTATGAACTGCAAGCACTCCTAAATGAATTGCATCTTGAAGGTGAAGTGAACTGGGACTATTTTATTTCGCTAATTGCCAAGACTGGCTTGAGATTCGCGGAAGCTTTAGGAGTCACGCCAGAGGATTTTGACTTCGCTCATCAGACCTTAACGGTGAATAAGACTTGGGATTATAAATCCAGTGAAGGCGGATTTGCGCCAACCAAGAATGATTCATCTGTACGAAAAATCCCCTTAGACTGGCAAAGTGTGATTCAATTTTCTCAATTAACAAAGGGGCTGCCAGAAGATAAACCGATATTTGTTAATGGCAAGATCTACAATGACACAGTGAATCATTATCTTGAGAGACTTTGTAAACGGGCACAAGTGCCGGTAATTTCGGTTCATGGGCTTAGACATACACACGCTTCTCTTTTGCTATATGCGGGTGTTAGTATTGCTTCAGTTGCACGAAGATTAGGCCACTCTAATATGACTACGACACAACAAACTTATTTACACATTATTCAAGAACTTGAGAATCAAGACAATGATAAGGTGATGAAACATTTGGCCAGTCTTATTTAGTTAATATGTTTTTTCTTAAGTGAGCTTCTGTTGGTAAACATGACCACAGATGCTTATTTTTGTCTGGTCGTTCATTGGCAGCGATAAGGGAATCCATGTGTGAAAGAAAAAAGCTGATTGCATCCTGTTCTCTTTTAGTCGTTGGAATTGAGAAAACAAACTGGCCGTATTCATTGGAATTTATTCCTGGCTGTCCCGATCGTTGTGAATAAATCTTTACAAATTTCAAATATGACTTAGTTAGTGTCTGTTGGAAAATATAACGTGGGTTGTATTCCTTCTTTGTTCGTTGACAAATTAAAAAGCCCGCAAAATAAGCCTTTCCGATGTCTGAGGTATAAATAAATGTTTTTCCAACACTGGCACCTGTCCTGGCAAACAAAATATCACCGTCTTTAAGCAAGTATGAATCATCAGCATTGTTCAAAGGACTCTTAATATCGCTCAAGATAATTTGATGGGAATCTTCATCGATATCAGTAATCCTTATATATTTGTTTATTCCGTCATATGTCGTTGCAGCCGTATTCATTCCATAAGATAGACTATCGGAGACCTCTTGAAGCTTACGCTGCTCCCAAGTAAATGGAATAAGTTGAAGCGTTGGGGCAACGATTACCTGGGAGCAGCGTAAGCTTGGTAGTTTATTACAAGTTCATTCAGGAAGAGATTATAAAGAACTTGGTAATGGAACAATACCCGTTTATGGAACTGGTGGTTATCTTACAAGTGTTGATTCTTGTTTGTCAGAAACGGATGCAATTGGTCTCGGTCGAAAGGGAACAATAAACAAACCGCAATTTTTAGAAGGTCCTTTTTGGACAGTAGACACACTGTTTTATATGACCCCCAATAGGAAGATGAATTTATATTTTCTTTTCACATTAGTTTCAAAAGTTAATTGGCTTCGATATGATGAGTCAACTGGTGTTCCTAGTTTGTCAAAGTCTACAATTGAGGCAGTGCTTGTTCATACTCCAGAATATGAAGAACAACTTAAAATAGGTGTGCTTTCCCATCATGTCGATTCTCTTATCGCTGCCAATGAACGACAGCGTGTGCTGATTAAAAAAGGATCAATAGAAATCATGCAGCTTACTATTATTAATATTCTATAATTTGAATCAGAAGTTTATAATGGGAAATCGGCAATTTCTTCAGAGAATAATCTCAAAAAATTGGGCGCTTGGTGTGAAATCATTCCCCGGTATTGTAATTTGCATTAAAACTCATCAAATCTCTCAAAATGCCTAGATATTCATTCAATCCTCCAGGTAATATTTACTGTCCACCCACAACAACTTAGTAAATCAACCAAACAATCATCACTGAGAGTTATTGCTCCAAAAATTCAATGAATCTAACAACCATTTCCAGTTGTTCCACCCCAAATTTCTCGGTATAATAGCCTTATCAAAACCAACCAAAGAAGGGAATGTCAACTATGCCAATCGTAAACATTGACCTGATCGCTGGCCGATCACAGGAGCAGCTTAAGGCTTTGGTACAAGACGTCACCACCGCTGTTACTAAGAACACGGGCGCTCCAGCAGAACACGTCCACGTGATTTTACGTGAGATGCAACCGGACCGTTACGGGGTTGCGGGTGTCCTCAAGAGCGACGAAAAGTAAAAACATTTCCGAAAACTTATAAACCGCCACCATCGCTGATATTTCGGCTTTGGTGGCGGTTTCATTTGTAAAATCGTTTGGCTTGATCGCAAGTTTTCGGTATACTGGGAACCAAGTGCGATATCACGGCATTAATAGGCCGTTGCTAACAACGAATGAATGGAGAGTCTAAACGATGAATGATCAACAATACATGATGGCAATTGACGAAGGGACGACGAGTACCCGCGCTATTTTATTCGACCGGCACGGCCAAATTGCAGGGCAGGCACAGCGTGAATTCCATCAATATTTCCCCCAACCAGGTTGGGTCGAACACGATGCCAATGAAATCTGGAATGCAGTTCAATCCGTGATTTCGGATGCCTTAATTGATTCAGACGTCCAACCTTACAAGGTCCGTGGGATTGGAATTACCAACCAACGGGAAACCGCCATTATCTGGGATAAGAAGACTGGCGAACCCATCTACCACGCGGTGGTTTGGCAATCTAAGCAAACCAGTGAAATCGCCGACCAATTGAAGGCCGACGGCTACGAAGACATGATTCACGAAAAAACTGGGTTGGTGGTGGACTCCTACTTTTCCGCGACTAAGATCCGTTGGATTCTGGACCACGTTGAAGGGGCTCAGGAACGCGCTGAACGCGGCGAACTACTCTTTGGGACCATTGACACCTGGATCCTCTGGAAGCTCACTGGCGGCCGGGTACATGCGACCGACTACACCAACGCTAGTCGGACCATGCTTTACAACATCAATGATTTAAAGTGGGACGATGAAATCCTGAAGATTTTGAACATCCCAGCTTCCATGTTACCCGATGTTCGGTCTTCATCCGAAATCTATGGTTACACTGCTGGGTATACCTTTAGTGGGGTGCAAGTGCCAATCGCCGGGATCGCTGGGGACCAACAAGCGGCCTTGTTTGGCCAAACGGCCTTTGACAAAGGGATGATCAAGAACACCTATGGAACCGGGGCCTTCATCGTGATGAATACCGGTGATAAACCAACAATTTCCCACAACGGGCTCTTGACGACCATTGCCTATGGGATCGATGGCAAGGTTACCTATGCCCTCGAAGGGTCCATCTTCGTCGCGGGTTCAGCCGTTCAATGGTTACGTGATGGGATGCGTTTCTTTGAGCACGCCAGCGAATCTGAAAAGATGGCGGTCGATGCCAAGACGACCGGCGACGTTTATGTGGTCCCAGCCTTTACCGGGTTGGGGGCACCATACTGGAACCAAGAGACACGTGGGGCCGTCTTTGGCTTGACGCGTGGAACCACGCGGGAACAATTCGTGCGGGCCACGGTCGAAGCGATCGCCTATCAGACGCGGGACGTGGTCGACACGATGACCAAGGAAACCGGATTAAACCTGCAATCCCTGAGCGTTGACGGTGGGGCCGCTAACAACGACTTTTTGATGCAGTTCCAAGCGGATATCCTGGATACGCCCATCAGACGGGCGGCCATCAATGAAACCACGGCGTTGGGTGCGGCCTACCTGGCCGGCTTGGCCGTTGGTTTTTGGCCGGACCTCGATGCCATTCGCAAGATGCACAAATCCCGTGATGAATTCACGCCACAAATGGCTGAAGACAAGCGGAAACGTTGTTATGATGGTTGGCAAGCCGCAATTTCGGCAACCCAAGCGTTCCATCAAGATTAAAATTTGGGCACGACTCGTCAGGAGTCGTGCCTTTTTGGTCAGGCCAATCGTTTAAGGGAATGGCGTTGGTATTGTCTGAGTTAGTGGATATAAGAAGTAATTAAAGGAGGCATTGATCATGTCAATTTTTACCGATGAACAGAAGATTCAGCTTCTGAGTGATTTGGTTGCAATTCAGTCGGTCAACGACCATGAGGAACGGGTGGCCACCTATTTACAAAAGCTTTTTGCCGATTATGGTGTCGAAGCCAAACTTATACCGGTTGCTGCTAACCGGGCGAACCTCGTGGCCGAAATTGGTCAGGCGGGGCCGGTCCTGGGACTCTCTGGTCATATGGATGTGGTTTCCCCCGGTGAGGTCAGCCAATGGTCCAGTGATCCCTTTACGTTAACTGAACACGCCGATAAGTTGATTGGGCGTGGGGCCGTCGACATGAAGGCGGGGCTGGCCGCCATGGTGATTGCCATGATCGAGTTACATGCGGCCGGTCAACCTAAGCAGGGACGGATTCGGTTGATGGCGACCGTGGCCGAAGAGGTGGGTGAACTTGGTTCACAGGTGTTCTATGAGCAAGGCTATATGGACGACGTCTCAGCTTTACTGATTGGTGAACCCAGTGGCTACAATTTATTCTCGTCGCATAAAGGTTCGATGGATATCAAATTAACTTCTCGCGGCCAGGCGGCTCACAGTTCGATGCCGGAATTGGGGGCTAATGCTATCGATCCACTACTAGCTCTGTTGTATCAGGCCAACCGGGACTTTCGCCAGACCGATCGGCATAATGATTTTTTGGGTGACCTGACCTTCAACACGACCGTTTTTAATGGTGGGAATCAGGTCAATTCAATTCCGGAAACCGCGACGGCCGAAATAAACGTCCGGACAATTCCAGAGTTCGATAATGATCAGGTCACCACGGCGCTTCAACGACTGGTCGATCGTGCTAATGGTCAGGGGGCCCAAGTTGAAATGGCGGTCTACATGTCTCAGAATCCGGTACAGGAGCCCAAGGATTCGCCGCTTAGTGACTTGGCCGCCAGGATTGGGGCGCCATTCGCCGGGGGTGTGATTCCCAAGTTGGCCTTGCCCGCGGTGACGGATGCGTCGAACCTGTTGAAGGACAAAGGCCACCAATTTCCGTTTGTCGTCTTTGGTCCCGGTAACGAGAGTGCCCATCAAGTCGATGAGTTCGTGGATCGGCAGATGTTCCTCGATTTTTCCACCTTATATCAGTCATTATTTGTCGCCTATCTGGAAGACAAAAGAATTTATCGCTAGCAAAACAGCCGACATCATCGTGATGTCGGCTGTTATACGATACAGTTATTCAGCTAGTTTTAGGTAGTCCGTCAGATAATTGGCCAACCCATCATGATCATTGTCGAGAGCGGTCATGTCATTTGCTAGGGCCTTAATCGGGGCGGTAGCATTTTGCATGGCCACGCCCCAGCCGGCATAGTCGATCATCTCGGAGTCGTTGTGCTCATCACCAAATGCGATGATATTGCGTCGTTGCACGTTGTAATGGTGGGCCAGGAACTCGACTCCGGTGGCCTTTTGAACGCCCTTAACGCCCAATTCAACGACTGAGTTAGGCCCACCCCAAGGTGCGGCGTCGATTTCATCATCGAAATTGGTGCGCAAGTAATCCAGCAGCCCTTGTTGCTTGGTCCGGTCAACGGCAATGGTGAGGCTAGTGGGATTATTGTGAAGCGATTTCTGATTAAGGATCTGATTACTTTGAAGTTGAGTAGGGAAGAAACCGACCTCGACGGGTTGATCACGAACAGCGAGAAAGAGGTCCTTACCTTCGGCGGCAATCATGTGAATGCCAAGCTCCTCACGATGTTGGAGCAGGTCAAAGGCGATCTCGCGATTAAAGGTATATTGATATTCATCTGCGGATTGCTGATGAGGTACGTGACCTAAGCTTCCATTAAAGTTAATCATGGGGCCCGTCAGCTTTAGGTCGTCGTAAAAGTTCGCAGAGATCCGGTTAGGTCGCCCGGTGACAATGCTGACGATGTGACCAGCCTCGCGAGCGCGGGTCAGGACACTCTGGGTCTTAGCGGATATTTTGGCTTGAGAGTTGAGAGTCGTACCATCGAGATCGATGGCAATAAGTTTTCGTTCCATGCGGCGGCACCTCACAATTATTTTTTTGAAAAACGTGTGAATCAATCATCCTAATTTACCATATTTTCTGAAAATAAGCGACTATTTAATTTGGTCCTAAAGGGTAGAGGAGTCCTTTAGAAACGCGTATAATAAGTCGCGGAAAGTTTTTGTAGGAAAAGATAATTGTTATATACAAATAATTAGTTGCAACTAACAAAATGGAGCGATGATCGTGAATTTACCGCAAGACTTTATAATAAAATATCGGAGCCTGTTGGGTGATGAGGCCGAGGACTTTTTGGCCAGCTTTGATCAGCCAAGTACAACGGGGTACCGGGTCAATCCGAGTCACCGGAACTTGCCGGCCAGTGTGACGGCGGCTAAGTCCGTTCCTTACGAACCCTGGGGACACTTTGGCACGGTTAAGGGGCGCTCACTAATGCATCAGAGTGGTGCCGTCTACAGTCAGGAACCTAGCGCGATGTTTGTGGGTGCGACCGCCGCCCCGCAACCAGGCGATAAGGTTTTGGACCTCTGTGCGGCGCCCGGTGGTAAGACGACCCACCTTGCTAGCTATCTGCAAGGACAGGGGCTGTTAGTTACCAATGAAATTAATCGCAAGCGCGTCAAGGTCTTAGCCGAGAACGTGGAACGCTTTGGGATTCGGTCCGCCGTCATCCTAAATGAGTCGCCAGACCGGTTGAGTCCCATTTTTCCGGATTTCTTTGACAAAGTGTTGGTCGACGCACCGTGTTCCGGTGAGGGCATGTTCCGTAAGGATCCGGCTGCTATGCAGTATTGGTCCTTAGACTATGTTCAGGAGTGCGCTGACCGACAGCGGGAAATTATGACCGAAGCCGTTAAGATGGTTAAGCCAGGCGGGCAGTTAATCTATTCAACTTGTACGTTTGCGCCGGAGGAAGACGAACAGATGATGGCCTGGGTACTTAAGACCTTTCCTGATTTTCATCTGGCCCCAATCACCAAGCTTGGTGGTGTGAGTGATGCCCGGCCCGATTGGGCCGACGGCAATCCGGAATTGGCAAACGGCGCTCGGCTGTTTCCCCAGCGGATGGCTGGTGAAGGGCATTTCGTGGCTAAGTTGGTCCGTGATGCGGGTTCGGCAATGACAGTCCGTGGGACTGCCGATCTAGGACAACGTCTGACCAGCGAACAGCAGGGGCTGTGGCGCGACTTTGCACAACAGGTCATCGGGCAACAGCCCTTTACCGATCTGGTGACCGTGAAGGATCAACTCTTTGCCGTGCCCGCGGGACTCCCGGATTTGAAACGGCTACACGTTTTTCGTCCCGGTCTGCACCTGGGAACGTTTAAAAAGAATCGGTTCGAGCCAGCCTATGCTTTAGCATTAGCCAGCGCTGACTGGGACCTGAAGCGGTCATTGGCGATTGCCGATGATCAATGGCGTGCTTGGGTTCATGGTGAAACCTTTACCCTCGATGAAGCCCCGGCTAAAGGCTGGTACCGGTTAACCGCCGCCGATCAACCGGTGGGCTTCGGTAAAGTCGTGGGCCAGACGGTGAAAAACTTCTTTCCTAAGGGTCTGCGGTTCATGGTTTATGAAACTGATGAGTAATTAAGACCAAAGGAAGGCCCACTACCAACGACTATTGGTAGTGGGCTTTTTGTATTAGTAAATTAAATGCCGTTGGTCGCAATAGTTGAGTAAAGTTGGGGAAAGGAGCAACTGTTCTTGTCCAAGACTAGTCAAATCCCGGTGGCCCAGCAGGGTCATAATCCGTTTCAGATCGGTCTGCCAGTTTGTCAACAGGTGACTAGTTGTGGCCTCGTCGGTTGTCAGCAAGGTATGTAAGATATGACCCGCACTCCCAACCATTTGGGCACCCAATGCCAAAGCCTTGGCAGCATCTAACGGCTGACGAACCCCGCCAGTCGCAATGACGGCGAGTTCGGGAGTCGTTTGCGTCTCTAACAGTGATTCAACGGTCGATTGACCCCAGTCGGCCAGGTAGCTGAGCTCTTTGTCCGGCCGCCGGAAGTTTTCGATTCGGGCAAAGTTTGTGCCGCCACGGCCACCCACGTCCACGTATTGAACCCCAACTGCAATCAGTCTTTCAAGGGTCTCACGTGCCATGCCGAACCCAACTTCCTTCACGATGACGGGAACATCCAGCGCAGAAACGATATTGCCAATGTTATCCAGCCAGTGGAAGTCGCGGTCACCTTCAGGCATGACCAACTCCTGTGCCGTATTGACGTGAACCTCGAGTGCATCGGCAGCCAGCATGTTCACGGCCGTTTGGGCGGCGGCCACATCATGGTTAGCACCAATGTTGGCAAAAACAATGCCGTTGAGATTATTTTCTCGGAGTGGGGTGAACGTCTTAATGGCAGCGTCGTCTTTTAAAGCAATGCTTTGGGAACCACTGGCCACAGCCACGCCACTGTCAGCCGCGATCCGACCAAGGGCAGCGTTGATTTTACCGGTACGCGGGCTGCCACCAGTCATCGCTTCAATCAAAAAGGGATTCGTCAGAGTCAAGGGACCAAATTTCGTGGTCAGACTAACGTCGGCCAGGCCCATTTCGGGCAGACTCTGATGGACGAATCGTAGTTGGTCAAATTGGCTGTTGGCTTCGGTCGCGTAAAATTTTTCGGCTAAGGAGAAGTGTTCATCCTTACGATGGGCATGACGTGAGATTTCCATGATGAGCTCCTTATTCGATCACGTGATGGACGTTCAACTTTAGTGGCTCGATTCCACGAACCTGCCATTCTTTCAGAAGATGTGCAAGGTTATTGGCGGCATCAATGATGACAATACCGCAATCACCGCCACCGGCACCGGAAGATTTAGCGGCTCCGCCAACTTGAACGGCGATGTCACACATCGTCTTCAACAGGGTGGTTTCGATAGTGACGTGGCTGAGCCGGGCTAGTCGATTCAAGAGATCCCGGTTTACTGCGATCTCGTGTTGAATGGCGGCGAGGTCTTGATTGTGGAAGCCATCAATCATGCGGTGTAAGCAGTCACGACTCTCGTCGAGGAAGGCGTGATATTCTTGACGTTGCGTTGCCTTGAAGATGGCAACCTTATCCACGAGGTGTGAGGTGGAGGCGGGGGTTCCCGTCCATCCAATCATTAATTCCAGTGATTCAGGTGGTGTTAAAAGTTCGATCTGTAGACCGGGCCAGGTCGTGGTTAAGAGGTCGTTCAGGGATAGTTCCCGGCGAGCGGAAGCTAACCAATCGTGATCGAAGGCCTGGTAAGCAATCCAGCCCCCGTAAACGGAGGCGGCAATGTCTCCCAGTGAGCCGTTTCCTTGAACATCCAAGTGGGCAATCGCCGCCAATTTGAAGAGGCGGTCCTTGGTCATTGGAATATCGTAGAACTGGCAGAGCGCCTTGATGGTGGCGACGGTGACGGCAGCGGAAGAACCTAAACCGTATTTTTTGCCGTCGGCACTATCCAGGTCGCTATTTACGTTAAGGTGATACATTGCTAGGGGCTTACCCAAGACTTGGGCGTATTGCTCCGTGAGTCGGATGGCCGATAGGATGTAATGAAATGGATTATCACGATTGTCAAAAACGAGCTCGGTTCCCTGGCGTTGCCAGTAAAGGGAGTTCTCTTGATATTGCTTAGAGGCGATCCGGCCGTAATCTTGGCTGGGGGTGATCGTCACGGTGACGAACTGGTTAAGGGCAACGATAATTGCCGGATAACCAGGCTCCACCACCGCATATTCGCCAGCAATATATAGTTTTCCGGGTGCTTGCGCGGAAATCAAAAAATCAGGTCCCTTCTCGTACGGTTAAAATTTAGCTGGTGAGCTCAGAAATTGGATTCCCGGTCCGGGATGAGCCACGATAACATGTTCGGGGCCGAATAGATCGGCCATGGTTTGCGTAATTTTAGGTAAGTCTGCGGTCTGGCAGAAAATCTTGACGTTAGGTCCCGCATCTAACGTGTAGTAGCAGGCCGTCCCAGCAGCGCGAAGGTCCTGGACGGCCTGCATGGTTATCAGACTGTCACCATTCAAATAGGTGAAAGGAGGCTGGGCGCTCAAGGTCAGGGCGTGCATGCGCATGGCATTGCTTTCAAGAATCTCACCCATTTGCTGGAAGTCGTGTTGGGAAATAGCTGGCCGAATGGTAGTCAGGTCGCGAGCCACGACGTCTTTCCAGGCGGGATAGAAGGGTGAGGTGGTCACGCTGCTCTGCATCCCTTGGCGTGAACTAACCTTTTTCTGATGGGCATTTAAAACCAAGGCCACGACGGCAATCGGCCAATCAACTGCCTCATCGATTGGATGGGCAACTGAGGAGGCATCGTCGGTGCCCGCCGTCCATTCGGCAAACCCGCCGAAGATGGACCGGGTAGCGGAACCCGATCCATGACGGGCCAGGCGAGACAGCTCGGTTCGTGTAAGGTTAAGTCCGGCGGCACGACTGGCAGCACCGGCAAGTGCCGCGAAGGCAGACGCCGAAGAGGCTAGACCGGCTGCGGTCGGCACGTGATTGGTAGAATTGACCCGGGCAAAGTTACCGGTGGGCCGAACCAGATCCAAGAAGCGCTGCACTTTACCACTGGCTTGTGACGAAAGCCGTTCGCCGTTCAACGTGACTTCGTCGGCGGTGAGTGTCGGATCAAATTTAACCGTAGTGTCGGTATAAAACTGGTCGAGCGTTAAGGATAGGCTACTAGTTTGCGGTAACATCCGGTCCGTGTCGGCTTTACCCCAGTATTTAACCAGGGCAATGTTGGTATGTGCGCGTGCGGTGGCGGCAGGGGTCATCAGTGTTCCTCCTCAGTTTCAAAGGCTTCAATCCAGGCTTGGGTCGCGCCGGCATCTGTCAGGGCTTGTTGAACGCGCTGCGTTGTTTCCCAGTCGGCACACAGGGCAATGAGGCAGCCACCCATGCCACCCCCGGTTAATTTAGCGCCTAAGGCCCCGTTGACACAAGCGACATGGGTCAGTTTGTCTAATTCCGGCGAGCTAACGCCGAGGCCCTTCAGTTCATGCTGGGCGGCCGTCAGGATGGTTCCTAACCGGTCGAGGTCAGCACTAGCCAGCGTGGACCGGGTTTCGGTGGTTAAATGTCCCAATGTTTCGATTTGGTCGGTCGTCGTTTGCGGCATGGTCGTCTTGCGCCGCGCGACGGCAGCAACCGCTTTGCCGGTTTGGCCCTTAACACCGCTGTCCGCGATGACCAGATAACCAGGAAGATTAAAGGGGATCTGTAGGCTCTCGTGACCCGGAATGAACCAGATAGGGTCGTGTGAGCTCACGGTTGCGGCATCGATACCACTGGGATGCCCATGGGTAATCTTTTCGGCAATTGCGGCTGTCGTCAGCAGCTGCTCACGATTCAACGGTCGGTCGAAGAATTGGTACATGGCCCGTGTGACCGCAACAGCTACCGCGGCCGACGATCCCATCCCCCGTTCGGCTGGTAGGTCACTGGTAATGGTCATTTCAAAGGGCACGGCAGTTGCGTCAAAACGATTTAACAACGTTTGAATTAATTTGGCGGTACCGGAAAGGTTTTGGCCCATCTCGGTCAGTGGACCGTCGAAGTACCGGCTGTGCAGTTGCTGACCGGCGTCGGTCTTCGTTAGGGTAACTCGGGTCGTGACGGAGGGTAAGGGCAGGGCAATCGCTGGTTGGTGGTAAACCACGCTATGCTCACCGATCAAAATAATTTTGGCATTACTCGTGCCCGTTACCGTTCGTTTCAACGCCATCCGCTCGCTTTCTTCTGAATTTATCTACCAGAATATCATACTCTACTGAATACAGTTGCGCTAGTTATGCTAGTTAAAATCCTGGGAAACGGGGCAAAAGTTAACTCTTTCTATAGAAAGTTTTGTTAAAGCCGGCACGTCAACGTGCGTTGAACGTGGCGCTGGCTTTCTAAGTGGTGTATCATAGTGCCAGTTATAATCGCAAATTGTGCAGAAATTGGTGAATATATTATGGATAAAGACACGGTTTATGCAGTAGTGGATATTGAAACTACTGGAACCAGTGTGACAGATGGCGACCGCATTATCCAAGTCGGGTGCGTCTTCGTCCAGCACAACCAAATCATTAATCATTTTGAAACGGATGTGAACCCGCTCCGCGAGATTCCCGCGGCGATCTCACGCTTGACCGGGATCACGAACCAACGGGTTCGTCACGCTCCGCTCTTTGACGATGTTGCGGGGACGTTGTATAGCCTGTTGACCAACACGGTCTTTGTCGCTCACAACGTCAATTTTGACCTACCGTTTATTAACGCCGAGTTTTCCCGGGTCGGTTATCCGGAATTAGGGATAGCCGCGGTGGATACGGTGTCCATGGCGCAAATTTTACTGCCCACGGCCACGAGCTTTCGACTCCGTGACTTGAGTGGGCTCTTTAACATTGAACACGATAATCCTCATTCTGCGGATAGTGATGCCAGTGCCACGGCCGAACTCTTTATCTTTTTATTCCGACGGCTTCGCGCGTTGCCAATGATCACGCTGGAACGCATGATTGGCTTACATCCAGAGTTGCCCCGACAGACCGCGGATCTTTTTGGGGTGGCGCAACGGTTAAATGAAGCGAAACCGCGAAAGTTACCGGATTACCTCTATATTAAGAACGGGCTAGCGCTACGTAAACCAACGCCCCCAGAACCAGCGACGCTGGCCGAGCCACAGAAGTATCCGAAGACCAAGAAGCAAAAGCAACGATTGATGCCGGATAATCTGGAATGGCGGCCCGAACAGGCGAAGATGATGAATTATATTTACAATAACTATTCCGCTGCGGACCAACATCCGGTTAAACAGATGATCGTTGAGGCCCCGACCGGGATTGGCAAGAGCCTAGGATACCTGTTGCCCATGGCCTACTTGGGTCAGATGGGGCGGCCGGTGGTAATCAGTACGGCCACCACCTTATTGCAGGAACAGTTGCTGGATCAATCGGTGCCATTATTAAAACAAATTGTGCCATTTACGGTCAATGCGGTTCTGATTAAAGGTAGCCGACATTATTTGGACTTACAACGATTCGCCACCACCTTAAAGTTAACGGAAACCTCGAAGCAGACGCAGCTACTCAAGCTACGGTTGCTGGTTTGGTTGACCATGACCACAACGGGGGATCTTGATGAACTGCATTTGGCTACGTATCGGGCCCCATACTTTCAAGAAGTGATTCATGAGGGCACGGTCACCGAGGATAATCCATTCTTCGATGATGACTTTTTGCGGCGCCGGGACCAGCAGATGGCCCAGGCCCAGATTATTATTGTGAATCACGCCTACCTGAGTGAACACGCCCTGGATTTGGGGGAACGGCTGCAACGACCGTATCTGGTCGTCGACGAAGCCCAACATCTAGCCGACAACACCCTGCGGCAACGCCGAACCCAGGTGAAGTTTTCCCAGCTAATCAATGCACTCCATCACGTGCAACGCGATGTTAGCCGTGAAATTGGTCCCAACCTCCTGTCCCTGTTTGCCGAGGATGGTGAAGCCACGCTTAGTTTGCGGGAAATGCTAGCGATCAGTCAAACATTGGAACATCAATTGAGTCAGTTAGTCGGTCAACTTTTCATACGCTTTTTAGCTAATAAACGGTTGCGCAATCACAACCAGATTATTGAAGAATTGATTTCCGTTGAGGATTTACGGCAACAGCTGGATCAGGGACAATCGATTCCCGACATCCAAGCGGCGACCGATAATCTCCTGGCGGCCCTGGGCAGTTTGCGGCAACGGTTTGACCAGCAGCAGGACCGCTTTTCGGCCAATGAACGCTATCTGTTTGAACAGGTCGACACACAGATTCATCAATTTGACGATCAAATGGTTCGCTTACTGACTATTTTAGAACAGGTCAGAGACCACAAGCCGGCAAGTCTATTCTGGTTGACCATCAATCATATTGGCGATCGCAATAGCTTACAACTGGCAAGTGGCTTACTGGCCACGGAGGGCTTCATGCGCCAGCACCTCTATGCGGGGTTCCAGCCGGTCTTGTTGACGGGGGCGACATTATTCTCATCTGGGCGGTCACAGTACGTGCTCGACCAGTTTGATTTGGACCGGGAGGCAACCGTGACCCATCGGATGCGGTCCAGCTTCGACTATGCCAATCAGGCGGAGTTATTAATTGCCAATTCGGGTCCCAACCTGAGTCGCGTGTCACCGGATGACTACGTGGATTACTTGGTGGCGGCCATTACCAAGACCGCGGGTGCCGTGAACAAACAAACGCTGGTCCTCTTCAATTCCTTGTCGGTCATCGAGCGGGTTTACCAGCGCCTGGTGGGTCGGACCGAGTTCGCAAAGCGTGAAATTTTTGCCCAGGGAATCAGCGGCAGCCGAGAACGAATTGCTAAACGGTTTGCAACTAGCCACGGTGCTATCTTGTTAGGTGCAGCTAGTTTCTGGGAAGGGATCGATCTCCCCGCGGAACAGCTAGAACTACTGATCGTCACCCGGTTGCCGTTCGACTCGCCTGAGCGCGTCTTCGTCAAGGCCAACTACGACCGCTTGACAGCGGCGGGAAAGAATCCGTTCTACAATGCGGCCCTGCCGGCAGCAACCTTGAAGCTGCGTCAGGGAGTGGGCCGCTTAATTCGGACGCCAACCGATCGTGGCGCGATTGTGATTCTCGATCACCGCGTCGTTGAACAACGGTATGGTCAGAGTATTTTGCGGGCGTTGCCAAGTGACCTGTCGAAGCAGACCGGGAGCATTGACGAGATTGCGACGAGCTTGGTTAAATTTTTCGAAAAAAAGCCGAACAAGCCGCAGACGCCTCCTGAAGTCTGATATAATTTAAAGAGATTAAATTTGATAAGGGAGTACGATGGAAAATTGATGAGACAACAATATCAACGGCGCCAACGACCACACCATTGGGTTCTACTGGGAATCTTAGTGGTCATCCTGGTGCTCTTGTTGAGCGGCGCAATCATTATTCATAAGGCAACCAAGCCGCTAAGTATCCAGCAGGACAAGGCGGAAACCGTGGCACAGAAGTCCGGACACCTAACCACCACAGACAAGTTCTACTGGACGAATCTGGGCGCAACTTACTATACGGTTTCTGGTCAGAATAAAGCCAAGCAAAGTGTCTACGCCATCGTACCGAAGTCTGGTAAGGATGTGACGGTCGTCCAACAGAATGCTGGTATCACGCGAAATGCGGTGCTAGAAAAAGTCTGGCAACGTAACCCCAAGAAGGTTTTGGGCGCGGCACTGAGCATCTTTAATGGTAAACCGGCTTGGCAGGTTAGCTACCTGAATAAGAGCGGCAAACTCTGTTACATTACCTATCAATACAGTAACGGAAAGGTTTTACAGCAAATCTCTAATATCTAGCACAAATTGAGGAGGTCAACTATGCAAATTTCAAAACGAGCACAGGCAGTTCAACCTTCGGCAACCTTTGCAACGGCCCAAAAAGCCGATGCAATGCAGGCCACTGGGGTTGATGTGATTAATCTTTGTATTGGGCAACCGGATTTTCCGACGCCTAGAAATATTAAGGATGCCACGGTTGACGCTATTCGGGCTGACAGTGTCGATGGTTATACCGCAACGCCGGGAATTATACCATTACGGCAGGCCGTGATTGACCACATTGTGGCTCCTCAAGGTGAGACGGGTTTTACTGCCGACCAAGTTGTGGTGACCACCGGGGCTAAGATGGCGTTCTACGCGCTATTCCAGGCTATCCTCGATCCCGGGGACGATGTGTTAATCCCGGCACCCTATTGGGTTAGCTATGGGGAACAGGTGCGACTAGCTGGTGGCCAGCCGATTGAGATTGCGCCAACGAGTACCTTCAAGGTCACGCCAGACCAATTGGCCGCGGCCTTGACGCCGCAGACCAGGGCCGTTGTACTGAATTCGCCCCAGAATCCAAGTGGGGTGGTTTACACCCGCGCCGAGTTAAAGGCTATTGGTGAATGGGCGGTTGCCCATGACTTATTAGTAATTGCTGATGAAATCTATGGCGAATTATTGTATGATGGAAATACGCCAGCCCCCTCGATGCTGGGGATTGATCCGACCATTACTGCCAATGTGGTGGTGATTAACGGGGTTTCCAAGACTTACGCGATGACCGGGTGGCGGATTGGTTTCTTAATTGGTCAACCGGCTGTGGTCGGTGCGGTCAATAAGGTGCTGTCCCACATGACAGGGAATACCGCGGCGGTTAGCCAAGCGGCGGCTTTAGCAGCTTTAACGGGCGACCAGTCGGCGGTGACCACCATGCGGGCGGCGTTTAAGGAGCGATTAGACACCATTTATCCGTTATTGATGGCAATTCCGGGTTTTGATTTACCCTTAAAGCCTCAGGGAGCTTTTTACTTATTCCCAGAGGTCACGCAGGCGATGGCGCAGAAACACTGTGCTACGTCGGCAGAGTTCGCTGATCTCCTCCTAAATGAGGCCCACGTGGCCGTTGTTTCGGGAGAAGCGTTTGGTCTTGCTAACCATATCCGATTGAGCTATGCCACGGATTTGGCAACCCTCAAACGGGCCATGCAGCGAATTAACACATTTATGCAAGAATAAATAAAAATTGTTAAGAGATGGAGGAATTGACTTGGAACAGATCAATATTATTGATGCTAGCAAACACGTTGACGAAAAAGTAAAGATTGGTGTTTGGCTAACCAATAAGCGTTCAAGCGGTAAGATTGCCTTCCTACAGTTACGTGACGGGACCGCCTTCTTCCAAGGCGTTGTGCTTAAGAAAGCTGTAGACGAAGCCACATTTGAATTAGCCAAGGAACTCCGCCAGGAAACCAGCATGTGGATCACCGGGATCATTCATCAAGACGACCGGTCCCACTTTGGTTATGAAATCGAAGTTGAAGGCATTGAAGTCATTGGGGAAAGCGAAGACTACCCAATCACACCTAAGGAACACGGGGTAGATTTCTTGATGGATCACCGTCATTTATGGCTGCGTTCATCCAAGCCTCATGCACTGATGCGGATTCGTAACGAAGTTATTCGGGCAACCTATGAATTCTACAACAAGGAAGGCTTCACCAAGATTGATTCACCAATCTTGACGGGGAGTGCTCCTGAAGGGACCACCGACCTGTTCCATACGGAGTACTTTGATCGTGACGCTTACCTGTCACAATCTGGTCAACTCTATGCCGAGGCTGGCGCTATGGCCTTCAACAAGGTCTTTACCTTTGGACCAACGTTCCGGGCAGAAAAGTCTAAGACTCGTCGTCACTTGATTGAATTCTGGATGATTGAACCAGAAATGGCCTTCATGCACCAAGAAGAAAGCCTGGAAGTTCAAGAACAATACGTGGCCTTCTTGGTTCAAAACGTCATCGACCACTGTGCCGCTGACCTGAAGACCTTGGGTCGGGATGTGGATGTCTTGAAGAAGTACACCCAACTACCTTACCCCCGGATCAGTTACGATGAAGCCATTGACCTGTTGAAGCAAAACGGGTTTGACTTAGAATGGGGCGTGGACTTTGGTTCACCAGAAGAAACCTTCCTGGCCGACCACTTTGACAAGCCGGTCTTTGTACTAAACTACCCTAAGGCGATCAAGCCATTCTACATGAAGCCACACCCAACGCGGGACGATGTTTACATCTGTGCCGACCTGTTAGCCCCAGAAGGCTACGGTGAAATTATTGGGGGCTCCGAACGGGAAGTCGATTACGATCTCTTGTTAGAACAAGTTAAGAAGGCTGGTCTGAACACCGACGATTATAGCTGGTACCTTGACTTGCGGAAATACGGTTCCGTGCCACACTCCGGCTTTGGGATGGGACTTGAACGGTTCCTGACCTGGATTACCGGTGAAGAACATGTTCGTGAGGCAATTCCATTCCCACGTTTGCTTAACCGGATTTACCCTTAATTATTTGAAATGTCAAACGGCCGCCTCACTTTTTGTGGGAGCGGTCGTTTGTTAGTCAGAGGAGGTTTAGCCCATGGATGATTTTATTCATCGCTATATTGCGGCTGGTCAGACCAGCATCGCTAACTATCTCATCGATCACTATCGTGAAGTGGGGATGAGTAATGACCAGTTCTTAATTTATCTGCAGGTTCGCCGCCAAATCGATCGGGGGGATGAGCTCCCGGATGCCGAGATTTTGGCGCAGCGCTTAGGCTGGGATAAGTCACGTGTCTATCAGGTGCTGCACGAATTGATTTCAGGCAAGCTGATGAGCATTGCCACGGTTACCAATTCGCAGGGGCAGAAGCAGGATAGTTATGACTTTAGCCTACTGACGGACAAGCTGAGCCATTTGGCTGCTCAGGAAACCCGTCAGACCGTTCAGAAGGCGGCCACGACTGACCGAGCCACCGTGTTCAATCAGATTGAAACGGAGTTTGGGCGGCCCTTGTCACCGCTGGAGATGGAAAGTATCAACCAGTGGCTGGATGAGGACCACTATCAACCGGAGTTGATTCAGTTGGCCTTAAAGGAGGCCGTTCTCAGTCAGGCCTACAGTCTGAAATATATGGACCGGATTCTGTTGAGTTGGGAAAAGAAGCATTTGACCACCGCTGTGCAGGTGCAACGGGAGCGCGAACGGCAGGAACCGCGCCGATCCAAGGCGCCAGATTCCGCAGCTAATACGGCAATTCCCGACGTGCCTATCTTTAAGCTGACCGATCGTTAGTCTCCGAATAATTGAATTTTCAGAAGGGATGTTACCAGTTTGATGGCTGGTGGCATCCCTTTTGTGATCTGATCGGCTGGTCAATAAAAAAAGTCCCCCACAATTCAACGTGAATTGTGGGGGACTCGTGGTGAACTCAAGCAAGATTAACTATTATCGTCCTTGTTCGTGGTGGCACTGGACGTATCGGTGGAATTGGTATTGTTATCGTTACCCGTTCCGCCACTTGGCTTTTGTTCCGTGTTAGCGGATTCTTTGCTACTGCTAGACTCAGTGGTTGAGGCGTGTGATGAGCTACTGTTCGTCGTCACTTGGTTATTGCTACTGTATGCCGATGAGCTAGTAGTGTTGGTTGACCCGTATTGGCTAGTGGCCGTGGTATCGCCAACGGTACCAGGATGACCAGTAACGTAGTATTCTTTTTGATTATTTTGTGTGGTTTCCGTGACCGTACTTGGCGCCGTCCAATCGGAATTGGTGGTCTTCGTGGCCAGGTAACTCATTTCATACTTGTAAATTTGTTGTGCGATCTTGGTATCCGATTCGCTGACGTAGTGACCAGCTTGAAATTGCTTGTCATACCCGGTCCAAACGGAGACCGCGTAGTTCTTGGTATAACCCGTGAACCAGGAATCCATCGTTGCACCGTCGGGAACTTGATCGGCGTAGTCATCAGGGTAGGAGTCGGTCCCGGTCTTCCCAGCTTGATACAGACCGGAAATTTCGGCAGCCGTCCCGGATCCGTTGTCGTTGGTAATCACATCCTTCATCATATCGGTGATCATGAAGGCCGTCGCCGCTGACATTGCTTTCTTCCCGGTTGAAGCGTAGTTATGTGACTTACCGTCTTGGGTGACCACACGTGAAACCAGGTAGGGTTTGTAGTAGGTCCCACCATTGGCGAAGGCGGCATAGGCCGCAGCTTCTTGTTCGGTTGAGATGTACAACCCAATCCCGTTTTGAAGAGTTAAGGTCTTGTCAAAACTCATTCCTAAGCCCTTCAAGAAGTCAGTGGCCTTACTAATACCGACATTTTGCAGGGTGCGAACCGCTGGAATGTTTCGTGATTCGTAGAGGGCCTTGCGCATGGTGATAGTGCCTTGATACTGCCGGTCCCAGTCATAGAGGTTCTTATCGGTCCCGGGATAGGTAAAGGCACTATCCTTTACCGGCTCGTAAGTTGGATAGTTAAGATACTCAATAGCTGGTCCATAATCCATTAGTGGCTTAGCCGTTGAGGCGCTCGACCGGTCGGTCTGAACGGCCCGGTTCAAACCGAAGGTGACTTTCCCGGTCTTCCGACCACCTAGCATGGCGACGACCTTTCCGGAGTTGGGTTCAACGATGGTTGATCCGACTTGGAACTTGCTGGAAGGATAACTGATGTAGCTACTACCATTGGCGATGTCATAGAGTTTCTTCTGGGCATCGAGATCCAGGTTCGTGTGTACTTTCAAACCGCCGGTGGTGGTGTTGTAGCCCTTGGACTTTAGCTCGGCATAAACCTGTTTGAGGTAGGCGTCAATGACCTTGGTGGTCTTAGCACTGGTGCCAGAAGTCTTATGGGTCTTGGCTAAACCGGCTTTGATGCTGGTTGCCTGGGCCTGAGTTGCTTGCGCACTGGTGATGACATTGTTCTTAGCCATGGCGGACAGAACCAGGTCCCGCCGCTTCTTGGCGTATTGTGGGTAGGTCGTTGGGTCATAGTTGGTTGGGGATTGTGGCATTCCGGCCAATAGAGCGAGCTGTGGCAAGCCTAGCTTCTTAAGGCTGGTGCCGTAGTAATACTCGGCGGCCGTTTCCATTCCGTAGACCCCATTGCCCATGTAAACCTTGTTCACATAGTATTCGAGAATCTGGTCTTTGGAGTATTCGTGGTCGACCTTGAGGGCTAACCAGGCTTCTTGGGCCTTGCGCTTCAGCGTTCGGTCGGAAGCGGCGGTCGAGAAGACGGAGAGCTTAACCAATTGTTGCGTTAAGGTACTCCCACCTTGCATTCCCAGTGAAGATCCACTGACGTTGGCAAACGCTGCCCCAAGGATTCGGATGGGGTCAACCCCGTCGTTCTTGTAGAAGCGTCGATCTTCGGTGGAGACAACGGCCTTCTTTAGGGTGGCCGGAATGTTATCGGACTTCACGTAGCTTCTGTTCTGGGCCCCGAGTCGAGAAATAATGTTGCCCTTGGCATCGTAGACCCGCGTGGACGTGTCACTCGACAGGGCACCTTGAGTGACCTTGGGAGCGCTCTGAGCATAGTAGAAGAACAACCCAGCGCCAGCTAGCAGGCCGAGAACGACGACCGCGACAACGATAAACAGAATGCGCCGGAACAAACGCCAGCCGTTTCGACGCGGCTTTTTGGGACCCGGAGTGCGCTCGGCGTTGCGACTCATCCGAGTTTCACGAGTGGTATTGTTACTAGACATGGTAATCTCCTTTATGTTTAACCGGGATGGTGGTTAAGAAAGCGATTCGATCAAAACATCCACGGCCTTAAGATAAGGAACTGGAATCTGAAGCGCAGCGGGAATTAAAATCCCGTTGGTTTGAATCTCGGTGTACGGCACGGACTTACGCCCGCCCGCAGCTTGGGCATCCCAGAACTGAAATAAGTATTTGGCCGGATACAAGTAGGTCTCTTCGTGGGTGACAAATTTAATAATAGCAAAACAAATCCCACCTTGAGCGACACAAGCTCGCATATGGTCAATCTGGTGTTCATGGAAATTCTTGAGAGGAAACGATCCTTGGTTGCGGGTTTCCTTGGCATCGAAGTCTAAGTAATGGCTCCGGTACACCCCATTGTAGTCCGTCGTGGAGGCCGTACTAAAGTAAGCTTCTTTTATCACGGCAGCACTTCGTTTCGGATAATCAACCTTCACGATTTGAATGGGGGTTGGCTTCTTATGAACCACGGCTTGCCCCCGTGACTCATAATAGGTATTACTTTCATTCAATGCTTCTTCTAATGACATACCCCGTTTGCCATAATTGGTGTAGGTACTGGGGAAGCGGGGCCCCGTTTTACCGGCTGGTGTTTGATAGGCATTCCCGTTGGGATACCGGATAGTCATGGACGCTCACACTCCTTTGAGTAAAACCGCTACTTGATTTGTGGCCCAGTTATTGACATTATACCAACCTCAAGAAGAAATAAAAACAACTAAACCGGCCTTCATAAATTGAACAACGCTAATTTTACGCGTTTTTAATGGATTGGGCGGCTTTTTTTGTTACACTTAAGTTATTGTTAAAAGGAGATGACGCGGTGAGTCGATTATGGTTAACGGGTTACCGTAGCTATGAGCTCGGGGTGTTTGGCAACCAAGACCCGAAGTTGTTGGTGATTAAGGATACCCTCAAGAAATTACTCATTAATAAGATAGAAAATGGCACGGATTGGCTGATTACCGGTGGCCAGCTGGGGGTTGAACAGTGGGCCGTGGAAGTTGGCTTGAGTCTGAAACCAGATTATCCTGAGATAAAGATTGCCATCATGACGCCGTTTGCCGACTTTGGTGGCAACTGGAATGAGGATAACCAAGGGCACTATGCCCAACTTGCTAGTCAGGTTGACTTCCACCAGTCCGTGAGCGAGCAGCCTTATCATGGGCCACAACAGTTAAGAAACTATCAAGAATTTATGTTGACCCACACGGATGAGGCGGTCATGGTTTATGATTTAGAGGTTGAAGGAAAGCCTAAGTATGATTACCAAGCCACTCACCGGTATCAAGAGCAGCATGCTTATCCACTAACACTGATTGATATGGATTGGTTACAAGAAAGTGCCAACGAATATCAAGAAAATTTAAATAATGGTTCCCAAATTGATTAAAAACTGGTATTATTAATATCGCCGGTTTGATTAGGATAACGAGGTGTAATGATCGATGGAAAACGTTAATTTTACTCCCAAGGAGATTTTACAAAAGCAATTCCGCCAAAAGATGCGGGGTTATGACCCTGACGACGTTGATAGTTTCTTGGATAACGTCATCAAGGACTACGATACTTTTGTAAAAGAGAATCAACGGCTTCAAGAAGAAAACGAACGCTTGTTGGCTAAGGTCGACGAACTCACGAAACAAGTTTCCGTGGGGGTTAGTCAACCCGCAGCAACGACAACCAGCCAGGCAACTTCAAGTGTCACTAACATGGACATCTTGAAGCGGCTCTCCAATTTGGAACGGCACGTTTTCGGTTCACAATTAGATAATGATCCAAACGAGTCACATCGTTTGTAGAATTATATAGACTGGTGTAAATCCTGAGTAATCGCGGTCGGCATATGTCGGCTGAGGAAAGTCCATGCTCGCACAGGCTGCGATGCCTGTAGTGTTCGTGCTCGGTGAAAAAATAAGCCGGGGGACGTTAGGAACAACGTTACGGCGGGAAAAAACGACTAAGGCTTCGGCTATGTCCTAGTATCCCTGAAAAGTGCCACAGTGACGATACGTCTAGGGAAACCTAGGCGGTGGAACGCGGTAAACCCCTCGAGCGGGCAACCCAAACTTTTGGTAGGGGCGCTTCACACATGGAATTGAACGAAGTGTGGGGGGAGAGGAAACTCTCGAGATAGATGATTACTGCCACGTAATTGTTTGCCTGAAACAGTTACGGGGTACAAAACATGGCTTACAGGGATTTGCACCATGTCAGGTTGGTGGGAGCTTGCTCCCACCTTTTTTTATAGCTATAATTAGCCCTGATTGGGCAAGAAACGATGGTTGCCACCGATTGGTGGGCCTAGCCGTCGAGTATTAATAGATCAACAGAGAAAACAGGAGGGCGTTATGAAAAAATTTCATTTATACGCAGCGACTGCCAGTGGGATTGAAGCCATTGCTGGCCGAGAATTACGGGACTTGGGTTACGAAACCCAGGTTGAAAATGGTCGGGTTCGTTTCGATGGCACGATTGAAGACATTCTTCGAGCCAACCTTTGGCTACGGACCGCGGATCGGGTGCGGATCATTGTTGCCGAATTCGATGCCGTGACTTTTGACGAGTTGTTTGAAGCAACTAAGGCAGTTGCTTGGGATGAACTTCTGCCAATGGATGCCGCATTTCCCGTTGAGGGTCGTTCCAAGAAGTCACAATTACATAGTGTGCCCGATGCCCAGGCCATCGTGAAGAAGGCCGTGGCAACCAAGCTGGCTGCGGTCTATCACCGGCGGACACGGATGCCCGAAACTGGGGCAACCTATCCATTGGAAGTCATGATCGACAAGGATCATGTCATGTTGACTTTGGATACCACCGGTTCAAGCCTATTTAAACGCGGTTACCGGGTTGGTAAAGGGGGCGCACCACTCAAGGAAAATATGGCTGCGGCCTTAATTGCCCTGACCAGTTGGCATAAAGACATGCCATTCTGGGATCCCGTTTGTGGGTCTGGGACGATTCCGATCGAAGCAGCGATGATCGGCCGTAACCTGGCGCCTGGATTTAACCGAAGCTTCACCTGTGAGGGTTGGAGCTGGGTTCCTCAAGAATTGAGCGATCAGGTTCGCGATGAGGCGGATGCAAAGGCCGACTACGACACGCCGCTTCAGATCTTTGGGACGGATATCGATGAAAATATGGTGGCCATTGCCAAGCGTAACGCGCAAGAGGCCGGGCTGTCCCAAGATGTTACGTTCGGCCAGTTGGCGGTTCAAGACTTTAAGACGGATCTGAAACATGGTGTCATCGTTGCCAACCCACCTTACGGGGAGCGGTTGAGTGACCAAGCCAGTGTACGCGAGCTATACAAGCAAATGGGCCAGGTCTTCAAGCCGCTGAGTGACTGGTCAAAGTATATTTTGACGGCCGATCTGGAGTTCGAACACTTCTATGGACAAAAGGCGACGAAGACCCGGAAGCTTTACAACGGGGCCTTACGGACGGATTACTTCCAGTTCTGGGCTAAACGGCAACCACGCCGGCGGGACTAGCCATGCAGGAAGCTAACTGTATTTTCTGTCAAAAGACCGATATTATCCTGGAGAATGACCTGGCCAAGGCTTTCTGGGACGTACACCCGGTGCGCAAGGGACATCTGTTGGTGGTACCCAAGGCCCACTACGCCACGTATTTTGAGGTACCCGCGGCCACGCGGGTAGCCATGGACCACCTCCTGTTTGACGCCCGTGACTTGTTAATTGAGCGTTATCATCCCGCCGGCTTCAACATTGGCGTTAATGTAGATGCCGCGGCCGGGCAGACGGTGATGCACGCGCATGTTCACTTGATTCCACGTTATGAAGGAGATGTTCCCGATCCCACCGGCGGGATTCGGCGAATGATTCCCCATGCGGTTAAAAAACTACTACGCCACTAGCGGGTGACGTTGTAAGGTTCACGCGGACTGGTTAACGAACCATAAGGATTCGTTTCAGCCGGACGATTGGTAATTATAGTGACTTTATTAAGGTTGTTCGGAATGATTGCTGAATGGCCATGAACCTGATATTCTAAAACTGTGGTTAGGGGCCACAATTTAATCAATTAGCTTGGGGGGAGCAAAAATGAAAAACGACAAAATGGTTTTGAGTGTTTTAGTTGTTTTAGCCGTCATCTTTTTAGGACTCGTGTTAGTTCTGATGAAGTCGGTCTTCTGGGCATTATTCCCACTGGGTTTCGCAGCGCTGGCATTGGTTTGCTACGGCGTAGATTCATTGATGACAAAAAATAATCGCGATGATCGCGAAGCATAGACAGAAATAATGGCGGCCAGTGAGCCGTCTTTTTTTGTGGCGCTTTACAGGACGGACTGCCGCTTGCTAGAATGAAGTTAGTTTCGCAATTTGAGGAGGAATAGCCATGGCACGCACGCAACCGGTAGAGTTGGTGACGATGGTCTTAGTAACTGATCCCACGACCAACTTGGTTTTAGTAGAGGATAAGCGCAACGTTCCCTGGAAGGCTGGTCATAGTTTTCCTGGTGGCCACGTTGAAGTCGGTGAAAGCTGCGCGGCCGCGGCCATTCGTGAGGTGTACGAGGAAACGGGGTTACGATTGGCGGCCGTTACCTTTAGCGGAACCTGCGAATGGTTCGACACCGCCGCCGGGTGTCGTAAATTAGGACTCCTTTATCGGGGGAATCAATTTACCGGTCAGTTAAAGGCTAGCGAAGAAGGCGCTATTCACTGGCTACCCCTGAACAACCTGACGCCGGAAAACACCGCGACAGGGTTGCCGGCGATGCTTAGAGTATTCAATCGGGAAATCCCCGTCGTTGTCAGTGGAGAATGGAACGGCGATCTGACCGCGGACACCGGTCAATTTAAATCCTTAAACCCATAAAAAAACGTGAGTCTCTCGTCGGCAAGGACGATGGACTCACGTTTTCATTTACGCAAATAATGTAACCAGAATATCCCAGGTCATGTGAATGATGATGCCAGGCCAGAGGGAGTGACTACGCTCGTACAGCCAGCCGAATAGGAGACCTAACACGGCGACGGTGACCAGGTTCGTGACCCAGGCCACCGGACTCATTGTGGGAACGATGGTGAGGTAACGGGGAATGTGCATGCTGGCGAAGGCCAGGGCCTGGATGACATTGGCGGGCCCGAAGCTGAATCGTTTACGCAGAGCATTAAGGAAATAGCCCCGGAAGAGAAATTCTTCAGTGATCCCGACAACCAGGAAATAGCGGCCCCAGTATTCGGGGATGAATTTTGGACTGATTTGCAGGCCGTGATGGGCCAACCAGAATTGACCGATCAGGTAGATGATGACCAGCCCCCAGACCAGATAACCGGCGGCAAATTGCCAAGTAGGTCGCCACTGCAGGCGATTGCCGATGGCGAGGGTATGGTCACCAGCCCGGTGGATGAACCACCAGGCGGCCCCCAACCAGATGATCAACTTGATCGCATCGAGAGCCAGTTCTTGTGACCAGCCGGTTAGGTGTCGTTTGATGGGCGCGTTTAGCAGGGCTTGGGTCATCAGCCACAATAACCAAAAGCCAGCAAACTGAAGGCCGAGTCGTGCCAAGGAGAGACGATTTTTCATGTTGCCACTCTTTTCTTTTGTGAAGTTGTCTTTAATTATAGGCCAGGGCACCGAAGAATGCTGAAAAAGTTCCCAGTAACCGCTAATCAGCTCATGTTAACACCGTTTACATCGAATGTAATCAGTGTTAACATGGAGTGAAGGAGGTGGGCTGGATGGCACAACCACCGTATCATCGTCAAAATTTAGCGGCCGCAATCGCGCAGCAGGCGCGGCAACAATTGGGCCAACAGGGGGTTGGCCAGCTCTCGCTGCGCCAGATTGCCCGCGACCTAGGCGTGACGCCGGCGGCCGTTTACCGGCATTATCCGGATAAGCAAGCCTTACTGGCTCAATTACACGTTACGGTAGCCGAAGAGGTTCAGGCGGCCTTACAGGAGGGTGTTTTGGTGTCTAACGATGCTAACGCCATGTTCCACCGGATGGTCCAGAACTTTTTGGCCTTTCGTCAAGATCAACCGTTCGCCATGGCCTTTTATCTTCAAGGGGCGCTCACGCTGCCACAGGGACTGGTGACCGTGATTAACCTGGTCAATACGGCCCATGGTCGGGTAACGTTGCCGTACCAGGCAGCTAGTGTCTGGACCTTCTTAATTGGGATCGTCACGCAACCCCAGGGGGTTCTCTCGCGGCCGACCGTGTTGGCAATTTGTGAACGACTCTTGGTCTCGCCGGCGGCCTCCGCGGAAAATCCCGAGGCATAGTGGGGTAATTACTTTACTTCCAAAAAGTAAGTGATAGACTTAATCTACCGTGTCAATTAACGCCGGTGACGAAACATTCGGTCACCTGGCATGAGAAATGAGGAAATTAATGATGAAAAACAACTTATTAGACCTAGCCAAACAACGTCGGACCATCTACGACTTGGGCCGAAATCTTTCTTTCACCCAGGATGAATTAACGACTTTGATTAAGGACACCATCAAACAGGCACCCTCGGCCTTTAACAATCAAACAACGCGAGCCGTCATTTTGTACGGCGCTTCCCATGAGAAACTTTGGGATATCGTGATCAACCGGTTGAAGAGTGAGGTTCCCGATGAGGCCGCCTTTGCGAGGACCAGTGCCAAGGTGAAAGCGTTCAAGGCGGCCTTCGGCACAATTCTTTACTTCACCGAGACCAAGACGGTGGCGGAATTTGAAAAGAACTTCCCGCTGTATGCGGCGAACTTTCAGGATTGGTCTGAACAGGCTCAAGGGAATGCCCAGTACGCGGTTTGGACCGCCTTGGCCGAAAATGGGGTAGGTGCTAACCTTCAACACTACAATCCACTGATTGACGATGACGTGCGGGCAGCCTTTGATATTCCAGCTAGCTGGCGGTTGCGGGCCCAAATGGACTTTGGTTCAATCGAGACGCCTGCCGGTAACAAGGACCACTTGGCCGACGATGTGTTATTCAAGGTTTTTAACTAACTAAACAATTAGCGGCGACCTGCGGTGGGTCGCCGTTTTTTTCGTGCGCTAACATTGTGGTGGCAAGCAAGAGATATGCTAAAATGGTCTCAGTAAGTTTGGTCATGAATGGGTCAGGAGGCAAGATAAGGATGCAAAAGAGAATTGCAATTATTGGTGGCGGCATTGTGGGGGCCACGGCTGCTTTTTATCTGAGTCAGTTACCAGGTGCGCAACAGGTTAAGGTGACCCTGTTTGACGATGGGGTTGGCCAAGCAACCAGTGCGGCAGCGGGCATTATCTCACCCTGGTTATCGAAGCGCCGGAATCAGCGGTGGTATCGGTTAGCCAAGGCGGGGGCTGCGTTATATCCTGAGTTGATTCACGATGCTCACTTGGGGACGGAAGTGTATCAACAGACCGGAACTATCGTGACCCGTGAAGCTGCGGTAGATCTTGAGGTGCTCGCTCACCTGGCCCAAGAACGGCGACAAACGGCGCCCACTATGGGGGACGTTCGGGTGCTCTCGGCTAAAGAGATACAGGCTCAGTTGCCCATGTTGACGGCGCCCCAACCAGGCGTTCTGATTAGTGGCGGGGCCCGTGTCGATGGCCCAGCCTTGGTTCAAGGTTTATTGCAACGTGCAAGTGAGGTTAATTTAAGCATCAAACGCGAACGGGTCACGTTGACCACCAGCGGGGATGTGGTGACTTCCATGGGTCCAAAACGGTTTGACCGGGTCATCGTGACCGTTGGGGCGTGGTTGAAAGAAGTCTTAGCGCCGGTAGGCATTACCGCTGATGTGCGACCACAAAAAGGCCAACTCATCGAGCTGGCCGTCAAGGATTATCCATTACAGGAACAGATGCCGGTGTTGATGCCGGAAGGCGAACGGGACTTTATTCCATTTGGGCATGGTAAATTAATCGTCGGCGCCACTCATGAAGACGGCGGAAAATTTGACTTGAGCCGTGATCCCGCGGTTAAGGCCGATCTCCTTGCCAGTGCCCAGCGCCTGGTGAGCGGTTTGACACCGGAGAGCATTACCGGGATGCGGGTTGGCACTCGTGCCTACACGTCCGACTTTGCGCCATTCTTCGGACCGGTGCCGGAACACGAAAAGTTACTGGTGGCCTCTGGTCTAGGCTCCTCCGGCTTGACCACTGGGCCAGAGATTGGGCGGCGGTTGGCCGGATCCGCGCTGTATGGCGGCGAACCCGACTGGAGTGAGTACGAGAAGCCATTGACGACTTATTTGTCTTCTTCGGCGGAATGAAGGGCCTGATTGGCTAGAGTGTGGGCGCCCTGATTCTGTTTCTCGGGAACCCATTGCGTTAGGACCAGCTGAAAGGGTGCCTGGGCGGCCAACAGATCGTCCACCCACAACTGGTAATGTTTTGCATAATGTTTGGTCAAACTGTCACTGACAATCTGACTATCGGTATAGAATAAAATGGTAGTTGTAGCCGTATCATCACCCACCAAGCGGGTCAAGTGTTCAAAGCCCAGGCGGGCTACCTCAAATTCTGCGGTGTGGTTGGTTGTCGCAGTCAGGGGAACCTTGAGCTGAGTCTGGTGATGGTCATGAATAATTAGGATTCCGCCGGCACTGAGGCCTGTTTGGGGCTGGGTGGCGGCATCGGTATACAAGGTATACACAAGAATCACTCCAATCTATTGATGAGGTGTTGTAGTTAATGATAACCCAAGAACGACGTTTTTTATATCAACCCAATCCACTGAGTTCCGTGATCAATTGGAGTTGGACCTTGATTGTTTTGATGATGGGGGCCATCTTCTGGCTGGAAATCACTCATTTTAACTGGTACACGCTGGGCTTTTTTGTGGCCTTTGCACTACTGTGTTGGATCGAGATTCATTTCAGAAATATCACGATGGTTAAGGGTGTCCTGACGGTCAGCACCGTCTTGAATCATCGGCACCTGGTCATTCCCCTGAAGCAAATCAGTAGTGTCCATCTGAGCCGCTACCGGTTAGGGCTCGTTGCGCAAGGCAAGATTTACCAGTTCCTGTTGCCGCGTAATTCGGCGATTGAAC
The DNA here is from genome assembly GCF_001592085.1 of Levilactobacillus senmaizukei DSM 21775 = NBRC 103853. GTDB lineage: Bacteria > Bacillota > Bacilli > Lactobacillales > Lactobacillaceae > Levilactobacillus > Levilactobacillus senmaizukei. The sequence continues at coordinate 68,745 of NZ_BCWD01000008.1, forward strand.
TTGCCGGATTGATCAGTGAGGCCACCGGGATTGAGGAGGAAAAAGCTTGAACGATATTGAAATTTCACAACAAACAACGCTAGAACCCATCGAAAAGATTGCGGCTAAGGTGGGCTTAACACCCGATCAGATTGAACCGTATGGTCATACGAAGGCGAAGATTACCTTGCCCCTGAAGAATCCCAAGACCAGTGGCAAATTAGTGCTGGTGACGTCGATTAATCCGACGCCAGCCGGTGAGGGGAAGTCCACGGTCGTGGTCGGCCTGGGAGATGCCATGAACCAAGCGGGACACTCAACCGTCCTGGCCTTACGGGAACCCTCAATGGGCCCCGTTATGGGGATGAAGGGTGGTGCCACCGGGGGTGGCTACGCTCAGGTGGTGCCGATGGAAGACATCAACCTCCACTTTACGGGGGACATGCACGCCCTGACGGAGGCCCACGATACGCTAGCAGCTTTGATTGATAATCATATTCATCAAGGGAACGCCCTAAACTTGGACCCTCGGCAGATTGTCTGGAAACGGGTCCTTGATATTAATGACCGTGAGTTACGGCAGACGGTCATCGGACTTGGTGGCCGGACCTCTGGGGTGCCCCGTCAGGATGGTTTTGACATCACAGTGGCCAGCGAATTGATGGCAGTCCTGTGTCTCAGTGAAGACCTTAGTGACCTGAAGGAACGGGTTAACCGCATTTTAATCGGCTATAACTATGATCGCGAACCCGTGACCGTTGGTGACTTGAAGGTTGGTGGCGCGATTACGCTGTTATTGAAAGATGCCATTAAACCCAACTTAGTCCAGACGTTGGAACACAACCCGGCAATTATTCATGGTGGCCCGTTTGCCAACATCGCCCATGGCTGTAACTCCGTGCTGGCTACGCAAACGGCGTTGCAACTGGGCGACTATTGCGTGACGGAGGCTGGCTTCGGTGCCGACCTCGGTGGTGAAAAATTTATGGATATTAAGACGCCGGTCTTGGGCAAGACGCCGGATGCTGTGGTTGTGGTGGCGACTGTGCGGGCCCTTAAGTACAACGGTGGCGTGAAGCGCGCCGACCTGACCAATGAGAACGTTGCGGCGCTAAAACAAGGTAGCGTTAACTTGAAACGCCACATTGCCAGCATGCAACAATATGGTGTTCCCGTCGTGGTGGCTATCAATCGGTTCACGAGCGACACAGATGCCGAAGTGGCGGCTTTAACCAAGGTCGTCACAGAGCTCGGGGTTGCCGTGGCTCCGACGACGGTGTGGGCCGATGGTGGGGCCGGTGCCAGCGACCTGGCCGCTAAGGTGGTGGCTGCAACCCAGCAGCCCAAGGATTTCCACCGATTGAATCCGGCAGGAACCGACCTGATGACGCAAATGACGACGATTACTCAGAAAATTTACGGTGGTGCGCGGGTTGAACTGTCGGCGAAGGCGCAACGTCAGCTGAAGACCTTTGCCAAGTATGGGTGGGATAAGTTGCCCGTCTGCATGGCGAAGACCCAGTATTCACTGACAGATGATCCGCATGCGTTGGGGGCACCGAGTGACTTCACGATTAACGTGCGAGAGCTTTCGCCACGATTGGGTGCTGGCTTTGTCGTTGCCTTGACGGGTAACGTCTTGACAATGCCAGGATTGCCGAAGCATCCGGCGGCACTTGATATGGATATCGATGCCGATGGTAAAATTACCGGATTATTTTAAACTGATTTGAAGCACGAGGCTGGAGCGTAGGTTCCAGCTTTTTTTGTGAGCTGATTAGGGAGTGGCCCATTGGATGGCTTGGTTTAGTCAATACCACAATTAGGTCAAGTTTGAAGAGTTTTGGCATTAGGATCGGTATGCTCGAGGAGGATCTACACGTCGTTAACCGATGAGTGACAACGTATAAGGAGCCTGACCGATGAGGCTAATTAATAAAAACTTGGATAAGCCTTGCCATGTCATGGGTTTCTTATTTTCTTTGATGGACTGTCTGAATTCGGGTTCCCGGGGATGAGTAGCTGGCAAATGACGCGGAAGATCCCCAGTTTGCCTTTGATTTATCGAAATTTATCGGGCGTCAATGCCCGGTTGTTCTGATTTTCTGGTATACTTTTTAACAACGACTTATAGGAAAGGTGTTCCCTAATTTATGCTGATTGTCGATACAATCTTAATCATCGTACTCGTGGTCATTGACCAATTCATTAAGCACGCCGTGGTGGCGAATATTGCCTTAGGGGGTCAGCACGTCTTGATCCCGGGGTTCTTATCGCTGACCCATCTGCGTAACGACGGAGCGGCATGGAGCATCTTACAAGGCCAGATGTGGTTCTTCGCGGTTATTGCGATTGCCGCGTTAGGAATCATGGGCTATTTCTTCTGGCAATACCGGTCGAATCGCGACCACTGGCTGGAAGAATTGGGGCTGGCGCTAATGATGGCTGGCACGATTGGGAACTTCATTGACCGACTGCTTCAGGGCTACGTGGTCGATATGTTCCAACTTGATTTCATTAATTTTCCAATTTTTAATTTTGCGGACAGCTGTTTAACCCTAGGTGTTGTGGCGATTGCCATCGGGGTGTTTATAGCTGATCGACGGGAGGACCAAAAATGACACAAGACATGGCGTTTACGGTAACGGCCGCAGAACGACTTGATAAATTAGTTGCAGATACAGAGAAAACTATCTCACGGTCCCAGGCCAAGGCGGCCATCGAGGCGGGCCAAATTACGGTGGATGGTCAGACGGTAAAGCCAAAGTTTAAGGCGAATGTTGGCGCGCAGGTGGCGATTAGTTTGCCCGATCCAGAACCGATTGACCTGGAACCCGAGAATATTCCCCTAGACATTGTCTATGAAGACAACGACGTTATTGTGGTGAATAAGCCCCAGGGAATGGTTGTTCATCCCGCACCGGGTCATCCCAACCATACCCTGGTGAATGCCTTGCTCTACCACAGCCCACTCTCGGAAATTAATGGAGAGTTGCGGCCGGGAATCGTTCACCGAATTGATAAGGATACCTCGGGATTGTTAATGGTTGCCAAGAACGACCAGGCACATCAGAGCCTATCTGCCCAATTGCAGGCGAAAACTAATCTGCGGGAGTATGTGGCGATCGTTCACGGTAACTTTAAGGAAGAAACCGGGATTATCAAGGCGCCTCTGGGGCGATCACCCAAGGACCGTAAGAAACAGGCGGTTGTTGCCGACGGGCGGCCTGCGGTGACCCATTTCCGGGTTCTTGAACGCTATGGCGACTACTCACTGATTGCCTGTCGCCTGGAAACCGGCCGGACCCATCAGATTCGGGTGCACATGGCTTACATCAATCATCCGGTCGCCGGGGACCCCTTATACGGGCCTAAGAAGACGTTGAAGGGTGACGGGCAGTACTTGCACGCCAAGACCCTAGGCTTCAAGCAACCCACCACAGGCGAGGAACTAGCGTTCAGTACGCCGGTGCCAGCTAACTTTGCCGCCGTTGTTAAGCGATTGCGGCAACAGGCAGGCCTACCGATTGATCAGGAAATTTAGACTTTTTATGCTAAAATATAACCAACAAAACGGGTTTGCCGGTTAAAACAGGCGGGCGGGGACTTCATCACCTACGGAAGAATCCCGCCCGTTTCCTGCACCTGCCGGTTCCCAGAACTTGAAGGAGGAAACACAGATGGCAAAGGTAGTTGTGGACGCAATGGCCATGCAGCGGGCGTTAACCCGAATTACTTACGAAATCATTGAGCGAAATAAAGGGGTCGATGACCTCGTTATCCTCGGTATTAAAACTCGAGGCGTTTATTTAGCACGGCGCATTGCTAGCCGCCTTCAGCAATTGGAGAATGTGACGGTACCGGTGGGCGATTTAGATATTACCCCGTATCGTGACGATATTGAACACGATGGCAATTCCGCCGACCCGGAAGTCACTGCCGCCAACATTGATTTCTCGGTGGAGGGCAAGAAGGTTATTCTGGTCGACGACGTCCTGTATACCGGACGGACTATTCGAGCAGCGATGAGTGCCATCATGGATTTAGGCCGGCCTAAGAGTATTAACTTGGCGGTTCTAGTTGACCGTGGACATCGCGAATTACCAATTCGTGCCGACTTCGTGGGCAAAAACATTCCCAGTTCCCAGCATGAACGGATTCGGGTCTCCGTTAGTGAGATCGATGACCGTGACGCTGTCGAAATCCAACAGGCATAGGACTAACTGGTAAAGGGGCCGATTTTTCATGGCAAAACGCTATTTAATTTTAGAAGACGGCTCGGCATACGCCGGTGAGGGATTTGGTGCTGGCGCGACGACGAGTGGTGAAGTCATCACCAATTTAAATCTTTTGGGTTATCAAGAGATTATTACTAACCAAATTTATCATAATCAAATACTTATCTTTTCACAGCCAGCAATTGGTAACGTGGGGATTAACCATGATAGTTACGAGTCCATTTTGCCCACAGCCAAGGGAATGGTGGTCCGCGATGTCACAAACATTTCGACCAACCGGCTCTCACGATTATCGTTGGATGAGTTTCTCCAGCAACATAATATTCCCGGAATTAGTGGTATTGACACGCGCCACTTAATTCGAAAGCTGCGGCATATGGATGGCCCAGTGAAGGGAAGCATTGTGGATGTGGCCGACGCCCACGCGTTTGACCAACTGAATGCCACGGTGTTGACGAATCGTCAGGTCGACCAGGTGGCCACCCCGAAGCCTTATCCGAACCCGGATACCGGGAAGAACGTGGTCGTCATTGATTTTGGCTTGAAGCATGGGATTTTACGGCAGTTGTCGGAACGTCGGTGTAACGTCACGGTTCTACCGTGGACGGCCAGTGCCCAAGACGTGTTGAACCTGGATCCAGATGGGGTGCTTTTGTCGACCGGTCCCGGTTCGCCATTAGATCTGGGAGACGGCGTGCTAGAAATGATTCGGACCGTGCAGGCGGAGATTCCCCTCTTTGCAATTGGCTTAGGGCACGAGCTCTTTGCCTTGGCTAATGGGGCGAGTCTACGACCATTACCGGTCGAATACCATGGGAGTAGCCATCCCATCCGCCGCATCATTACGAATGATATTATTTATGCGGCCCAGGGTCAGGGATACGCGGTGGATGATAAGACCATTGACCGCGATCGACTGATTACCACCTATGTCGACCTGATTAATGGGACCGTTCAGGGACTCCGTCACCGGGATTATCCGGCGTTTTCGGTGCAATTCTTTACCGACGGGGCCCCCGGTCCTCATGAAAGTCGCGATTTATTTGACGAATTTATGGAAGCCATGACAGCACGGGAGGGATAGGTTTGCAGAACTTAAACGACCTACAGAAGGTTCTCATCATTGGGAGCGGTCCGACCGAGATTGGGCATGAAACCGAGCTGGATAGCGCCACCGTCCAGATTATTACACGATTGAAGAAGCAGGGGATTCGAACCTCAATCATCGATAATAATCCGTTTTCGGTTGCACTCGAAGAGATTCAGCCGACCAACATGTATATCCAAGCGGTGACGACCGAGAATGTTCGACATATCTTGGAAAAGGACCAGCCGGACGCCATTATTCCCATTTTGGGTGGACTAGTGGGAATTCGGATTGCCCAGGAGCTCATTGAGAATGGCGATATGCGGCGGCTAGGAATCAGACTGTTGGGGATGCCTTCGTCTACTATGAACCAAGTGAACAACCCCGCGGCACTGAATGCCACATTGAAGGAAATTCATGAGCCGGTCATTGAGGCTAAGATTGTTGAAACGACCGATGAGGCGATGGGCCTGGCCGAGAGTATCGGCTTTCCACTGATTGTCAAGCCGGTCGCCCCACGGCTGGATACTAACCGGATGATCTGTGAGAATGTTGATGAGATGATTACGGCATTGAATCAGGGCTTCCAGCAGTCTCGATTTGACCAATGTACGTTGGAACACAGTGTGGTTGGGTTTAAAGAAATTGAAATGGTGGCCATTCGTGACGTTGCCGACACTAAAATTCTGATTAGTGGGTTAGAGAATGTTGACCCGATTGGGATTCACTCCGGCGATTCCATTTTGGTGGCGCCAACGCAAACACTCAATGACCGGGAATACCAAAATCTTCGGGACGCCACGTTTAGAATTGCCTCGGAACTGGGGATTGTGGGGGTGCTACACTTGAACTTTGCCCTCAATCCAGCCGATCAACGCTTTTATATCACCAAGGTGGCGCCATACTTTACGCGGGGAGTGGCCTTGGCCGCTCGAACGACCGGTTATCCCGTCGCACTAGTGGTGGGGAGCTTGTTGCTGGGACAACGATTGGTCGACGTGAAGTTACCTAGTCGTTACGTGAAGCAGACGGCAGTTATCGAACCGACGGTGGACCACGTCAGCGTCCGAATTCCCATTTGGCCGTTCCAACAGGTGCCGGATGCTGATCAGCATTTGGACACGGTCATGAAGGCCGTGGGGTCCACGGTTGGCCTGGGCCGTTCGGTGGAGGAGGCCATGTTAAAGGCCGTCCGGAGTTCACAGTTCTCACCACGTGATGTCTTACCTAGCGTCAGCAATCTAACCGATGGCGAAATGATTCGCCAGCTGATCCACCCATTAGCCAATCGGATTCTGGTATTAATTGAAGCCCTGCGGCGCGGTTACTCACCGGCTGAGCTAAGCGAATTAACCAAGATCGACAATTTCTACTTTGTGAAGCTCCAGCATTTGTTGGAAATCGAAAAGCAGATCCAGGCGAACCCAATGGACGTGGCCACGTTACGGGCCGGTCGGTATTACGGCTTCGGGGACGGAATGATTGCTCGGATCTGGCAGACGGATACGGCAGCTATTCGTAAGTTGTCCGCGAGTGCCGATATTATGCCCACCTATAAGATGGTTGAACCAACTGCCGGCGAATTTGATGAGGATACCAGTGGGTACTACAGTACATTTGAATATGAAAATGAAAGTCATCCGCTCGGCGATCGTACGGCGCTGGTGTTGGGACGTGGTGGGAATCAGTTGGGTCCTAATTCGGCCGCAGAGTATTTCACCACGGAAATGTTGAAGCAATTAAAGCGGGCAGGTTACCATACCATTCTGATGAATACCAATCCGAACGCGATTGGTATTGCCCCGGAGTTCTCGGATAAGCAATATGTCGATCCCATCCAATTGGGGGATGTCCTGAATGTCATTCAAGTGGAACAACCGGACATCGTGATTGTTCCCGGTAACCGGCACTTCCTAGCACGGGAGTTGGGAAAATTATCGCTTAATCTACACGTCTTGCCACCTGATCAAGAGACCGGGGAACCACTGCCTGAGTCGGCGACAATTGGGGTTAGCCTGTTTGTTAACGGCGATCAGAAGGTTGCGGTTGGCGTGATGGACCTGATTGCTCCCGGAATGAATAAGAAACTTTCCCAGGTCACGGCCTTCAGGATGCCTGCTGAGCTACCCAAGGCTAAACGACTGAACCTGGTTGAACAAGCCAAGCAGGCGGTTAGTGAGCGACAGCTGACGGGGATGGTTCAGGTGCTCTTTGCGCCCAAGAATGCCCAGTCCAAGCAATTAGCGGTCGTGGGTGTCCGGCCAACCCGGTTAACCGAAATGGCCTTCCTTAGCAAGGTCACAGGCGTCAACTGGGTCCGGATGTTAACCCGGCAACATATTGGGACGTTGGATGATGCCGAATTGACGGCGGTCAATATCGACCTGAATAGCCAACGCGTGGCGTTAATGAATGCCGCCTTCCCGTTCCGGCAACTGCACGTTTTGAACCGACCGGGAAGCACTGATCAGGAGGTTGGGGCGACGATCGCCTTTGGTTCGAGTGAGGCTCTGACCCTGACCAACTTAAGCGATACCGCCGAGCTTGATCAAATTATCAATCGAACAATTTAACGATAAAATAAAGCCTCGCATTCTGATTATGAATGCGAGGCTTTAGTATAACTAGAACGATTTAGTTTTGAAGCCGTTCGACCACATCACTATCGGGCGTCACGTAAACGGTCCGTTGGCCGGTAAAGATCACGAAACCAGGTTTAGCCCCATTGGGTTTACGGAGCCGTTTGACGGGAACGTAATCGACGGGAACATTGCTGGATTCACGACCCTTAGAGAAGTAAGCGGCTAACTGTGCTGCTTCTAGAATGGTGGCTTCACTCGGATTCTCGTCGTGAATGATGACGTGAGATCCGGGCATATCCTTAACGTGTAACCAAATATCCGTGCGCTTGGCGGTATGCAGGCTTAATTGGTCGTTTTGCAAGTTATTCTTACCCACGGAGATTTTGGTACCATCGGTCGCCGTGAACTGATCGGGCTTGCTAACCTTTTGCCGTTTTTGTTTCTTGGCCTTCTTTTGGTGATCGTGGTCACGTAGGTAGCCACCCTGTTGGAGTTCTAGGCGAATGTCGACCAAGTCCTTAGGCGCTGCCAGCTCGATTTGCGCCATGATGTTACTGAAATAGTCGACGTCAGCCTGGGTGATCTTAAGCTGTTCATTGACGTAAATGACCGCGTTCTTAGCTTTCTGATAACGCTTGAAGTATTTCTGTGCGTTCTGATTGGGCGAGAGTTGATTGGATAGAGCAATCTTAATGAGCGCGTTATTGTCGTAGAAGTTCGGCAACGACACTTCGGTATCGCCACGATTGACCTGATGAAGGTAGGTCGTCAGGACCTCGCCTTTAATCCGATAGTCATCGGCGTTTTCGGTTTCGGCCAGGGTACGCTGTAGCTTCTTTAGCTTGGTGCGATTCTTCTTGAGTTCATTGCGAACCACTCGAATCAGCACGCTACCCTGTTGCTGAACCCGGTCACGCTCGGCCTTATCTTGGTAGTAATGGTCCAAGAGGGCGCTGAGTGTTTCGGCCGACTCCTGGGTGCCTTCCGTTGGATAAGGGAAGGCTGTAAAGCTAGTTTTGTTCTTGGGAGAAATTTCCAAGGTTGGTGTCGGTTGATTGAAGCCAGCAAAGAATTTGGTGAAGAGATCGGTGGCTGTTCCGGATTTGTGCAGGATGGCAGCCAGTGCCGCCGCCGTGTCCTTGCCTAGACCTTGGTATTGATGCTGCAGGGTCGTAGCCAGAACTTCTTCATTTGGAAAGTCACGAATAGTTTGAGCGAGATCGTCACGAGGCCCCTGGAAGGGATCATCCAAGTCCTGCTTGGGGGGCGTGATGTACTGGGCGCCGGGAAGCAATAAACGATAGCGGTTCTGATCGGAACCAACGTGTTTAATGGCATCGAGAATCTTGTCCGTTGCACTGTCCACCAGGATGACGTTGCTGTGACGAGCCATGATTTCAATGATTAAGAGTAACTCTTGTTGGTCGCCCAATTCATTACGGGAGGTAAAGTGTAGGTGCACCACGCGATCGTTAGCGGATTGGGTGACTTCTTTTAGAATGGCCCCTTGCAGATATTTTCGTAGAATCATTGTAAAGTTTGTGGGAACGGGTGGATTCACGTAAGGAATCTGCGTCACTTGAATCCGCGCGTAGGTGGGATTGGCCGAAAGAAGAATGGGATAATTGTGGCTGTTGGCCCGAATGGTCAGAACAACTTCGTTGGCATAGGGTTGGTTAATTTTACTAACGCGACCGGTAGCTAATGATTGGTTGAGTTCTTGAACCATAGCGTGGGTGAAAGAACCATCAAAGGACATCGTGAAACAACACCTTTCTTGTTAAAATTTTTAAATACATGAGTCGAAAAGGCAACACAAGATCAAGTATACCGGGCCTGCACCGGAAGTGCAAAGAAGAACTATCAATTTAGGTGGCCGCATATTGATAAATTTATTAAATTAACGCTTGTGAGTGGCAACGGTATCGTTGTACAATACAATTAAAAGGAGTGAGGAACCATGAAATCCAGTCTTTCAGCGCTAATTTCCATTAACAAGGTGCAACAAACGTTGCTCCAGCGCATGACTAAGCAATATCACCTGACCGTTTCTGAATGGCAGCTGCTTGATCACATCGCTAGTGGAGAAAATACGCAGGAGATTCTCGCTCAGAACACCAAGTTAGATACCTCAACACTGAGTCGGCAGTTGAAGGGCTTGTTAGCTAAGTCGATGGTGACGAAAGAGGCCGTGGGCCGAGACAAACGCCAATTGCTATATACAATAACCAATGATGGCACGGAAACTGCTGAACGGATCCACGCGGCATTTGAGAGCCTATCGGACGATGTATTTGAGCATTGGTCCACGGATGAACGCAATTTATTGCAGATTTCATTGAATCGTTTGGATAAAAGTTTTGATCGGCATCGGGTGTTGAAAAAGCCTGAAGGTTAATCGGATTATTTATTTCTGAAATTATTTTTAGTGTTTGGTATCCCAACATCCCTGAATGAACCGGGAATGGAGCCGCTTTCGCAGAGAAAGACTGTTGTGGCGCGGCTTTTAAGTCTCTGTTAAGAGGCAGGTAATTCCTAGTCGTCAGGGGTGTTTTATGTTATTCTGGGTAGATGAATGAAAAGATAAAGTAGGTGTAAGAATGAAGATTGCTGTGGTCACCGATAGTACCAGCTATTTGTCCGCAGAAGAGGTTGAGCGGTATCACATTCACGTTGTTCCTATCCCGGTGATCATTGATGGTCGCTCCTATGATGAAGATGTTGATATTACGACCAGTGAATTCTACGATCGGTTAAGAAATTCCAAGTCATTTCCAAGTACTTCCCAGCCGCCATTGGGCGAAATGATTAACTTATATAATGAATTGGCGGACGAAGGTTATGACGCGGTTATCAGTATTCACCTGGCTAGCACCATTTCTGGTTTTGTGAATCAGCTGAAGAACATTGCGCCAACCATCGAAAATATTAAAGTAATTCCTTACGATAGCCAAATTACCGTTAAATTGATGGGTTACTTGGCGATTGAGGCCTCGCGTATGGCTGACAGGGGTGCTGAACCAGAAGAAATCATTGCGCGCTTAGATGACTTACGGTCCACGATTGGGGAGTATTTTGTCGTCGACGATTTGCAAAACCTGGTCCGTGGTGGGCGATTATCGAATGCTTCGGCATTTATCGGGAGTGTCTTGCGGATTAAGCCACTGCTTACATTTGATGATGATACCCATGAGATTGTGGCCTTTGAGAAGGTTCGTTCCCGTAAGAAGGCTTTGGCACGGGTAGAAGACTTATTTGTCGAGGCCCAAGCACAAGTCGACTATCCATTACGGGCGCTGGTGATTAATGCCAACGACCCTGAGGGTGGGAAGACCTGGGCGGATAAGATTGCCACGCAATATCCAGAAATTCCGGTAGAACAGTCGTATTTTGGTCCCGTTATTGGGACTCACCTTGGGGAGAAGGCCTTAGCGCTCGCGTGGATGAAGGACTTTGACCGGGCATAACTCGTGCACACGGGTTATCGATATGTTATGATGTCTCCTGTAATTAAAATTTACGGAGTAGGAAATAGAGCGTAAAGTGCTGACGGAACGCAATGTGAACGTCGGACGAAGGGCTGGGACCCGCGATTCTATTTCCGCATTGGCCGCAGCGATGTGGCAACTCCCTTAGGAGATGTCTTAATTGAAGACGATGACAAATACCTGGCTACCCAAGCTAGACACGTTAAGTATGGTTACTTTAGGCATGTTAATGGCCCTACAGTTGGTCCTTAGCCGTTTCTCGGTTGGTAGCAACCTGATCAAGGTTAGTTTTACCTTTTTGATTGTTGCGCTGATTGCCAAATGGTATGGACCGTGGTGGGGCATGATGACTGCGGTGGTTGTCGATGTTGTCGGTACGCTGATTTCTGGTGGGCCGTACTTCGTTGGCTTCACGGTTTCGGCGGTCCTGGGATCGTTGACTTACGCGTTGTTCCTGTATGGTAAGCCGGTAACCTGGGTGCGGGTGATCCTGGCCTCGGTGGTTATCGCGGTGGTTGTCAATGCCATCCTGAATACGTGGTGGGTGACCATCATGTATCACACGCCATTCTGGAGCCTATTACCAGCACGGGTTATCAAACAATTGATTGTCACGCCACTGCAAATTGTCTTGGTCTACTGGCTGTTGAACAGTCAGATGATTAAGATGGTTCAAGCACGATTAAAAGGCTAAATAGAACACCTTCTTACCATTAGGTTGGCTGGAAGGTGTTTTTCAATGGTCAAATAGTGGTTACAATAATTTTTTTACTTTAACTTTAGACAACCAAACAACCTAAATTGGCAACATAGCAGCAACTGCTAATTATGACACACCAATAAACGTCAACGTTTCGGCACCTAGCGATCGAACCTTTAACTTTTTCTATTAAATCGGGGGACTCCCTTGCGTCACGGCATAAAGTCCTTTATAACGAATATTGGTAGAGGCAATTCGGGGAGGATTTTTTCATGACACAATTACGCCAACTTTTTCAAAAATATCAAGATGTTCTCGCTTATCTGGTCTTCGGTGGCCTGACCACCGTGATCAATATCGTCGTCTTTTACTTAACGGCAACCTTATGGGGCTGGAACTACCAGGTCGGCAATGCCATGGCATGGTTTGTTTCGGTGCTATTCGCGTACCTGACCAATCGGGTCTGGGTCTTCCATTCTCACTTCACGACCATGAGTGCACTGACTAAGGAAGTTGTTTCATTCTTCTCGGTGCGGGCGGCAACGTTAGTGATGGATGCCGGCATCATGTGGATTGGAGTATCACTGCTTCAACAAAATGAAATGTTAACGAAATTAGTCGACCAAGTCGTGGTTGTTCTGGCAAACTACTTCTTCAGTAAGTGGTTCGTTTTTCGTAAGACGAAGGCGCTTAGCCGTAACGAAATCGATGATTAATGAAAAATCCCTTCACCAATTTTCACTGGTGAAGGGATTTTTTATTAAGCTAGGACTCGTTGCCGGGTGTGTTGTTTGTTAGACAACCGCAGGTAGATGGCGACCATCATGCCGCCGATAAGGATGCCTAGTGCGTTGGCTAAGACATCATTGATGTCGCTGCTTCGGTTGATTAGCCAGTGGTTGGAGAGAATATACTGGAGCGTTTCAATTCCACTTCCCACGAAGAGACCGAAGGCCCCAACGCCTAAGAGCGATAATTTTGGTGCCAGCCATTTCAGCGCTAAACCGATGGGTAATGTTAAGGCAATGTTTTCGGCAAAGCCTAAGTTGAATAGGTCGAAATGCGTCAAATTAACGCGTCCCATGCCAGGTGGCATGATGTAGACGCCCGTGCCTGAGAAGGACAAGGGGGTAAATAAAATCACAGCTAAACCTGTTAAGTAGGTTAGCACGATGATGCCTGCCCAACGGTGACGACGCCCGGTGGCGAGAATGAAGAGGCCAGCGACACTGGCCATTAAGGTGATAATGATTAAGGGTTCCCAACGCATGTGATCACCTCCGTTGATGGTAGCGATGAGTTCTTCTGATTAACATGTTTATAGAATACCGCATTATTAGCCTTACGAGGACATTTCTCGCAAGGCTTAACCGTTTCTTGGCGCCTTTAGAAAAATCATAAGTTGTTGCTCACAGTTTCGTCATAATTCATTAAGTAAGAACCCTTGTTAATAAGCCGACTGCCCGAGTTTACGTGATCATCCGAGCATTGTGAGGGTGTATAATGGCTTCAACCTAGAATCTATTATTGGCATAAAGGATGGTGACCAGCATGGGCCTTAAACAATTGCGGTACTGGCAGTACTTAAAGCACTTAAGCTATGGTCTCTTAGCAGTCATGATTTTACTGACATCGAACTTGGTTCACCGGGGAAATTACTGGACCATTAACCCTTCACCATTTACGGCTTGGGTCGTCTTGAGCTGGATTGCTTGCTATCCATTCCTTAGGCAGCATTATATTAGAATGTTCAAGAAAACCGATCCGGATCTTCGGTCTTTTAAGACGCGGGCGTTGGACCTTCATCAACGCGACTTGAACGCCAACCATAAGGACCGACGTTGGACACCCAATGGGGTGACGGCTAACCCCTGGTCTTATATGTCTGACACAACCCAGAGTACTGACGAAATTTTAAATCCAATCTATATTTTTGTTGTGCACCTTTGGTATTCTCTATTGTTGCTCGTCTTCGGCCCAATCTTGATGGTTGGACAAGGCATTAAATGGATGGTAAAAGCCTTCAGTCATTGAAGGCTTTTTATTTGGAATTGGTGGCTGCCAACGAGTTAGTTTTATCTAAATAGCCCAGACAAGGTTATTTATTTATCGAATCGGACCAGTTCAATCGATGCGGTGTTTTTTTCCCGGTCTGAATGAAGGACGGTTGTCAGACCAATGATGACAAATGCTTTAATACCGTGATTGGTGACTTGTCAGCGCGCGTTGGAGATGCTATGGTTTAAGCATTAAAGACGTGATCGTGTGGCATCTACATCTGCTAAAGAAGTGACTTTGGCAATTAGGAGGAAATAATATGACACAATCCAATATGGCCCACTGGGTTGCTGGAGGACTTATCATTCTGGCCGTTGTGTTTGGACTGATTGGTTCGTCGACAACCGTCATGGCCGCCAGGAATTCGGGGGTACGGATCGAGAAAAGCACCACGATTAAGGCTGACAAGCGGGCGCTAAAGGCTGCCACCTTGAACGGTAAGGGGTTGTCGTTAGCCTGGCGGGCGGTTATTGATCATAAGTTGAAGCTGCTTAAGAACCTCAAAAAAACAATTAGTCGGGAACAAGGCACCGTCTATACGATTCATCAAGCTAAGCAGTTAGTAGGCAAGATTAATAAGTTAAATAAAAAGTATCGTCACAAATTGAAACAGTTGAAGAAACGTAAAGACCCGGCGGATATTCACTACGCGGTTTACTATGATTCGGATGGAACCGTGGCTTTCATGAGAGAACACGTGAAGCGAGTGGGCAACCGAACCTATATTCGTGGCATTCAGGAGCATAACGGTGTCTTCCATAAATTTGGTGGCCACGGCGCGGGCTTCACCGTTGGGTAAGCGGGCCACAGAAACTTGGGAATATGCGGTAACTTAAGGCCAGTGTAGCGATCATGATCATCGTTGCTGGTGGTTTAGATCGTCAAAAATTTGCTGTGATTGAGTAATCGACCAATGCTAGGCCAACGTCCCGTTTTGCGGTAAGATAAAGTTAATGAATCGGAATGGAAAAAGGGAGTTGGGCAAGCATGTTAACAGACAAACAGATTGTTTGGGCCATTCATCAAATGGAGGACGATATCGGGCCGGTTGGGTCTTCATTAGATGCCAGGACGCCGTTTCAATTTTTAATTTCCGTTATCCTAAGTGCCCAGGCAACCGACGTTTCCGTCAATAAGGTCACGCCAACTTTATTTACTCGGTACCCCAATCCTCAAGATCTGATGGTCGCCGAGGTTGGTGACGTTGAAACGATTATTAAGAGCGTCGGTTTATTTCATAACAAGGCCAGGAATATCATCAAGACCGCGCGAATCGTTCATGAGGATCTTAATGACGTCGTACCAACTGACCGTAAGGGCATTATGGCCTTACCGGGTGCCGGCCGTAAGACAGCCAATGTGGTGTTGAGTGATGTTTTTGGACAGGCGACCTTTGCCGTGGACACCCACGTCTCAGCGATTTCCAAGCGACTTCACTTTGTGTCCCAGGCGGCCACGCCGTTACAGGTAGAAACGAAGATCGTGGGTGTACTACCGGCCGCGGAATTACATCAGGCTCATCACACGATGATTGAGTATGGCCGAAAGTATTCCATGAAGTTACCGCCAGAGAAAGAGGTCTGTCAGCTTATTGTTGACTGTGACCAGTTAAATGAGGAAAATGAGGCGGTATTGTAGTCATTGGTCCAATTGAATATTTATTAATAGTCAATCATTTAAAAAGATAGTCAAGCGTTGGTCTAGTACCGATGCTTGACTGTCTTTTTGTCTGCGGGTCATACTCATGGGAAACCTTTGAATCATGCTTTTTGACGACTTACCTAGCTTGATTAACCACTTATCGAAATCTCCGAGACGGTATGACTGATCAAGGCGTATGCTCCAAGCATAGGAGATGAGGGGAATGTTATTAGAAGCGAAAAACTTAACGAAGACTTTTGGCGATCAGGTCGCTGTGGACGGTGTGAATTTACAGATTAAGCAGGGCAGTTTTACGGCTTTGTTAGGGCCTAACGGCGCGGGTAAGTCGACCACAATGTCGATGTTAATCGGGCTGAGCATCCCCACGGCCGGAGAAGTGACGTATGACCGAAAGCCCAGACTGGGCGTTGTTTTCCAGGGGAGTGTGCTAGACGAAATGCTCACGGTGAAAGAAAACTTAGACATTCGGGCCGGCCAATATCGCCGGGTGCCGACCGATCGGGTATCCGTCTTAAGCAAGCAACTTGGGTTGACGAGCTTCATGTCACAACGCTATGGCACCCTTTCCGGCGGGCAGAAGCGGCGGGTCGATATCGCGCGAGCCTTAATAAATAATCCGGATATCCTTTTCTTGGATGAGCCGACGACCGGTCTGGACATTCAAACGCGATTGGCCATCTGGACACTGATCCAACGGCTACAGCGGGAGCATCATCTGACGGTTATTCTAACGACTCATTACTTAGATGAGGCGGATTCCGCCGACAATGTGATTGTGATTGATCATGGTAAGGTGCTGGCATGGGGGACGGCGGCGGAAATCAAGCGCCGGTACGCCGGTAACTTGTTGACGTTGGCCGCGGCAAGTCCTAGGCAACTTGCCGCTCGAATTGATCAACAGCCGATGCGAATGACCGACGATCGGCTGGTCTATGACCTGGCAACGGCACAAGCAGCCATGGACATTTTAGTCACGAACCATGATTTAATTGAGAATTTTGAATTTCGACCCGGTAGTATGAATGATGCTTTCTTGGCATTGACGGGAAGGGAGATGCGTTAGGATGATGGCCATGATCAAACGAAACTTACTCCTGTATTTTCGGAATCGTAGCGGTGTGTTCTTCTCACTGTTAGGGGCCCTCATTTCCTTTGTGCTTTATTTGGTCTTCTTGAAGAAAAGTATGTTGGCGAGCTGGTTGCAAGTCCCCGATGCCAAGGTGTTACTCGATAACTGGTTAATTGGCGGGACCCTGGCCATTACCGGAATTACCACGACATTGACGAATCTAAGTCAATTAGTGATTGATCAAGAAAAACAGGTGACGGCCGACCTGGAACTGACCGATGCCGGTCCACTACGCTTATTTACCAGTTATTTGGTCAGTGCCACCATTATTGGTATATCGATGCAGATCGTGATGCTGGGGATCATGTGGGGCGGTTTTTATTTAACAGATGGCCTAACCCTGACACTGGGAAGCTTCGTGAACGTGGTGGGACTGATCGTGATGAGCTCGATCCTAGCGACCGCGGTGAATGCCGTCATCATTCGTGGCATTCACTCCGAAGATAGTCTAGGTAAGCTCGGCACCATCGTTGGCACGGCATCAGGCTTTCTGGTAGGTACCTACATTCCGGTTGGTACCATGCCCAGTCTGGCACAGAACCTGGTAAAGTTTATCCCGGGGAGCTACGTTGCGGCTTTGTACCGTCAATTCCTCATGGACGGCAAACTAACGACTGCCTTTTCCGGTCAGACAACAGCAAGACGACACTTTGAAAAATTAATGGGAATTCGACTTAACTGGTCAACCTTGTTGACCCAGCGGGCTACTTACCAGATAATGGGACTAATCTTTGTTATCGCAGTGGTGTTGGCGTTCATGCCAAAGTGGTGGCAGGTGCGACGCCAACGTCGACAGATCCACGAACGGTAAGCGAAAATTGGGGGGATTTTTGTGCGGGTCGAATTTGAACAAAACTTGGCGATTGAGGCGACCGATCCATTAGTGGTCGTTCAAGCAGCGGCAAAGGGTCTGGTAGTGGCCGACGTGATGGCCTACCTGGCGGATTATCAGGCGGTCTATGCAGGGATTATTCCGGTGAAGACGCCCGATCGTTTGGTGATGGTTAAAACGGCGGCCATTATTCTGGCCGATATCCAGCAGGACACGCTGTTGCTCTATACCACGAATGGAACGATTACGACTCATGAAACCTTGCGGCATCTAGTTCAGCGGCTTGGCGACCAGGCTTTCGTTCAGGTCTCCAAGCATGGCGTGTTAAACCTAGATCATTTGGAATCTCTAGAGGATAGTTTCTCTGGTAATATGACGGCCATCCTAACCGACCACGTGAAGACCGCCGTGAGCCGGAAGTACGTTAAGCAACTGATGCGTCAGCTGGGATTATAGGAGGGGTGAGAATGAATAAGATGTTCATTTACGGTATTCGTGGTATGGGATACGGTGCTGTGACCTTTTTTCTCCTGATTGCGGTGCATGTTGCGCCAGCCGCGGTGTCGACTAAAAATGTTCTGAGTCTACTTCTGGTGAGTGCGGCCATTGGCCTCCTCAGCATGATCTTCGACGATGGTCATCAAGAGGTGGCGTGGCCGTTAGCATATGGCATTCACCTGATTGGCACGTCAATCCTGATGTTGACCTTAATGGTCTACAATCATTGGTCGCTGGGACCGGTGGCACTTGCGAGTTTTCTTTTCATTTACGTGATTATTTGGGCCGTTGTGATGTTAAACCAGCATTTCCGGGTGACACAAATCAATCGGGCCATCAAGCAGCGCACACGGAAAAAATCCTGACCCTTGAGCAGTGGGGTTTGCGAAATAAACTAATTCTAGTAGGATGAGTGATATGACAAAACAAGAAGTGACAACCAAAGACAATATTGCCGTGTTCAAGGCCCTCGCTGATCCAATTCGTCTTGAAATTGTTCGTTACTTAAACCGACTTGACCATGAGGTAGCTTGTGGTGAGATCGGTCAGGCGATGCAGATCAGTAAGACTTCGGGGTCCTATCACTTTAAAA
Organism: Levilactobacillus senmaizukei DSM 21775 = NBRC 103853; assembly: GCF_001592085.1. Classification (GTDB taxonomy): domain Bacteria; phylum Bacillota; class Bacilli; order Lactobacillales; family Lactobacillaceae; genus Levilactobacillus; species Levilactobacillus senmaizukei. The sequence goes on from NZ_BCWD01000008.1 coordinate 87,590, forward strand.
TTTTGCAGGAGGCCGGGTTAATTACCGCTCATAAGGTGGCACGCGAAAAATATGTGACCTTAGACCGCTCGACCTTTGACCACTATTTAACGCATTTCTGGCAAAACTTATAACGAACTAGACCAATCGGGAGAAGCCGCTACCAGGCAATGTCATTAAGTTAAGCTATTGACAAACTAGATTCCATGTACAGAATACCTATGCTAAAAATAATGTTTTACTGTTAATCGATAACTATAATAAGCACTAGAAAGAAATCGAATAATTTGTCGACTACACAAAAAGCCTCTCACTATTACATATAGCTGAGGCTTTTTGTGCTGAAAGTTCATTTATATCACGCGGTTATTAGAATGATCAACTATAACAATACGGAGATATCAATTAGCTTTCAACTTGATATTTAGTTTTAGTGAATGCTCTTTCCAAGTTGATATGCTTCTTCTTGATGCTTCTTAAGCTTGGCACCATTTAAAGCGTCACTAGCGAGTACGTCACTAATTCGATCCCAGCGCATATAATTAAGTAATTGATCAAAGTAGGCTTTTAGAGACCGAAAGGCACTTTCCTGACCATAGCCAGAAATTAGAGTAATTGCCTGATGATTACCATGACTAGAATCTTTATAACCGTTATTACCATGTAGGTCGTGATTATAGGCATAAAAACGATCAATTACAGCTTTGAGAGCAGCATTGATCCCGTAATAGTACAGAGATGATACTAAAACAACTACGTCTGCTTCAATAAGCTTGGGCATTACCTCTTTAGTAATAATATCGTCTGGTTCCAGAGCCTCTTCCGTTCCAGGCGTTTCCTGTAATTGAAGAAGTGAGAATTCACTAGTACGGCGACCTGCATCAAAACGGTATAATTCATTACCAGCTTCACGAGCACCTTTTTCGAAGGAATCGGCTAAGCTTTCTGAGGTACCTGGATGATGGGGACTACCCGTTAAAATTACTATTTTTTTCAAAATAACACCCTCCAAATTACATCTTAATATATGCCTTTACTACTTTACGCTCATCCATATCATGGTAAGCTGTGTTAATTTCAGCTAAGTTGTATGTCTTTGTGAAAACCTTTCCAGGATTGATCTTACCATCAAGCACAGCCTTTAATAAGACCCTTTTATCGTAAGTTGTGACCGAAACTGGTCCACCAGCAAGAATAGTGTTTTTGAAAAATGGCGCTGTCATATCCATCTTAGGCGTATGTGGAACGCCAACTCGGCCAATGATGGCACCTGGCCGGCCGACTTGCATAGCTGTTTTAATTGATTGATCAGTCCCAACGCACTCAAGGACTGCATCGGCACCACTGCCGTTAGTTAATGACATAATTTGCTCAACAGCATACTCTCCTCGATCAGAGACGTTATCTGTTGCACCAAATTCTCTTACCAGTGCTTGTCGGTCTGCGTGACGACTAGTAGAAATAATTCTCTTGGCACCCCGTAATTTAGCGGCAATTATAGCGCAAAGACCGACGGCACCATCACCCATGACAACGACTGTATCTCCAGCAGAAACATTAGCAACCCGTGCTGCATGGTAGCCCGTTGCCATAACGTCAGATAAAGCTAATAAAGATTTGAGCATTCCCTCGCTATAATCACTTGGTTGTCCTGGTACCTTTACCAAAGCCCATTGGCCATGTTGATAACGAATATATTCACTTTGGTAATCAACACTAAAGTTATCCGTATGGTTTTGACAAGAGCCATCAAACCCGGCAAGGCAAGCCGCACAATGGCCACAGCCATGTGCACAAGGGGCAATTACAAAATCACCTGGCTTAACAGTCGTGATCTCTTCACCGACCTCTTCAACGATCCCAATTGCTTCGTGACCATTATTTTCAGAATGATCTTCCTTCTGGTCTAAGCCACGAAAAGACCAGAGGTCAGAGCCACAGACACAAGTTCGAACAACTTTAATAATTACGTCATCTGGTTGTTTTACTTGTGGCTTTGGGGTATCAATTACTTTGATTTCACCAACTTTAGCAAATTGTGCTTTCTTCATAATGAGTAGCCTTCTTCCGAATTTTATTTTTCTCTAAATAAATGTAGATCAGCTTAATTATCAAAAGTCATATCAGTAGAAAGTTTACGGTATTTTTCAATAGTTTCATGCAACTTGGCCATTTTTTCTTCAACTGCCTTAATAGTGTCTTCACCAGCTAAAAAGTGAAGAGGTGGGTTATCTGAATGAGCTAGCTGGATCAAAGCATTAGCTAGTTTTTCAGGATTACCCGGTTGGTGGCCATTTTGACTAGCAAAAAATCTCTGATATTCTTTGCTTTTTTCTGCATAATCAGCAATTGCTAAGTTACCAAATTTAGTAGAATTTTTAGTTAGAAATTCTGACCGGAAAAAGCCAGGCTCAACGAGTGTAACTTTAATATTGAATGGGGCCATCTCTGGTTCAAGTGCCTCCATCCAACCTTCAAGGGCAAATTTGGAAGCTGAGTAAGCAGCGTTATATTCAAAGCCAACTAGTCCAGCACTAGATGAAAGTGTAATAATATGACCAGACTTTTGCTGACGCATAATTGGCAAGACATGGCGGGTTAAACTCATTGTTCCAAAGACATTAGTTTCAAATTGAGCACGAATCTGTTCAGGACTAATCTCTTCGAAATAACCACTGTAGAAATTACCAGCGCTGTTAAGAAGAATATCAATCCGACCGAATTGAGCCATAATTTTATCAAGAGCTTGAGTAATTGACTCTTGATTGGTAATATCAAGTTCTACTTTTAACAGGTTCGAATTATCTGGTAAGATTTTATCTAATTTACTAAGATCACGAGCGGTGGCAATAACTCGGTCACCATGATTCAAAATAGAATTAGCAAAGATATTTCCCATTCCTCGACTAGCACCAGTGATTAACCATACTTTTGATTCTGTAGACATAAAAAAACTCCTTCCTTTTCATCAATAGGCTTACTTTATTGACTAAGATACACCTTAAGGTTAACCTTAAGGCAAGCATTAATTACAAAAAATTAGGAGAATAGTATGTATACAGTAAAAGAAATTGCTCAAAAATTTGATCTAACGCCTTACACAGTTCGTTACTATACAGACCTGGGGCTAGTACCAACAGTCAAACGTGATAATAACAATACACGATTATTTGGTGAAGATAGTTTTGAATGGTTTATTACGATTTTGCACTTAAAAAAATGTGGAATGCGGATTAGTGATATTAAGAAGTATGTGGATTTATGTGAGCAGGGGAATTCAACGTTGCAAGCTCGGTACGATTATCTTTTAAAATATAAGAAATTTGCATATCACCAATTAATTGATGCACAAGAGCAAGCCAAGTTTATGGCTGATAAAATAGCAACTTATCAAAAATGGATAAAAGAAGACTCAAAAAAGAATCACTTATGCTAGAGATAATTTTTGATCTGAAAATAAAATTTATAAAATAAGACACTTACTTATTGATTAGTAAATGTTTTTTTGTGAATTATGAGTATATAAATTTTTACCATTTTACTGATTATTTAAATTAGCTTGTAATTATCTTATAGTGAAACGCAGTTAGTTTTCTGTCATTTACCAACTAGTTAAGGATAAAATTAAAGAGAGAATCGTAATGAGAAAATTAAATATACTAAATCAACTTGATAATGTGATACGAGAAACTGCTGATAATATTTATGATTTCATCAGCGACCCTCGCGCTTTTACTAGAACACGTAAATTAGACCCATTTACTATGCTTAAAGTGACTATTAATATGCAGGGAAATAGTCTTGATAAAGAACTATACGATGCTTTTTCAGACTCTGATGATAAATCATTAGTATCTACATCAGCTTATGTTCAGCAAAAGGCCAAGCTCTCTCCGGCCTGTTTTGAGCATATTTTCCATACTATGAATCAACGACAAAAGGCTCAAAGATTATTTAAGTCCCAATACCGACTGTTAGCTATTGATGGCTCTGATTTTAACCAGCTTTGGAATCCAGAATCAAAAAATATTGTTAAATTTACTAACCAGCATGGTTGTCAGAATTATTGTCAATG
>NZ_BCWD01000009.1 GCF_001592085.1 Levilactobacillus senmaizukei DSM 21775 = NBRC 103853
GATTCAGATGCTGCTTCAGATTCACTTGCTGCTTCGGATTCAGACTCAGACTCACTATCAGACTCTGAGTCGCTTTCTGAATCGGCCTCGCTGTGCGCTTCAGAGGCCAAACTTGCATAATTATTGGCATCGTTGGCGGCACTAGTAGCCTTATCCTTTGCGGCTGCAGCAGATGATGCTGCCTGCTTGGCCGTTTCAGCGGCACTAGATGCCGTTGAGTTGTCCCCAGCTGCAGTAGCGGAATCAGCATTCGATTGAGCGGCCTGCGCTGCGGATGCGGCAGATGAAGCCTCAGCCGCGGCAGACGCTGCAGTAGAAGCTGCAGCTTGTGCTTGTTCAGCATATGACGTGGATGCAGAGTACTTGTCACCACCATATTGATCGGCAACATTAGCGTAAGAGTTTGCTAGGCTAGCATATTCCCCAGCGGCAGCAGCGGCTTCGGATGCTGATAGGGCTGCAGATGAAGCATTATCAGCACTAACTCCGTCAACCGTCAATTCGGCTGGCCCCAACGTCATGGTCAAATCGCCATCAGTAACAACCAAGTAGTAGTAACCCGCTTGGCTCGTCTTTACATCGGTCAAATCCAGTTGTGCACTAGTTGCTCCGTCAATGGCAGTACCACCAGTACTACTATCGGTTGCAGAGTAATACCATTGGTAAGTAACTTCAGAGGTATCGTCATTAGTTGTTGTCAAACTTGAGTCTGGTAACCAAATGACATTGTCACCCGCATTAACAGACTGATCGACTAACCCATTACCCACCGTGACCGTCTTAGATGAAGAATAACTTGAACCGTCCGCGTTGGTAATCGTAGCTGTAATGGTGACTTTTCCTTCTGATTTATCGGAAACGGCACTAACCAAACCGCCGTTATCTACCGTAACGATGCTGGTATCACTACTCGTCCACTTGATTTCACCAGTAGCATTACCTGGGTTCGTTGTCGTTGTAAACTTCGATGATTGGGTATTCAGGACATAGTCCGGTCCACTAATTTCAATACTTGTTGCTGGTACATCAGAATCATACACATCAACTTCAGCAATATTACTACCGTGAGTGATATGCGTAACCGTCAGTGCATCTTGATACTGTGCCACCATCTGGAACATCATCGTTCCAGTAAAGTCGGAGGCCGTCTGAACGGTTACCGTGTTCGAAACGTTGGTCAATACTGGCAGAATGTTGTATTGGTCGGTCTTCTGTTCAGAGTACGTCAGGTATCCAGCATCCTGAGCCGCAGACAATTTCATCCACGAACCATTGATCTGGACATACCAATTTGAAACAGTGTTGTTGGCGTACAAGTTCACCGTGTTAATGTAGGAAGTGGCACTCAAAGTGAATGTGTTCCCAGAAACAGTAGAGGTAATCGCCGATGGTTGAGTGGTAAAACCAGCTTTCAAGGTCATCCCAAGGAATTGACTTGCATCCCCAGTAATTGATGCTTGAGAGGTATTGGTCTTGTTAGAATAATTGGTAGCATTAACAACAGCGATCGCTGCATTACTTGCAGCGGATGTTGCCGCCGTTGCATACGCCTTTGCGTCTTCCAATGCTTGATTAGCATCAGCTGCGAAACCACTAGCGGCGTTAAAGTCACCAGCAGCAACAGCAGACGAAGCCAAAGTCATATAGCTATTAGCATTAGATGCCGCATCGTCACCTTGAGCGGCAGCCAGTTGTGCCTGTTGGGCTAAACTAGAAGCTTGGCTGATGAACGATGCTCCAAGACTCGTGTTTGACTTGTACTTCGCCGCGAGTGACGTTGCTGCAGAAGAAGCACTAATTGCAGACGCATTTGCGGCTGAAGTTGCTGCCGTCATATCTGTAGCAACTGATGAGGCATACGATGATTGCGCTGTCACAATAGTTGTTGTGGCGGCGTTTGCAGCGCTTGCTGCATAACTTTGTTGTTCAATCGTCTGCTTCAAGTACGTACTAGTAGAGACAGCGGCATTAGAGGCCGCCTTGTAATTCCCATCCGCACCATAACTGGCAGCCGTTGAAGCGGCACTACTTGCTAATGCAGCGAAGTTTGAAGCGGCAGATGCTGCAGATGTTGCTAAACTATTGGCTTCGGTCGCAGCTGAGTTGAACTCAGGCGATGAAGACCACGCGTTGTTAGCCGCGGCAGCATTTGAGCCTGCTACTGAAGCAACACTAGCTGCACTTGAAGCCGTCGCAGCAGCGATTGCTGCATAACTGGCACCCAAATAGTCAGCCGTATCTTTATCAGAAGAAGCTTCCTCTGCGGCGGACAAAGCTAGGTCGACGCTAGCTAATGCAGATGATGCAGCTGAACTAGCTAAAACACCGTAAGAGCTAGCTTTGAAGGCTTGATCTGCAGCAACACTAGCAGCTGAACTAGCAGCGGCATAGTCTTTGGTTGCTTCAGTTAACGCGGCCGCACTCTTCGACACAGCAGCAATGCTGGCAGCTTCACTGGCCAATGCGGCATACGAAGTTGCCGTTTCACTACTCTTAGTTGCTAAAGAAGCGTTGTAACTGGCCGTGTTGTCTGCGGACACATCCACGATCGAATTCATATTGGCGATTGCTGAGCTGGCAGCGGCAGCAGCGGCTTCAGCTGCCTTTGCATACCCAGCTGCTTCGCTAGCTGACTGTGTTGACTGATCCGTGTAATTTCCCTTGGCATCAGTGACCACCACGGTGATGACATTCGAACCAGCCTTAAATTTAGCGGTCGACAGTAATGCTGACTTCGTTCCAGTAACAACCGCTTGGTAATAATAAGTCCCGGCCGTCGTGGCCGTTGGCGCAAATATCGCAGAAGTTTGGCCACTCACAGGTGACCAAGTACGTCCATCGGTTGAAACGTACCAAACATAATCTGCTGTCTTAACGTCATAACTATTGACAATCAAGTAGTAACCCAAGTTACTAATATTGGTCGTAATGGAGATTTGTTCACCAACGTTGTATTGGGTCTTGGCTGCACTAGCAGTAAGGCTAGCCCCACTGGCCGTCGAATCTTGGCCAGTAACCGAGGTATTGAATGCCTTAGCTAGCGTGGCAGCATTTGAAGCATCCGCTGCGGCTGAAGAAGCCAAAATTGCTGCGGCTGCAGCTTCACGTGCATAAGACGTTGCGTCCTGAGCCGTTAAAGCAGCGGCAGCATTTGAGGCAGCAGCACTGGTCTTAGCAGCTGCTGAACTGGCGATCACAGAGGCACTGGAAGCGCTAGAAGCATAGTTGGCCGATTGCGTCCCTTTGTAACCAGCAGCTTCAGAGGCTGCCGTACTTGCCAAGTTTGCTGACGAAGCCGCCAATGAAGCACTGGAAGCAGCAGAGCTAGCCAAGTCCTGAATGGATAAGGTCGAGGCTTTTGACCCTGCTGATTGGGCAACACTGTTAGCATCCGTGACAGTTGTGCTGGCGATTGCAGCGGCACTGGCAACACTATTCATGCTGACATTAGCATTGCTGGCTGCGGCGTAATCACCATTTACACCAGCCGCACTGGCTGCAGCATAGGCGGCGTCAGCCTGACTGGCTAAATCACTTAAGGTCGCAGCGGCACTAGAGGCCACGGTTGCGGCACTAGTTGCCGTTGAATATTCCGCCATGGCTGCTGAATTTTGTTTAGCATATTGTGTTGCTGTGTACGCGCTGCTGGCAGCGGCTGCAGCTTCAGCGGCTGCAATCGCTGCGGCACTAGCTGCCGAGTGAACATCCACACCGGCACTACTTACCAAGCTTGCCATTCCTTGAGCTGCTGCTAATTGAGCAGCCGAGGCGGCACTGGAAGTAATATCAGCATAGGAAACGGCCGCAGCGGCATAGGAGGCCGCTGCACTAGATGCAGTAGCGTAATTCTTGGTCATCTCTGAAGCATCACTGGTGACGTTTAAAGAGTCCAAGTACATGTTAGCCAAGCTATTGTAGTGTTTAGCAAAATCATAAGCCTGGAGAGTTTCCTGATAAGCACTGGAGGCAGTCTTGTAGGCCGCCTGAGTATCTAACGTATTAACTAAAGATGCATAACTACTTGCTGCACTGGCAGCAATTGCTGCGGATGATGCTGCGGCTGAAGCCGCATCTGCAGCACTACTATCCCCCGTTGAAGCACTGTTTGTATTACCTGTGGTCGTGACTAATGAAGCACTTTCGGCCACTGGCATCACAACAGCCTGTCGGGTCATCGCAACTTTAGTCACAGTCTTAGTGACATTAGTTGTCAAGGTGACATCGGCATCTGTATTAGCAGCTAAGCTCGCAACCTTCTTATTCGTATCATTCGTTGCAGCGTCTGAGGCTGAAATAGTCGTGATCGCTGAACTATCAGATGAAGAATTTGCTGAACTTGAGTCAGAAGCACCCGAACTCTTCTCTGCAGCAGAACTTAATTCTGCCGATGCTGATGAGATGTGATCAGCTGAAGAAGATGCTGTGGAGCCTGACTCATCACCTGCTGAACTAGCAGTAGATGATGCTGATGAACTGTCAGCCGCTGAGCTATTTCGCAGCTTAATGGTTGACGAAGAACTTGCCGAAGAGGCAGCAGACGAAGTACTACTTGCTTTGTCGCTGGACTCATCAGCCTGACTAGCCGTGTCGGCCTTGGCAGTCAAATTACCGGCACCCAAAAGCGTAAAGGATGCTAACGCCGCGAAGACCCAGGTCTTCCCTGACTTGAACATCTTGTATCGCAATTTTGGATCACCGTTGAATGCCTTGTTCCGCATGAATTTCACTGTCGTTACGCCCTCCTTTATAAAAGAGATTCCAATAAATAAACAATCACTACCCCCAAAATTACCTAACTTTTTGAAATGATAGCGTTCAAAAGTTGAATGGTCTATACGCTTCCCCCACCATAGGGTCTCCCCTATAAACCAATCCCCTGATGGTGTTCATTCTAGCACAATTTCACTATACGTACTATTTTTAAAGTTAAATTACTAACGTCAAACAAGTGATTTCATAAATATGATTCCTTTCTTAAAAGTTTCTCAGTAAAATCAATCGAGATTTTCAGCCCTGTTAATCAATGAAAACGCTTTATACTTCTTCAGTAATTAACGATCGTGATCAGTTTACAAACCTTATGTTACCGCGGTTTTCACGAATGTCACTCTTTAGCAGGATTTCAAACCTTTTTGCCTGATAGTCAAGACTATTCATTACTGTCATTTCAATGCTTACTATTTGACTAAGTAATATTACATTTTCGTTAAAATTTTGACCACTTTTGCCGTTCTGAGGCACTACTTTCAGCACACATTCTTGCCAAAAATCAAGGGATCAGTTTAGTTTTCTTTAAGGTTCACGGGAGCGTTTTCCTCACAATACATCAAATGTGTAACGCTGGTAATCTAAGTCATCTCATTATAATTCACAATATTTTTCACAAAAGCTTTTATATCAAGCCTTATCACTATTTTTCTACTTAACTAACACTTGATAACTGACAGTTAAGGGGAGGCACAAAAAAAGCTTGCTAACCGAACTTGGTTAGCGAGCTTTCCTAATTAAATCATGATTTCTTGCCTAATGACCTCGGCTAGGTCGTTAGGAAGTTGAGCGTAGCAAGTGATCCACTGCTCCATAAAAGGTTGATAAAATTTAAGCCGAGCACAGTGTAAAGCTTGCCGATGAATCCACGGATCCGTTGGTTGACTGTATAACCAGTCCCCTAGCAATGGGTGTCCCAAGGATTCACAATGCACCCGAACCTGATGAGTCTTTCCAGTATGAAGCTTAATGGCTAATAAACTAGCCATTTTTGAACGGCGACGAACCCAAATTTCCGTTCTGGCGGCCTTGCCATCGGGTCGGACGGCCCGTTTGACAAAGGACCCTTCTGCCCGACCGATGGGTTGATTCACTTCAAAATGGTCGGGAGTGACCGATCCGCGGGCAACGGCAATGTAACGCTTGTCCAGCTGACCTAACTTCAACTGTTTATCCAGAACCGAATGGGCAAAGTGATGCTTAGCAAACAGGACACAACCACTCGTATCCCGATCTAACCTGGTCACGATGTGTGTCACATCACTATCGGCCTGGATGGCCCGGAGATGGCCCTTCACTCGATTGGCTAATGTATCATCTGGATAAAGGTGAGATGGGACAGAGGCCATTCCAGCTGGCTTATTCACCACCAAAAAATGTTCGTCTTCATATAGAATATCTAGCGGGTGGGTCGAAATGCTCACGTGAGCATTCGTCGGTTCCGGAGGCAACACCAGTCCCACGCGTTGGCCAGGTTGGGCCATCACGATCACCCGGACGGGTTGGCCATCCAATGTCACAATGCCCCCATGGAATTTGATCTGTTTTAGAAAAGTCCTGGTGACGCCATGCGCCATCAGGACTGTCCGAACGTGCACCGGGCTTTCGCCACCCACCAACCATTCAAAAGCCGTCATGAGCGTTCTCGTCCGATGAAGGACGCCTCAACACGTTGCCAAAAGTGTGTGTGCCGGTACTCGGCAAATTGGATTCGCTGCGGAGCAATTCGATAGGTAATTGCCTTGATCGGTCGGCCTTCGATGCTGAGCTGATCACACATCAAAACATTATCGACCGAACTAGTCGGTTCAATCCGAATCCACTCATCCGCAGGGATAACAAGGGGTGAGCCCAGCGTTCGAAAAACAATATTATTAATCGACCCAATTTCTGCCATTTGAATTGCATTGAAACGGGGATCAAGGACCGCGCCGCCGACAGATTTATTGTAAGCCGTCGAGCCTGTCGGAGTGGAAATACACAGACCATCTCCTCGAAAGCTTTCGAACAACTCATCCTTGATGTAAACATCGGCAACCATGGTTCCCGAAACCTTTTTAATCGTCGATTCATTCAGGGCCAACGCTTCATCCGCATGGGTCCCATCCGCGTACTCAACGCGAATCGCCAGCATCGGATAACTAATACTTTGACCGTTGTCTTCAATGAGACTAGCCACCAATTCATCGACCTCATAGTCGCGCCAATCGGTATAAAATCCGAGATGACCAGTATGAATTCCAACGAAACGAACCTGATCTAACCGGTCGTTATAGTGATGAACAGCAGACAAAAGCGTCCCATCACCACCGACCGTGACCACGATGTCGGGGTCCAGGCTATCGATGGTTACACCACCGGCTACGAGGCCTTCATGGAGCGCTGTCGCCACTGCCTTAGATTCTGGTCCATTGTTACTAAAAATGGAAACCTTCATATCATTCTTCCTTGCTTTGCCCCGTCGAAGACGAGTCATGGTGTTGAGGCGTCATGTACTGCTGTGCCTCTTGAATTTCTTCACGAATTTCCGACATTTCGGTGTCCAACTTGAAGGCCGCCTCCGCTGCCCGCTGTAGCCGGCCACTTAATTCTTCCGGAAAGTCGCCTTGATATTTGTAATTTAAAGAGTGCTCAATCGTTGCCCAAAAGTTCATTGCTAGTGTCCGCACTTGAATTTCTGCCAAAATTTTCTTTTCACCAGAAACTAACTGGACTGGATACTCAATAACAATGTGATAGGAGCGGTAACCACTCGGCTTTTCATTGTGAATATAATCGCGTTCTTCCAGAATTGTCAGGTCCGTACGCCGCCGCAAAAGGTCAACAACATCATAAATGTCCTCAACAAATTGGCACATGATGCGTAGACCCGCAATGTCTTGCATATCTTGTTCGAGACGCTCTTCGGCGACATGCCGTCGCAACATTTTTTCCTTAATACTAGCAACCGGTTTCACTCGGCCAGTTACAAACTCTATCGGTGGCCGTTCATTACGATTCTCAAATTGTTTACGAATCCCACGGAGCTTAACTTTCAGCTCGCTAACAGCCTGCTGATAGGGTAATAAAAATTGGTCCCAATTTGCTATCATAATCACGTTCCCCCTATCATTTGATACAGATGTCCTATCCGATTTTACCATACTTTGACCATAACCGAGAGAAATTACCGATCACACCTGTGCGACTTTTCACAGCCTCGATTACGTCCAACAAACTAGTGGGGTTACGAGGCGTTTAGCTTTACCTGACCGTAAAAATGTTGCATGATTAGGTTGCGTTTTAAATGGACGGTCTTCACCTCAAACAAACGTTCCGATTGCTATTTTTATTTTTTTTGGTAGTGTAGTGTTATTAGTTTTTGTTTTGGCGACCTTGCTGATTGCCAATTAGACAGGTATAGGAGGAAGCAATGTGTTAGAAGTCTATTTGTTCGTCAACCCATTGGGCGCTCGCTGTATGCGTTCCGAGCGTAATATTATGAAGTTGGCTGACCATTTGAATAGCAAGGTGTCCTTTCAATTTGTGCCGCTGCTCAATCAACAGATCATTGAACAGTCGCTCACGGCGCGTCCAACCTTAGCGGAACGGAACGACCGGTTTAATGTGTATTATCAAGCAATCCTGGCCTATAAGGCAGCCCTTTTCCAAGGGAAGCGTAAGGGTCGGTCATTCCTACTCAATATGCAATCTGCTGTCGTTGACCACCACCGGACATTCTCACAAGATCTAGCACTGGAACTCGCCAAAGACTGCCAGTTAGATCTCGATATGTTCGTGGAAGACTGCGATTCTGACTTGGCCAAACAGGCCTTCCAAACTGATCAAAAACTCGCTGCCGAGATGAAGGTTCAGCAATCCTCATCAGCGGTCATCTTTAATTGTAGCGCCTCTCAGTGTGGCTTGTTACTCAATGATGTCACCTACGAATCACTCTGTGATGTTTGTGAAAGCCAGGGTGTTGCGACTAAAGAAATGTTAATGACAGAACCAACTTACCCACAAAATAACCAAGCCGCTTCAGCAGGTGGCGATCTACATCCCCATCTGCACGTCTTGTAAACGGCGCTGAATCGTTTTACCCTTGCCCGACCGGCGTTTGGTCGGGCTTTTTTATTGGGTCAGATATGAAAAATAATTACAGTATGTTATGATGAAGCCAATTAATTGATTCTCAATTAAAGGGGTGCTAATTTTATGACTACCGCTATCGTGACTGACACTGCTGCTTATCTAACCCCAACGCAACTTGCGCAGTATCACATCACCGTGTTACCAATCACAGTGATCTTAGGTGAGCAACAATATCCAGAATCAGAATTAGAAGAACAACCACAAATGTTTTACGACTATTTGCGGACCAACCCAGACCTGCCAACCACCTCGCAAACGTCGTTGGGCGCTGTCAAAGAAGCGTACGATAAACTGGCAGATCAGGGGATTGATGAAATTATTTCGATTCATCTCTCTAGCGGCATCACATCATTCATGGATAACCTGCAAATTTTTGCAAAAGACTATCCGCGGGCCAAGGTCTACCCGATCGACTCCCTTGTAGCCAGTGCCGGCGAGGCTAACCTCTGCCTCCTGGCGGGACAAATGGTCGCTAACGGCGATCACGCAGACACCATTGTTCCGGAACTGAAAGACCTGCGGACCACCATGCAGGTGTACTTCGCCGTGAATAGCCTCAGCCATTTGGCTCGAACTGGTCGCCTAAGCAATCGTTCCGCCATCATTGGTGACCTTTTCAATATCAAGCCCATCCTGACATTCAATTCGGCGGGACAAATCATCGCCATCGATAAAGAACGGACGATGAAAAAGGCCTTTCACTTTATGGAAATGCATCTCAAAGCAACATTACAGTCCGTCGACTATCCAATTTTAGTCACTGTGATCGCGGCTAACAATCCCAACCTTGCCAACCAATGGGTCCAAAAAATTGCCGAGGACTTTCCCGAAGTTCGGGTAGTCTTTAGCGAACTGGGGCCCGTCATTAGTGTTCATACTGGCGAAAAGACCATGGGACTAATCTGGCAACGCGACTGGAAAACTATCTGAGCTTCATCATGAATAAGAAACGCCATCAGCAATCGCTGATGGCGTTTCTTTGTGTCTTCTACTTCAGTTGTTTAGCCAATCCCTTAAACTCCGCCAATCGTTTATCGAATGTGGCGAATGCCGTTTCCAAGTAATCGGGCTTGGTCATATCCACTCCAGCCGACCGCATCACATCTAATGGCGCCGCCGAATTACCAGCCTTCAAGTACCCCAAGTAAGCCTCTCGTTTGGTGGGATCGCCGCTCAAGATGCGTTGGGCCAGGGTTGTTGCCGCAGCAAAACCTGTCGCGTACTGATAAACATAATAGTTATAGTAAAAATGTGGGATTCGGGTCCACTCATCAGCAATTTCCGGATCGGAGACGACCGCATCCCCGTAATACCGTTGATTGAGCTTGCCATAAAAATCACTCATGAAATCAGCCGTCAATGACTGCCCAGCCGCCGCTTGCTGGTGAATGAAGTCCTCAAACTCAGCAAACTGGGTCTGCCGATAGACCGTCCCCTTGAAGCCATCCAGATAATGATTCAGGACATATGCCCGCACCTTTGGATCTGTTTGCGTCTTCAATAAGTAATCCGTCAACAGGTTCTCGTTAGTCGTCGACGCAATTTCCGCTACAAAGATTGAGTAATCTCCGTATTGAAACGGCTGATTACTCCGGGTGTAATGGCTGTGCATGCTGTGCCCCATCTCATGCACCAAGGTGAAGAGGCTCTCTAGGCTGTCCTGCCAATTAAGGAGAATGTAAGGCTTCGTATCATATGCCCCACCAGAATAGGCACCAGTCCGCTTCCCCTGGTTCTCTACGACATCGATGGCACGACCCGTAAACATGGCCTGCACCTGATCAATATAGTCTGGACCCAGCACGCTAAGGGCCTTGAGTGCCTCTTGTTGTGCTTCCTCATAAGTGTAGGTCAGACTAGGCTCCCCCGTGATTGGCGTATAGAGGTCGTACATATGCAGTTCGGGTAACCCCAGAATCCCCCGACGCAAGCGAACATAGTCATGCAAGGAGTCCAGATGATTGTTCACGGTTGTAACTAAATTATCGTAAACTTTGGCGGGAATTTGATTGTCGGCCATCGCCGCCTCACGGGCACTGGTATAATGTCGCGTTTTAGCCATGAAATTATGCGTTTTAACCTCGCTGGATAACGTTGCGGCAAAGGTATGCCGGAACTGCTGATAAACGCTATAGAGGCCCTTAAACGCCTGCTCACGAACTCGTGGTGTCGTGGACTGTAACAAAACGCCATACAGGCCCTCTGACAGCCGGACATCCTTCCCCTCAGCATCCTGAACCACTGGGAACTTCAAGTCCGCATCACTCAGGACGCTATAAGTCTTAGCCGAAGCGCCAAAGATGTCCTGCGCACCGGCCAACAGCTTTTCCTCGCTGGTGGATAACGTATGTTCCCGCTGTTCCGCCAGCACATCGAAGAAGTGCTGGAAGTCTGCCAGCTTGGGCTCACTATCAATTAGATTTTGCAAATCCGTTGCACTGAGTGCCAGGACTTCTGGCTCATACCAAGCCGTCGCACTGGCAACCGTGGCCACCAAACTCTCTGCTTGGTCCGCCAGATCTTGATAAACCGCATTACTGGTATCCTGATCATTTTTCAATGAGGCGTAAACGTAAAGCCGCTCGAGCTGTCGATTCAGATCTAGGATGGCCATTGTCACCCGATAGAGGTCTGCCCCGCTTTTGCTAAGCTGGCCCGACAGCGAATTAATCTGATCGGCAGCCGCCTTGACCTGTTGAACCGCCGTTCTGAAGTTCGCGTCATCCGGATAAATCGAGGTCAGATCCCAAGTTAGATTTTCCGGCACCGCCGAACGTTGAGGTAATTGTTTCATTGCACTCGTCCTCCTTCAATTTCCATAGGAATAGTTTAACACTTTCGTTAATTTCCACCTGATCCAGCGACTTCCGTGGTCCAGGTTGGTTGACGGACTATTCGCCAACCGTCGGCCACCAAGAGTAAATACCCCGCGTCGATCCCCGTTTGTAAGAACGCCCGAACCGCCGTTTCAAGCAGGTCCGGGACTGCAAATCCAGCTGCCGTCAGTCTCCCGCCAATCTTAGTGAAAACCTGCTGGCCTTCCGCCAAAGCAGCCGCCCAGGTGATCACAGCACCACCAAATAGCCGCGAGATCATCAATATTCGCCAGTAGGCCTCCCCTAAACCAAACAGCGGCCACGTCGGCTGAGTATCCATCAACGCAATGGGAAATGTAGCTAAATGCTGTCCCCGCAAATAAAGCTCCTCTTGTAGCGGTCGCAGATGACTATCGGCCCGCCATAAGCGTTGCTGCAACCGACGCCGAAATTGCAGCCAATCCGGCGTTACTGCGGAGGTTACCACTGGCTGAATTTGACAAAATTGGTCCAGACTTGAGAACCAGGACGTCTCGCCACCACAATGCCCCCCAACCTCTTGATGCAGGTGATGGACTACCCGCAACTGGCACCGGTCCACATCCCAGAAAAATAAACACAATCCCCATTGGCCCCGCAAGGCTGCAAACCGTTGAATTAATGATAACGAGATCGTCTGCCGCGCGAACCGTTTTCCCAGGACCCAACATACCTGGATACCGAGCTTTACGTAGCCTCGCGTCCGCATCTGGACCTGGAGATCGTTGATGGGACTGCATTGAAATTCCAGTACCAGTGGCTGGGTTTCATGGGCCACCCACACATCGGCTCGTTGCTGAATTGCCGGCAGAATTTCTTCAAAGCGTACGGGACCCCATCCCTGGAAAAAGGTGGCTAGTTGTCGCTTTCCCAGTAAATGCTGTCTGCTTTCATTCTCACTGACGAACCGGCACTGTGTATGCGGGAAATGGGAGAAATACGGCGGAACTCGCCGTCCATGACATAGCTTGACCCGTTCCTTACATGCCGGACACATGAAGTTTGCCCCCCTGATCGCCGCCTGTGCATCCACCAAACAGTGATCGACTTCTGCTATTAACATCCCCTCAGCTCCTTTAAGGAAACTCCGGTGAGTCCAGCTAAAATTTTGCAAAAAAAGTGACTCTTTTCAGAGCCACCTGGTTGACCTATTCTTCTGGAAAGTGCGCGATCACTTGATAAATTGGACCCTTAGACGAGAACTTCTGCTCGTACTCGGTCTCGACATCTTCTACACCATCGGTCGCAGCATGTAGGTCGAGCCAGACCCCTTCAAACACCATGGGAAAGTTACTCAAGCTCGTCAGAGAATATTCGAACAGTCCTCGGTTATCCGTTTTAAACTGCAATTGCCCCTTAGGCTGCAAAATGTCTTGATAGTGGGAGAGGAAAACGGGTGATGTTAACCGCCGCTTGATGTGTCGTTTCTTTGGCCACGGGTCGGAGAAGTTAAGGAAGATTCCGGCAACCTCAGCGGGTGCAAAAATCGTATTAACGGCCACGCCATCGGTATGAACCAACTGAATATTGGTCAAGCCACTGGCAACGACTAGCTTCAAGGCCGCCGCAATCACAGACATTTGAATTTCAATCCCGATGAAATTGTGGTCGGGATGACGACGAGCCATTTCAACGATGAATTGCCCTTTTCCGGTCCCAATCTCGACGTACAACGGTTGATCGCTGGGAAAACGACTCTGCCAGTCACCACGTAAGGGTTCTGGTTCAACCACCATTCGTTCTGTATGTTCGGCCATATAATCCTTGGCCCAAGGTTTATTGCGCACCCGCATTGTAAGTCCTCCTATATGACAAGAACGGGAGTGAGGAAATCCCCACTCCCGTCGACGGCTAATCCGTCACCGATTCTCGTGTCAATTTTTCTAATAAGATTAAGTGTTGATTCATAATTTGAAAACGTTGTTGATGGAAGCTATCGGCGATCACTGTCAAGCAGTGAATCCGAGCATACCAATTCACCCGCGCCAATAGGTCCGGCGTCAATCGTTCCCCATAGTCCTGGAGCCAACGTTGCCACTCTTCTAACGGTACGTACTCACAGAGCAAAGCCCCGAGGTCGTAAGCGGGATCGGCAAAACTCGCTGAATCCCAGTCTACTAAGTAGAGACGTCGCCGATCGGACAACAGCCAATTCTTATGGTTGAGGTCACCGTGACAAACTTCATAATCGGTCTTGGGCAGTTGTGGTTGTTCGTTCTGTAAGGCAACAAAGGCCGACTGGATTAACGGATGTTGCCGTAAATCCGAAGCCAAGGCTGGCTGAAGTCGCGTTAACAACTGGGCAGGCGTTGTAAATCGCCCGCCGACTTTTAATAACATATCATGAAGTAAATTTGAATGATGAACCCGATGGAGTAGCCGGGCAACCCGTTGCTCCCGCATTTCACTGCGACGTAACGTTCGACCATTCAGCCACTCTTGAGCAGTCATCACGTCGCCCGAAGCCAGCCGTTTCGTCCAGACTAGCCGCGGCGTGATGCCTTCCATCGACAACGCCGCAAGGAAGGGTGAAGCATTCTGCTTGAGAAAGACTTTCTGTGAAGCCTTAGTCCCCATAAAGGCCGTTCCGGTGTTGCCACCTAACGGATAAAGACTCCAGCCGTCACTAATATCCAACGCCATGCTTGCCACCCCTCCTTGATTTGTCAGCTACAATCAATTCTATTGGGAAATGTTGGACACGTCAACCCCTATTTTTGATTGCCCGGGCAAGTCTTCGCGGTGTATAAATCCGAGCAAGGTACCAGACTTCAATCAGCTCAACGACTAGACTTCCCCCGGCCGTCTTAACGGTTGGGTTAGCAATTAAAATAATTACCCATAACAGGGCTGCCGCCACTGCTAAGATTATTGTGACCAGCTTAACAAAGCTCTTCACCTGTTGTTGTTCCGTCAATGGGTAGACATGGGTGAAAACCACGTCGTCGTACTGCTGGAAGAACGGCAACAATTGGAACCCAATCAGGTAAATAAATAAGGCGGCCAAGAAAATTGGCAACCATTCACCCCGAACAAAGTACAATAACAGCATGCCGATCACCGTCAGCCGAACCACGAGGCCACTGAACTCCGTCCCACGCAACATTCCACGACTATATAGGTAAAGATAGGTTTGTGAATGCGTCGGTTTGACGAGTCGCAAAATACCATCGAGATAGCGTCGACGCTTGATCGTCCCCGCCACCATTGGTACCTCAGTGAACAGGTTAAAGAAACGATAGATGCCCAGCATTCGATTATCTTCAATCTTAATCTGTTCTCGCCAACGAATTTGCTGTTTGGGCCACCGTTCCTCTAACCAAAGCCAAGTAAACACGTCAATGAACAAGATCAAGACGAATGACAAAAACGGCGTTAACCAAAGACCCGGCACCAAAACAATGATACTAACCAGCCATTTCACGGCCCAATGGTTCATTCGTCGTTGGCCAGTGACCTGATAGGCACTAGAGATGTCCAGCCTTAACAAGGCATCCTTCAAAACCAACTGCGCCACCACTAATAGAATAACTTCCATCAGTGACCAGCCCAAAGCAACCCGCAGAAATGGTGTTAGGATAAACATCACAATCACCTGTGCAATTTCTGCCAAAACTAGGCTGTACTTGCGTGCCTGAACAAAGTAAGCGTGCATCGCCCGCTCTTTAGGCAACAAGAAGACCCGGTCGGCATCTTCAATCAAGGTCGCATACCGGCCAAACTGAGCGGTAATAATCAAGACTAACAGGGCTACAAACGGTGCCCACCATTGATCGGCCTTGAGGTTTTTTAAAATATTGGAATATCCCAGGCCAAGCCCGCCCAAGAAAAATAACAGTGCGAAAACAAAGAAGTCGTTAAAAACTAACCGCAAGTACTTCGCCATTTCCCGGAGATGACGTTGCAGTCGCTCATGAAATAGCTCGGTCATGAGCGGTCGACCTTCGTCATCGAAAGATAAATATCATTGAGTGACTCCCCCGCTTCCGGTAGCGCGGCCTGTAGTTCACTCAACGTGCCTTCGGTCTTCACCTGACCATCGTGCAACAAGACAAACCGGTCACAATATCGTTGCGCCGTATCCAGCACGTGGGTCGACATCAGAATGCTGGCCCCTGCTTGCTTACGCTTCTCAATCAGCTGAAGAAGATCATTGACCGCTAAGGGATCGAGGCCCAAGAATGGTTCATCAATGATGAATAGTTTGGCCTGCGTCAAGAAGGCACAGACAATCATCACCTTTTGTTTCATCCCTTTTGAAAAGTTGGCCGGAAACCAGTCAAGCTTGTTATCTAATCTGAAGGTCTTCAAAAGTTCATGCGCCGTGGCCCATGCCACGTCATGATCCAGATCATAGGCCATCATGGTGAGTTCCAAATGTTCCCGTAAGGTTAATTCTTGATATAGCACGGGTGTTTCTGGAATATAGGCAATCTGCTGCTTGTAAGCCTGACTATCTTGAGCAATGGTCACGCCATTTAACGTAATCGTTCCCTTGTGAGGCGTCAATAAGCCAATCACATGGTTAATAGTTGTGGACTTGCCAGCACCGTTGAGTCCGATCAGGCCAACTAATTCACCGTCTTGAACATCAAAACTAATATCTTTTAAGACGGGAATTTGTGAGTACCCACCCACGACATGGCTAACTTCTAATGCCATAAACATCCCTTCATTTCATCGAATTTAACCGTCTCATTATACCATAGCTCACCCGGGAATCGAATAGTCTGCGGTGAACCGACAGGGTTTGATGGTGTATAATGGATGAAACTTGAAGGAAAGAAGGAGTTCGTATGGATAAAATGACCCTCGACCCCCACTATGATGATGACTGTATTTTTTGTAAGATTTTGAAAGGTGATATTCCCAGCTACACTGTGTACGAAGACAATGTGGTCAAAGCCTTCCTCGACATCTCGCAAGGAACCCCAGGTCATACGTTAGTCATCCCTAAAACCCATGTAGCCGACATCTTTGCTTACGATACTGATCTGGCAGCAGTCGTTTTCTCGCGGATTCCCAAGATTGCTCGGGCCGTCAAGGCAGCTAATCCCGACATTACCGGAATGAATATTGTCAATAACAATGGTGAAGTGGCTTACCAATCCGTCTTCCACTCACACTTCCACTTAGTCCCGCGGTACACGGATCATGATGACTTTAAGATGATTTTCAAGGATAATTCTGATAATTACTCCCCTGCAGATTACCAAGCCATCCAAGCAAAAATCAAAGCCCAATTGGAGGATTAACGATGCGTTTAAGTCACTTAATAACCGGAACCGTATTGGCTGCCGGCGTTGGTTTGGCAACCTATTTAACCATCTCAAAACAGGACCCCTTGACCTGGGGGCGCCACGTCAAACAGCAAGCCAAACTGACCACTAAGAATATTAATACCGTCAAGGATGCCAAGGAGCAATTGAATCAGAGCGCCCGTAATCTGGCCACAGCGATCGAAGATGCCCAGCCGGCTTTTGATGAAATTCAGTCCGCAGTCGACAAGTTTTCCTTTAAAATTGCCCCTCGATTAGAGACCATCGAATCCACGCTTGACCAGATGAATAATCGGTAAGTTTGAACTTTTTGTAAAGCTTCATCGACCTTTTTAGGTTTGCCTATTTTTGTGTTATGATGTCTGAGTATGGTGTTTACACCAATCTTGATGAATGGATGTGTTGATTAATATGAAGAAATGGTTTATCGCCCTCGCTGGTTTGTTACTTACTGTAACGCTTGCCGGTTGTGGGAACAAAACCGTTGCTACCACTGACGGTGGCAAGATTACCGAAAGTGCTTACTACAGCAGCTTAAAGGGAACTTCCTCTGGTAAGCAAGTTCTGCAACAAATGATCCTGAACAAGGTCTTGGAAAAGCAATACGGTAGCAAGGTAAGCAAGAAAGAAGTTACCAAGCAATTCAACACCTACAAGGCGCAATACGGGTCATCATTTAGCAGCGTCTTATCTCAAAGTGGGATGACGCAATCAAGTCTTAAGACGGAAATCCGTTCCAACTTACTGTTGAAGGAAGCCGTTAAGGACAACGTTAAGGTATCCGACAAGCAACTCGAAAAGCAATTCAAGAGTTACCAACCTAAGGTTACTGTTGCGCACATCTTAGTTTCCAAGAAGTCCACGGCCGAAAAGGTTATTAGCGACCTCAAGGATACCAAGAAGAGTGACTTGACTAGCGAATTCACCAAGGACGCCAAGAAGTACTCGACTGATACGGCTACCAAGAACAAGGGTGGTAAGTTGAGTGCCTTCGATAGCACCGATACTTCCCTTGACTCAACCTTTAAGAAGGCTGCTTTCAAGCTTAAGACTGACGAATACACCGCAACGCCCGTTAAGACGCAATACGGTTACCACGTCATCTTAATGTTAAAGAATCCTGGTAAGGGCACGATCAAGGAACACAAGGCAGAATTAACGAAGCAAGTCATTGATAACGATATGAATGACAGCACGACTCTGCACAACGTGGTTGCCAAGGTCTTGAAGAAGGGTGACGTCTCCATCAAGGATAGCGATCTTAAGAACATCTTGTCTGACTACTTGTCAACATCATCAAGTTCTAAGACCTCTGCTTCATCCTCATCCAAGTAATTTACAACTAACATAAAAGGCAGCGACCAATTAATTTGGTTGCTGCCTTTTTTCTGTGGCTAGGATTCCTTTGGTTTCGGCTCGGATGGCCGGTAGAACCGCCGACCGTCCATGGCGAAGACGCGTTCGGAGAACTCCCCTGGCGCGGTATGTTCCACCACCGTATCGAGCATCATGATTGAGGCATCCAACTCGTCCAGTTGATGCAAGACGTCCGCCTCCCGTAATGCCGGTCGGACGGGTGACCCATATTCCAACAGACCATGGTGACTTAAAATCATGTGCCGCAACAACAAAACATCTTCCGCCTGAGGATCTAGCTTCAATGGCTCACAGGCCCGGACCAGCTCCCCATCGATAAGGACGATATGTCCCACTAAATTTCCAGCTAACGTATACGTCGTCGACTTCGGTCCGGACAGTTCAATGGTCTTACCTAAGTCATGCAGAATAGCTCCGGCAAATAGCAATGGCGCATTCAGATCCGGATACTGTTTGACCACCGAATGGGCCAATTTCAGAATGGAAATCGTATGAAAGGCCAAGCCACCTTGGAAGGCATGGTGGTTGGTTTTGGCTGCTGGAAACGTAAAAAATGCCTCCTGGTATTCCGCCAACAGCTTACGCACCAGCCGATTCCAGGTTGGCTGGGTAATTTCAAAGACTGTTTGATTAATGTAATCCTCCATATCGGCTCGCGACATCGGTGCCTTTTCGATATATTGGTTCGGATCATCTGGTTCCCCGACCGTCGTCAAACGCAGGTGGAAAATCTTAATTTGGGGATGTGTTTGATAATTCTCCCGTTTTCCTTGCAAGTGCACCACGATGCCAGCCACATAGTTCTCGATGTCCTCTGGTGAGGCATCCCAGTACTTTCCGGAAATTTCACCCGAACGGTCTTCGAACACCAACGCAATGTACTGTTTGCCATTCTTGGCCGTACGCACATCTGCTGATTTCAACAGGACAAAGGCGTCTACCGCTTCGTCCACCGCATAGTCCATTAACTGTTTTGTTGCCGCCATCAAGATCCCTCCTACTAGTCCATCAAACGAATGATATTACCCGACACTGATCGAATTGCGGGCTCATCCGCCGTTAATAATAATATTTGTAATTGATCGCTGAGATCGATTAACACCTGAATCGCCGCTTGCCGCCGCTGGGCATCAAAATTAACGAGTCCATCATCAATGACTAACGGCATCTGAACCCGCTCATTCATGACCACCGCAAAGGCCAACTTAACGGCCAGATCCAGCTGCTCGGCAGTCCCCCGCGAAAGTTGACTAACTTGGCGCCACTCACCCGTAGCCAAGCGCACGCGCAAATCACTTTCAGTCAAAGAGATCTCAGTATATCTATTTGAAGTTAGTTTACCATAAAAAACACTGGCTCGTTGCAGAATTTGGGGCAACCGATCACCAGAAGCCGCCGCCAAAGTTGCCTTAATCCACTGGCTTACCAGCTGGTGAACCAGCCAACTCTGGGCATTAACCTGCATCTGCGCTTCCAGATTGGCTAGTTTTTGCCGTAGCGTCGACTGCGTGCCACTCGCCGTCAAATGATCCAGCTGTCCCGCAATGGTCGCCAATTGACTAGTACTGGCATCTAGGGCCTGTTGGGCCCCCTGTAGTTCCGTCTGTGCCGCCTGCACAGCCGTCTGAAGGCTGGTCTGACTCTGATAATGTTGTAACTGGGTTATAGCCGCCGTCCCCAGCTGGTGAGCCAGCGCCATCTGTTGGACCTGTTGATTATGAAACTCTCGATTGGCCTCGTACCGTTCATAAAATGCCTGCGGGCTCCGGACGTTACGCGTCTGCAAGAAGACCTGCTGATCGCGTTCTGCGGCCTGCAAAGCCGTTTGCGATTGTTTGAGTTGGTTCATCAGGCTGGTGAGCTCATCATCACGAGTACTGAGCTGATGGCGCGTCTGGTCAATCGCGGTTAACTCATCTAAAACGGCTGCTGTGGGTCGGTGAATCAGATCGGGAAATAAGGTCCCGACTGACTGCTGAAAAGCCATCTGTTGATCGGTACCAGTCGTTAACTGATCCGTGACCGTTTCCAACTGTTCGGTCAGCTGATCCCATTCGTGAATCGCGGCTTGCGCGGCATCCCACTGTTCAACGGGCAAATTATCCAAGCCATAGGTCGACCCGATTTCATCTAGCTGACTCGTCAACTGATCGATCCGTTGCCCCCCCTCACGAAGCTGAGCCTGGGTATCTCGAATATCATCCGTAATCCCTTGTAGTTGGCGACTGGCCGGCGTTGCGCTATCGACAATGAAGACCCCGTAATAGCCAATCGCCATACCCAACAAGGCTCCGGCTAACTTAAATGGCGCAGCTGGTAACAGCATGGCCCCTACCAAAATAATTAATCCAGCCGCCAACCACCCGACTTGCTTATCTGCCAACGGATTGGTCCGCTTGCGACTCGTCGGCTGAACTTGACGAAACTGTTCATTAAGCTGATTTAATTCTTGTTGCAGTCGACGCCGTTTCTGGGTGGCCTTAACCAGTTCTGCCTGCCAACGGGTCACGTCATGGGCCACTGATAACGGGAAACTTCGGGGCATTGTGCCATCGGCATTGGCCACCTGTTGTTCAATCACCGCCATCCGCTGCTGAAGCCCCTGCTGAGTTTGCCGCAACTGCTCATGCGCCGTCACAAGCTGTCGTTGTTGCGGTAACTGGGCTAACAGGGGATCCGCCCGAGTCGCAACTGTGACATATTGTTGAAAATTAGCCGGTAAGTCAGCCTGAACCTGGGCCTTTTCCAGGGAATGCTGTAGAGTCGCATTACCCGTGGTGGCCGCCTTCACCTGTCCCGTCAGCCGCTCCAATTCGGTCAGATCGGTCTGGCCGAAACCACTGGTGGGCTGGACCGTTGTTTTCTGAAGGCGCTGCCACTGATCAAAGGTGGGCCACAAACTGGCTAAATGGGCTAATTGTTCACTGACTTGTCGTTGTTGGTCCAACTTAACTCGTTGCTGTTTCTGACGCTGCAGCAACGACTGACGTTCCTGGAGTAAAGACCAGTACGTATCATAGGCCGCATTGGCCTTCGCCAATTTGGCTGACAGCTCCGCATGCTCACGTAGCTGTTGATTTAACCGCGGATTACGTCCCAAAGGCTTATAAAGCGCCTCCGCTGCTTTTTCCTGTTGGGCAGCCTGCTGAAGCCAATAATCACTCCCCACCGCACCCACGTGTCGAAGCCGCTCAACCATGACCTGTTTAGAGGCAGCAAAAACCTCACTGAGTCGTGGCTCATTAATGCTATAAACCTGACTAAATAATTGCTCATCGACTGGGGCCAGTAACCGATTCAAATTCTCGGGTGGTAGCGGGCTGTCTGTCGTGAGGTTGGTCAGCGTCACCTTCCCGCCCTTGGGGCCATCAACTCGACGAACCAGATAATCCACCCCGGCTTGACACAACACCATTTCGCCACCAAACTGGCTACCGTCGAGGGGTTCATACCGCAACTCTGGATGCTTCTTGGTTGGAAAACCAAACAAAATTGCCGTAATAAACTGGGTAATTGTCGACTTTCCCGCTTCATTTGGCCCCACTAAAACATTCAGGCCCGGCGTGAGATCGAAGGTCCGATCATGAAATTTACCATAGCCATAAATAGTCAAGCGTTTAAGTTGCATGATTGTCCTCCCCTCCCATTAATTTAGTCAACTCTTGCTCAGCTTGTTGCTTAAGCTGCACGGTGGTAGTGGGCTGCATAAACCATTCTGCCAGTGAGGTGTCCTGCAGGAGCTTGCCAAACGTTGCCCGTTCATTTGCGGATTCAAAGACTTGAGCTTGCCCCCGTTCCCAATACTGCTGATCAATCTGCGGGGCTGTTATTTTGGTTGCTGCCTGGCTCACTTGTAACTTAATCAGCGTTCGATTGGCCGCAACCAAGTATCGCTGATGTGTTCGCAAATAAAGAGAAAGCCAGTCACCGCTGGTGATTTGAGCCAGCTCGACGGCATCTAGCGGTTGCGCTAAGGTGACGGTTAAGGCGGTCAGCGTAAGCTGTGAAGTAACGTGAGCCTCCAACCAAGTTGTCAGGGCCAACCCCAGCGCCTTTAAATCCGTCACGTGATCAAAGACCACAGTCAAATTTTCCCATAAGACGGCACTGGTTGGAAAGAAACTTGGCACCAACTTACCCGCCTGGCTAGACACCAAATAAGCGCCCTTAACCCCGGTCTCATTCACCGAACGTCCTTGGGTATTGCCAGCATAGAGTACCGGCGGCTGTTCATTCAGCAATTGACGGTGGTGGATGTGGCCCAAAGCCCAATAGTCGTACCGCTTGGCTAACAATTCACTAAGCTTAAACGGTGCATAGTGGTCATCACTGCCGGTCGCAAGCGCCCCATGGAGCAGGCCAATCTGCCAATCGGCGGCCGACCGGTCTGGAAATGTGGCGACTGGGTCCTGCGTCACCCAACGTTCCGGATAGCTAAACCCACTCACCGCAACCGTTTCACCGCTTTGAAGCGTCAACGTCTTGGTGGTCCCCATGGCCCCAAGAATTGTCACATTATCCGGATAAGCAACCGACTGGTGCTGGTCTGCCGCAAAGTCATGATTACCAAAGCTAATGATCACCGGTATCTTTGCCTGATTGAGACGCTCAAACTGGTGGAACAGGTAGGCCTGAGCGGCGACACTCTGTTCTGCCCGGTCAAACAGGTCCCCCGCGAGCAAGACAAAGTCGACCTGATCGGTCAGTGCCCGGTCAAACACCTTAGTTGCTGCCGTGAAAGTTGCCTGTCGCACCGTGCTGAGCACCGTATTCGGCAGGTTGGTCAGTCCCAGAAAGGGACTATCTAAATGCAAATCGGCTGCGTGAATAAACTTCATGATGGTACGCCCCCTTTCCTGTTTCAAAACAAAAAACCGCCGGCACCGACCCTCCAAATTGAGTGGTTGCGCCGACGATTTACGATCTCATTACCCTTGATAAATATCTTCGATGGGTTGAGTAATCATCTTATTCAAGTCTGACAACAAATTATTCACGTCGCGTTCCTTGTCCATCAAGGTCTTGATGACGTCGATCTTAGCAACTTGATCGGCAACCTCGCGAGCGTGTTTCATTTCGTCATCCGTTAATTGTTGACCTGCCATTTGCTTTTGTTGGAGGTCCATTTGGATTTGTTGGAATTGCTTGAAGAGCGTATACGTTGCTTCGTCCGCCTTCATTGCTTCGAAAGCGTCCTGTAACCCTTGAAATTCTGATGTCTCTTGGAGCGCCTGGGCAACTTCGGTACCCAAGGTCTTCATTTTTTCAGCCATGCTGCTTCCTCCTAACAAATATCGTTCCGTTAAAATTGTCAATTACTATTGTAACATGCTTTAACTCTCGGCCCTAGGCCATTTGTTTAATTCACCCAGGATTTAGCCTTTTCCCACCAATCCTTTACCTGATCGGCGGCATTATCAAATTGCTTGCCTGCATTATTGATGCCCTTTTGCACCTGATCCCAGACATCGGTACTGCCAGAACCGGCGGCATTATTTTCCCCGTTGGCAATTGTCGATGCGTCCTTCGTATCGAATGACGTTCCCTTAGTGTTCGGTAGAATTCCCTGCATTTCTGCTTGATACAATGGACCTTCACCGGTCCCGCTAACGTCTTCCAAGTGATGGGCTGAGCTGGTGTTATCGAAGCCTTCCCAAGTCGTCACGACGATATCTGGCGTGTACCCCACGATCCACTTGTCTCGGGTGGCATCATTATCGCCATCGGCCTCGGTGCTCCCTGTTTTACCAGCGATCGTATAGCCGTATGGCTTGGCACTGGTCCCAGTCCCATAGTTGAAGACACCCATCATCATACTGGTCATTTGCTTGGCGGTCTTGCTCGACATGACTTGCTTGGTCTTGGCAGCCGAGTCCTGTGTATCGACGACCACGTTTCCTGAAGCGTCCACAATCTTTCGAATGTAATGGGCCGAGGACATGGTCCCGTTATTGGCATACGCCGTGTAAGCTTGGCCCAACTGTTGTGGTGACACCCCGGTCTTCAACCCTCCCAGCGCTAACGCAAGGTTCTTATCGGACTTGGTCACCGGCAGGCCAAACTTTTTAACGGACTCGTAACCCTTATCGACACCAATCTTATTCAGTAACCATACGGCCGGTGCATTCTTACTTTGCGCCAACGCCTGATACATTGGTACCTTCCCACTGTATTGGTTACCATAGTTGTGCGGCGAATAATGATTCGTCCCGTAGGACTTCTTCTTGTCCGTTAGCTCGGAGTCATAGTAGTAGCCATTTTCCAAAGCCGGCGTATACACCGCTAGAGGCTTGATGGTAGACCCCGGTTGACGCCGCATTTGGGTCGCCCGATTATACCCGCGAAAGGCATGCTTACCGCGGCCACCCACAACCGCCTCGACCCCACCGGTGTTCGGGTCAATTGCGATACTAGCAGCTTGAACCTTGGTTCCATCACTGGCGTTGGCTGGGAAGTAACTGGGATTCTTAAACAGTGTCTGCATCTGCTGCTGATTGCCTTGATCCAGCGTGGTATAGATCTTATACCCTTTATTCATGATCTCCGATTCGGTCAAACCATACTTATTAATGGCCTCATTGATCACCGCATCAAAGAAATAAGGGTACTTATAACTATTCTTATACGTATAATTGTCGCTGGTGGTCAACGCCGTAGCCTGGTATTGACTGACCTGGCCGCTCGTCAACTTATTATTCTCACCCATCAATCCCAGGACAACGTTCCGACGGCTACGCGAAGCCTGAGGATGGTCGATTGGGTTGTAAGTGTTAGGCGACGTTAACATCCCCGCCAGCACCGCCGACTGAGGCACCGTCAGATTGGCCGCAGTCGTGCCAAAGTACCGTTCAGCGGCATCCTGAACGCCCCAGACACCATTGCCGAAGTAGGCGTTGTTCAGATACATGGATAGGATGTCTTGTTTGGTATAAACATTCTCGACCTCAATCGACAAGAACAGTTCCTTAAATTTACGGGTAAAGGTCTGCTCTTGTGTCAGGTAGGCATTCTTAACCAGTTGCTGGGTCAAGGTACTCCCCCCACCACTGATATAGTTCTGACGTAAAATCTTGTTTTTGGCATACAAAAGTAACGCCCGACCAATCCCTTTAACCGAGAACCCATGCTCATGGTAGAAATTGCGGTCTTCGGTAGAGATGACGGCATCTTGGACGTGAGTGGAAATCTTCGTCAAAGGAACGTAAGTCCCCTTTTGGGAATATAGCGTTCCCGCCTTATTATTCTTACGATCATAGATCTTCGTGGGATTCTCCAGAGCGGCCTTCAAATCGCCAACATTGGCCGTCTTGGCCTTGAAAGTTAAATAGCCACTCATTAAAAGCATCATGGTCAACACAATGACAATCAACCACCGAATCAGCTGATAGCGTTGCCGGAACCGCCGGAAGCGAGCCCGAAAGTCTGACCAGAAGGTCTGCTTAGGTTCTTGGTTATCCATAAAATAGCCTCTTCTATCTCAATTGTAATAGGACCATTTTAGCATAGTCCGCCAATCATACCGGCGAAACCGGTAAATTTTATGAAGCTTTAAAATAGCTTAACCAGCTGTAATCGAAGTTTTCCGCCAACTTTGCCAAAATAAAAGGGATCCGACCGTGGTCGGATCCCCCGCATTCAATACTTAATGAATAATATCCGGATTCATCTCTGCCGCGATCTCATCATGCAACTTCACCGCGACCTCCGTGTTGGGACTCATGATAAAGATTGTGTCGTGACCAGCCAAGGTTCCGGCAACTTCCGGCAGGTTTAGATCGTCGAAAATTGCGGCCAACAGATTCCCATTACTTGGTAAGGTCTTCAAGATATTAACAAATTCGACCCGGGTCAACCCAGTGACCACTTCATTAATGGTCTCGCGAAGATGTTCCTCTTCACTTCGATTACCGGCCTTAAAGATCGTGTAACGCAAGTGACCATGACCGTCCTGGGCCTTAACGATCTGCATCTCACGAATGTCTCGGGAGATCGTCGCTTGCGTCGCTTGAATGCCAACCTCATCCAGATGTTCCATTAGTTCCTCTTGCGTACCAATTGGATATTGATTGATTAATTGCTCAATTCGAGCTTGACGAATACTTTTCTTCATTGCAACGACCCTCCCGCATAATATTTCATTCATTAGTACAGAGGACCGGCAACGATGGTCACTTGCTCTGCATATTTATAAAGCCAGTGTAACAAATATTCGTTTTTAACGCAAAAGGAACCGTTCACTTCCACACAAACTTTACCAAGCTAGCCGTCAATAACGCCATCCACGAAAAAAAGCCGCCGAGAGAAACTTCTCGACAGCCCTTTACGCAACGCTTAATTACATTTCATCCGGTGCTTGAACACCTAACAGGCGTAGGCTTTCCTTCAAGACCGTGGAGACCGCCTTGACCAGTGCCAAACGGGCTGGTAGATCGGCGTCCTTCGTCAAAATCTTAGAATGTGCATAATACTTATTGAACGTCTTGGCCAACCGGATCGCATATTTAGCCACGACGGAAGGTTCCAACTCGTCGCAAGCCATCTTGACGATCGCTGGAAAGTCAGCCAACGCCTTAATCGTATCCCAAGCTTCGGGATCGGCAACCTGGTTGCCAGTGGCAGCAACCTCGACGTCTCCGGCCTTCCGCAGAATACTTTCGGCCCGGGCATGGGAATATTGAACATAAGGCCCCGTTTCACCTTCGAACTTCAGTTGATCGGCCAGAACAAAGTCAATGTTATTCGTCCGTTCATTCTTCAAGTCACCGAAGACAATGGCACCGACCCCAACTTGTTGGGCAACGACTTGCCTGTTCTTTAGATCCGGGTTCTTCTCGTTGATTTCTTCACCAGCTAATTTCACAGATTCTTCCAAGACCTTAGCCAACAGGATAATCCGACCGGAACGCGTTGACAACTTCTTACCGTCAACCGTGATCAAGCCGAATGGGACGTGTTGCAGGTTATCTGCAGATTTGACGCCCATTTCTTTCAAGACCGCCTTCAATTGCTTGAAGTAGTAAGTCTGTTCAGAACCAACCACATAAAGATTCTTGGCTGGGGCGTAGGTCCGATCACGGTACAGGGCCGTCGCAATATCCCGAGTAATGTAAAGGGATGCCCCATCGCTCTTTAAGATCAGCGCGGGGTTCAAATCGTACTTGCTCAAGTCAACCACTTGAGCCCCCTGTGATTCAACCAGCAAGTGCTTGTCCTTTAGGATTTGGACAACTTCAGCTAACTTATCATTGTAAAAAGCTTCCCCATTATAGGTATCAAATTTAACGCCCAATTCTTTATAAACGTCATTAAATTCTTGAAGTGAGGCCTCACGGAACCATTCCCACAAGTGGTGGGCTTCTTCGTCGCCATCTTCCAACTTCTTGAACCATTCCCGAGCGGTGTCGTCTAATTCTGGCTTGTCGACATCTTCCTTATGGAAACGCACATAATATTCCACCAGTTTATTGATCGGGTCAGCCTTAACATCGGCCTCGTTACCCCACAACTTGTAGGCGGTGATCAACTTCCCAAATTGGGTCCCCCAGTCGCCCAGGTGGTTATCCTTAATTGGATGGTAACCATTCTTCGTCAAGATCTCAGCAATGGAATTACCAATCACCGTTGACCGCAAGTGGCCCATGGACATGGGCTTCGCAATGTTAGGGGAAGACATATCGATAGGAACATTACCGCCCTCGCCGTCTTCGTTTTGACCATAGCTAGCTCCCGCCGTTAAAACTGTTTCTAGTGTGGCTTCACTGTACGTCGACTTATCAAAGAAGAAGTTCAGGTAAGGACCAACGACTTCAACTTTTTCAAAGTCAGTTGTCGCCAACTTGTCGGCTAAATCCTGGGCAATTTGTTGCGGTGCACGATGCAATACTTTGGCCAAGGTGAACGTTGGGAAAGCCAAGTCCCCTTTGTCCGACGTCTTTGGCCGTTCCAACTTGCTGGCAATTTCTTCAGCGGTCAGCTGACCGTCCAAGGCCTTCACTAATGCTGCCGTAACTTTTTGCTTGTAATCCATGTGCGTTCCTCCTGTATTCTTCAATGACGTTCTACGGTAAGTTTACACCATCTGGCAAACGGGATAAAAAAAGTCTCTTACAAATTAATTTGTAAGAGACGAGATTACCCGCGGTACCACTCTGTTTGACTTAAAAGTCCACTTAAATGATTTATTTGATAGTGTCACTGTTGCTCCGTTCCCACCCTTAATCCTATCCGGCTTCCATTGTCCCGGACTTGCTGTGAGGCTTGGTGATGGTACTCATTCAACAATGGTTAAAAACTTTCGAATAATAAGAAAGACGACCCTAACGGCCGCCCCATTCGAAAGCGGGTGACGGGAATCGGACCCGCGACGCAAGCTTGGGAAGCTTGAATTTTACCACTAAACTACACCCGCACAACACAAAAAAGTATAGCATACCTCTAAGAGGTTGTCATTACTTTTTTGCAATTACATGCAAAGAATTTCATGAATACTAATCTTCGTCAGATTTTGCCTCGATAATTTTTGCCGCAGATTTCCGTACCACCGCACGGTTATTCATATCCCCAACTGCCGTTTTATCAGCGGGATCGAAATCGCGAATCTCAACTAAAACTGAATTATCATACACTTTAGTCACTTCACCCGTGAAGTCGTGTTCCAATGGGCCAAATTTCTTAGCCGCGATCATGTCACCAATTTTAATTTCAACTTCAGCCATCAGCCGTCGCTCCCTTCATCTGCAAACTTCAATTATAGTCATATTGACCAGCCTTAGCAAGTAAACACCTTTTACCTGCAATTCAATTGTAAGAATTCTGCAACAAAGCGGGAAAACCGAATCTTTGGTGACTGGTATCCTTGCTAACCCATCCACAGCCGAAAAAACCGAAGGTCACGGTTCAATCTGGACATTTCAAGCGAATATTCCGAACTATCCTGTCCAATATCGCCAAGGCAGATCCGTATTATTTCCAGGAAAAATAAGTTATACTCTAGTCGTTGCGTCATCGATTTTTTAAGAAATTCTAGAGGAGGAATTTTTATTATGAAAGCATGGCATCATTGGATGCTACGGGGACTCGCCATGACCACGGGGATTATTGGTCTGGCTTGGGGTACCACCACCGCCAGCGCTAACTCAATCAATACTTATATCAGTAATCAAGGGTATTCAACGCCTAAGATTACCAAGGCCATTTGGAGTGGATTTCCTAAGTATAATTATCGGCATAACAAGCCTGAAGGGGTGGTTGTCCACGAAACAGCTAACCCTCACTCCACCTTGACCAACGAAGTTACCTGTATGAAGAATAACTATCAAAACGCCTTCGTGCACACCTTCGTGGATGCTAGCAGCATCGTCAATATCGCCAACACCAAGTACCTTTGTTGGGGAGCTGGTCCGATTGCCAACAACCGTTATGTTCAATTTGAACAGGTTGAAGTCCATTCAAAGGCCGCTTTTGCTAGCGAACTGAACAACGCGGCTTACTACACGGCTTACATCCTGAAACAATCTGGGCTTACACCTAAGCGTTACACAACTGTCCTGTCTCACCACGACGTTTCCAACAATCTCGGTGGTACCAATCATTCCGATCCGGATGCCTACTGGTCAAACAGCGCCAAAAACTATTTCGGCACAACCTACACCATGACCGACTTCGTGGCGTTGGTTAAGATGCAGTATGCCAAGTTAACTGGATCATCAACGACCACCGACACCACCACGGATGAAAATCAACATACCACGGCTCCCGTTGCCCCTAAGCCAAAGACGGTAACCTACAATAAGGCCACGAATAATGAAACAGCCACCCTGAGCACCAATTATACCAAGTGGTCGGTTTACAACCACGTCAAGGGTACCAAGGGTGCTGCCAAGATTGGCTGGGGTCGTCTAAGCGCCGACCATCGGGGGGCCAAGGTTTACGTCGATAACCGTGCCGTTAAGAAAGGTGGCTGGAGTGGGACTTGGTATCGGATTCGTTTCAGCAAGAATACCAAGACCAAGTACTGGGTTTACAGTGGCGTCCTGACTTTTCCTAAAGTCACCTACTCAAACGCTTCCGGTTCAGCAACCCTGGCGCCGACCCACGCCCCACTCTATAATCACGTATTAAACTCGAATTATCTTTCCAAAAAAGTAGCCTACACAAACAGCTTTCCCGCCGGCACTAAGGTGACCATTAACAAAAAAGGCGACAAGGCTAGCGACGGATCAACTTGGTTCCGGATTACACTTAACAATAAATCTTACTGGATCCAAAACACCAATTTGGCCGGTCAAGCCTAATATTCAACTATCGGTCCGGAATTCTCCGGACCTTTTTGTTCCTGACAATTGGAAAGGATGATACTTAATGGGAAAGATAATCTTTTATGGGGCAACTTCACTCGACGGCTACTTGGCCACACGAAACGATCAAATTGACTGGTTAACTGGCTTGACCGGGCTACCCAAAAACATCGGGGCCGAGGTCCTAGGCAACATGACCACCGCCATTCTTGGTCGCACAACCTATGATTATCTGCAAACGACCGCGCCAGATCGCCCCCTAAACCCCTTTAACTTAGAGATCATTAGTTACGTTCTCACCCACCGACCATTGCCCAGCCGCCACAATGTGGCCTTTAGCGATGCCGATGTCATCGACCTAGCCCAAGAACTTCAAATTCGCGGCATCGTTTGGATCGTCGGTGGCGGCGCGATCCTCACCTCATTGTTGGCCGCCGACTTAGTCGATGAACTTTACTTGCAAATCGCCCCCACCTTGCTGGGAGATGGCAAACGTCTCTTCGGTAACTTGGCGAGTGCCCAGCAGTTTAACCTACAGGCCACCCATCAATATGGTCCCCTGGCCGAGTTGGTCTTCACCCGTCACTAAATTAGTATTCGTCACTCCAAGATTATGGTAATCTAGACCTATCTAGTACATTTGCTAAGGAGCGATAAGTATGTGGTTAGCACTTCATCTCGGGACTTGTATTGTCCTGACCATCTTGGTCATTCTTGGTCTGACTCGTCACGCCGAAAAACGGGTCAACCAGTTTTTAATTCTATCGCGCCTGGGCTACCTGGTCATGATTATTAGTGGCGTGGTGCTCACCATTCGGACCTTCAGTCATAATCCCTTAATAATCTCTCTCAAGTTTATTCTAGGAATTGCCACGATCGCACTGATTGAAATCAGCTATGGCCGAAAGCTTGAACGAGATACCCATCACCTAATCTATTGGATTTTGGGCGTTGTCGCCCTCATCACGGTTGGATTGGGCCTCACTCTAGTCTATCTTTAATCAAAAAAACGAGTTACCCCATTTACCGGGTAACTCGTTTTTGCTAGGATTTTCGCTGCTTCAACGCCAATTCCAAGGAACGATCAACGAGCACGGACTGCGCATCAATCAACGGCAACTCCGTTTCTGGCTCGCGCTCTTGGGCCAATGACAACTCAGTACAACCCAGAATAACTAGGTCGGCCTTTTGTTCGGTCATCATCCGTTTCAAGATTCGGTGATACAGCGCACGATCAACATGATTATTTTCCTTAATGTTATCATAAATCAATTCCATGGTTTCCGCTTCGATATCCGCCGTCGGAAGAACCGGTTCTAGACCAGCATTAACGACTTCGTTTTCGATAACATGGTCGGTAATGGTGCCCTGAGTCCCCGTAATCCCAATCCGCTTTGCCTCAGGAAACCGCCGCTTAATTTCCTTCACAGCTTCTCTTGGCATATGCAAGATGGGAATATCAGTGGTTGCTTGCAGATCATCATAGAAGTAATGAGCCGTATTACATGGGAGCGCAAAGAACGCCGGACCCAAAGCACTCTGTTGCTTAATATCTTCTAATAAATCCGGCAACGGATTGGGTTGACTGTGATCCATGATATACGTGGTGCGGTCGGGAACCGTCGCATGATTAACCAGGATATAGTTCAAGTAATCCTGGTCGTTATGTGCCGGCGTCCGTAAATTCAATTGATGAAGGTAACTTTCGGTTGCCATGGTTCCCATGCCACCGATAATCGTAAAGAACTTTTTCATAAGTCTTACCCCTTATTTTCGGCGAAATACTTCTTAAAGTTAACGGTATAGTTGTGTTGCATCCATTGAATCAAAGCCCAACGCTTTAAATTCATGTCCTGGTCGTAGCGATACGTGGTGCCGTACCGACCTTCGGAAATTAACTTGAGCGCCCGTTCCTTGTCGGCATTTTCCCGCGTGTACTGCTTGAAAACCTTAACTGGCACGCCTAGCCACAAGGCGTGTTGACTGTCATTCTTGTTGGCCCGGACCGTTGGGGCATCCTTCAACTCACCCTTCACATAGTCCTTAACCACCCAGTCAGCCAAGTTGTAGCCATTGAGAGTCACAAAGAAACTACTCCGACCTTGACGTAAATTGATTTCAAATAACTTGAACGACTGGTCACGCGAATCATATTTCATATCGAAATTAGCGTAACCCGTAAATTCGATGGCTTCCAAGAATTTCTGAATTTGGTCGTAGATCTTGTTATTATATTCCGGAATGATTGCCACATAATTTCCGATAGCGGATGGTGCTGGGTCTTCCAGTAACGGATGACCCAAACACATCATCTTTACATGATGGTGCTGGTCCACATAGGCATTCAGCACTCGCATGTTGCTATCATCGCCCGGCACAAAGTCTTGGAGAATCAGATCGGATTGGTAGCCATTGTCGTAAATTTTCTTCAGGACATCCCGAAATTCTGCTTCGGATTGAATCCGAAAGGCTTTCTTCCGGCCCTCAAAATGCACGTCTAACCATTCTACACTATTGGCTGGCTTCAAGGCTACCGGATAGTCAAATGGCTGTTCAACGGGGTCATCCGCCGTGGCTTGGGCCTTGCTGATCGTCCGCGTTGCCGGATATGGCAACCCGTACTTGTCACAAACCTTGTAAAAGTTTTCCTTGTTATTAAGTTGCTTCAACTTGTCATAGTCGATGTATGGACAGATGAAGACATCTTCCAGCTCGGCTTTATGCTTACTGATTAACTCGGCATAGCCATCTCCGCACCCAATCAAAATGACTGGTTCGGGATGATCAGCGTAACGTTCCTTCAGCTTCCGCATGGTTTCAATCCATACGGGATCCTCATCGAAGCCGGGAATCAGCTCCACGTTAACCACCTTCGTGTAACGGGTCGGTGCTAACTGAATGCTAGCAAAAGCCTGTACGGGTTCGTGATACAGGTCATAAAATGACCGGGCCATACCATAAACGTTAAAGTCACTCCCCAACAGAATGGGGGTGAACTGCTTTCCATTGGTTTCCATAACGAATTAAAGTCCCTTCACAACTACTTATTTCTATATACAAAGACGATCAAGGTTGTTATTGGAGTCGTCCGCTAACAACCTTGATCGTTATCGGCGCACCAGATACGGCTGCCGGCTTATATTTACGCTTGGGTCAGATGCACTTGGTCAATCGTCTTGGCCGTCGTGTCTTCTGGGAAATAAACTTCATACCACAAGATAAATGTGTAAATCGTAAAGATTTTTTGCATGCTGGACTTACCGTTGATGTGTTCATTTAAGATATCCATCAAGGCCTCGGTGTTAAAGAACTTGTGAGCCACATCAGAATTGAAGGCTTCAATAATCCGTGACTTGTAAGGTTCTTCCTTGATCCAGCTAGCAATTGGCGATGGGAAGCCCAGCTTCTCCTTCTTCGCGATCTTTTCAGGTAATTCCGACGTCGCCGCGGTCCGCAGGGAAATCTTCGTTTCATCTGGACGAATCCGCGTCTTGACTGGCATCGTAGCGGCAAACTTTGCAACTTCACGGTCAACCAGTGGTGTCCGTAATTCCAAGGAGTTCGCCATGCTCATCCGGTCGGCCTTGTGCAGAATATCATAAGGCAACCAGGTATTGATGTCGAAGTATTGCATTTGCGTCATTTCATCTAGGCCCTTAACATCATCGAAGAGATGCTTCGTGTAGGCACCGGCATCCCGGTTAAGTTTAGGGTTCTTCAGAATTTGATTCCGATCATGATAGTCAAAGACATAGTTAACCCGGTAATACCGTTCGCTCAGAGGTTGCGCACCCCGAACCAAGAACCGCCGTCCATGGAACCGTGGCATCTTTTCGGCAATTGAGCCTAACATCTTACGGATTGGCTTAGCAACCCACTTCTGGTAACGCTCGAACGGAATGGCTTCCAGATAAGTGTTATACCCACCGAAGAATTCATCGGCACCTTCACCAGACAACGCCACCTTCACCGCCTTCCGCGTCCCCTTAGAGAGGTAGAAGAGTTGCATGGCCGAAGGGTTTGATAAGGGTTCGTCCATGTAGTACATGATGGTTGGCAGAATATCGAAGTAATCGTCCCCGGTCATGTAGATTGGCGTATTCTTCTGGTTAATTTCCTTAGCAAACTCTGAAGACCAGCTTAATTCACTGTACTTAGAATTCTTAAACCCTAAGGAGAAGGACTGAATTGGCTTCAACTTGGAAGCCTCATTCAAGACGTATGAGGAATCAATCCCACTGGAAAGGAAACTACCCACTTCAACGTCGGCAATCATGTGTGCCTTTACAGATTCGTCCACGATTCCCCGAATCTTTTCAGCGTCACCCTCAACGGTCTGTGAATTATCGATGTGGTCGTAGTTAAATTTAAAGTAACGGTGCGTCTCGGTCTTACCGTCCTTGTGCAGGAAGTATTGGCCAGGCAGCAACTTGTAGACGTTCTTGAACATCGTGTCCCGTGAAGGAATGAATTCAAAACTCAAGTGAATGGGTAATAAGGCTTCGTTAAATTCCTTCTTGAAGTTAGGATGTTCCAAGAATGCCTTGATTTCGGAGGCCCATAAGAAGGTATCGCCATCATCGTAATAGTAGAGTGGCTTGATCCCAAAGTGGTCCCGGGCACCAAAGACTTCATTGGTCACACTGTCATAAATAACGAAAGCGTACATTCCCCGCAAATGACCTAACAGATCTGGACCCCAGGCATCATACCCGTGAATCAAGACTTCGGAGTCAACTTCCGTTTGGAACTTGTACCCCATCTTTTGCAGTTCTGCTCGAATTTCTTGGTAGTTGTAAATTTCACCGTTGAACGTCAAGACCTTGGTTTGGTCATTGTTGAACATCGGTTGCTTCCCGTGGGCCAAGTCAATAATTGAGAGCCGACGGAACCCCATAACGGCGTTCTCATCATGGAAGAAAGCCTCATCATCAGGTCCCCGGTGTTTGATCCGATCAGCCATAGCATTAATCGTGGTAGTCGGGACATCCTTTTGGTTTACGTAACCAACGAATCCACACATGTGCGTATCCCCTTTTTCATATCTAAAGTTTAAAAGTATTTTTAGTCGTTCATTAAAATTAAATGAATTACAACAACCATTATTCTAGCAAATTTATGCTGTGAATACCATATTATTAAGGATTCTTAAGGGTTCTCAAGCTTTTTTCCTATTGGGGTGCCAAAGCCGCCAAATCATTGACTGCCAAAACTTTAATTTGCCGGCGCCCAATCGTCTCAATGACCCCATCAGAAACTAATTGATGGAGTTTACGACTTAAGGACTCGGGCGTCATCCCTAGGTAGGCCGCCAAGTCTTGTTTGCTCATCGGCAAATCAACGACTCCTGACTGATCATGGCTGAGTACCTGGAGGTAACCGGCCAGCCGTGGCAAAGCATCTGGAATTGCCATCAGCGTTGCCTGACGTTCGGCCGCCTTCAGCCGATCTGCCAGCGCACCTAAGAGGTGCATCGATAAGGGTGGCATCCGTGATATTAAATTGGTCAACGACTCACGTGAGATCGTACACAACTCGGTAGTCATCGTTGCCTCAGCATATGATCCGTGGATTTCATCGGTAAACAGGGCGATTTCACCGACGAAGTCGCCCGGATTCAGCACCCGTAAAACCTGTTCCTTGCCTTCCGCCGATAAGTGGTATAGGCGAACTTGGCCGGTATTAACAATGTATAGCGTCTGTGAAACTTCGCCAGCATTAAAGACCGCGCCGCCCCTAACTGCATGAATCGGTCGGGTCACTTGAGCTACTGATAACAGCTGCTCTTCAGCCAGGCTTTGAAAGATTGGGACCTGAGAAACACATTCCAATTCCCGCTCAATCGAATGGCCATGCTGATGTCCATGTTCCATGTCGCCATCTCCTTTTACCTAATAGGTCTATTCTAACAAATAAATCAGGTGAACCGGTAAACAACGTCTCCGCCTCCCGTGAATGTGCTATAGTATGGCTAACAACGACTAGACCACTAAGGAGGCTCTTTATATGTCCCGTCATCTCCATCAATCTTGCACCTCATTTCTAGCTGGTAAACACGCCACTATCGATGGCAGCACCCTCATTGCTCGTAATGAGGATAACTTCGTGGCCATCTGGCCCAAACGCGCCGTGGTTCATGCCGCGGACGAACCACGTGATTTGGCTTTTATTTCCAAAAACAACCACTTTACGACCACCTTGCCGGCGCATGCTCAGCATTACACCGCGATGCCCGACACCAATCCCGAAGCGGGGTTCTATGAAGAAAGCGGAATCAACGCTAAGAACGTCGCCATGAGCGCAACTGAGAGTGCGTATACCAACAGTCTTGTATTGGGGAAGGATCCACTGGTTGCCGACGGTATCGCCGAGGACGCCATGGTGACCGTTGTCTTACCCTATGTGGATTCTGCCCGCGCTGGAATCAAGCGGCTTGGAGAAATGGTCACAACCGCTGGAGCAGCCGAGACCAATGGTGTCCTATTCAGCGACGTCGAGGAAGTCTGGTACATGGAAATTGTCAGTGGCCATCACTGGGTTGCCCAGCGTATCCCGGACGATGCCTACGCCGTTGTCGCCAACCAGTTGGCAATCGAAGACGTCAATTTCGATGACCCGCACAACTTCCTGACGTCTAATCATATTCGTCAGTTTGTCCAGCAGAATCATCTGAATCCAGACGGGAATCGCTTTAACTCCCGCCATATCTTTGGCACCCACTCAGCCGACGATGCTCACTACAATACCCCACGAGTCTGGTACGGCCAGCGGTGTTTTACGCCGAGTGCCTTCATCGAGCCCACCAGCATGGAGCTCCCATTTATCCAACATGCCGAGCAGAAAATTACTCTGGCCGGCGTCCAAGCCTTCCTGGGATCTCACTATGAAGAAACTCCGTACGATCCGTTGGGTAACGGGACCGCGGCACAGAAGCATCAATTCCGAGCGGTCGGCCTGTCACGCACCCAGAACTCCCACATCCTACAGTTACAGCGAGATGTGGTCCCACCACTTGCCGGAATCATTTGGCAGGCCTTGGGCAATCCGACTTACAGTCCCTATGTGCCATTCTACGCAACAGCTGGGCAATTAGATGTCAGCTACAGTGCCGACAACCGTGACTACGATGGTCAGAATCCATACTGGGCCGCAAAGACCTTAAACGTTCTGAGTGAACAATATCATCATCAAAACTACAAGTTGATTCACGATTTTCTAAAGTCAACCCAATCACTGGGAATCCAGCGAGTCGCCACGGGTGATGAACTGCCAGCGCCCACTGCCAGCAGCCTAGGCACCTTTAATCACGAGACGGCAACCCTGTTTAATCAGGCTGTCCAAACACAGATTGGCAAACTGGTGCAGGCCAACGCAGCGCTCTCTGCCCTCACCTTTACCATGGACGCTAACCTGTAAAATGATGTCGTTTTCATAACAAATGAGCTATAATGAAATCAGCAGCTAGCCTCGAAAGGAATGATTAGGATGAACGAAATG
Organism: Levilactobacillus senmaizukei DSM 21775 = NBRC 103853; assembly: GCF_001592085.1. GTDB lineage: Bacteria > Bacillota > Bacilli > Lactobacillales > Lactobacillaceae > Levilactobacillus > Levilactobacillus senmaizukei. Next base: position 38,206 of record NZ_BCWD01000009.1, read on the forward strand.
GTTCTCTTTAACCCAGGCGACTCAATCGGTAACTTCCACGATTACAACGAAGCCGTCCGCACCGCACAAATTTATCAAGAACGCCACACAGAATCCGGCCACGTCTTGGTAGTCAAAAGCGAAGGCGGTGTCCCTTCATTTGACATCTTTATCGCCGACCAACAGTTGAAAGATCCTAAGGAACCTTCAACCACTCGTCGTTACACCATCTCTAAAGAACTCTAATTGTAAATCAAAAGCCATCGCAAACCACGCGATGGCTTTTTTGTCTAACTAAATCGTTCGAGTTCGTCTTTTAAATACTTACCAGTGATGCTGTGAGCGTTGTGACTGAGTTCGGTTGGCGTGCCGGTTCCGATCAACTGGCCACCTAAACGGCCACCCTGTGGTCCCATGTCCACAATATAGTCGGCATTTGCAATGAGCTCCAGATCATGCTCAATGGCAATAACGGTTGCTCCCTGTTCGATTAACTGGTCAAAAACCCGCACCAGTTGTTGAATATCCAAAGGATGCAGACCAACGGTTGGTTCATCAAAAACAAATAACGTCCCTGTTTGTCGTTTGCCAATCCGGGAAACCAACTTCAATCGCTGAGCCTCACCACCAGATAGTGCCGGCGTACTCTCACCCAACAACAGGTAGCCCAGACCCATATCATGCAGAATTTGCAACGTCTTTTCGATGGCATTCTCGCCGGCAAAGATCGGCAAGGCTTCATCGACTGACAAGTTCAAGATGTCCGCAATACTGTCATCATGCCATTTCACCGCCAAGGTTTCGCGATTGTACCGCCGTCCATGACACTGGGGACAAACCTCGGTGATGTCGGGCAAATACTGAACATCCAATGATATCTGTCCGGTCCCATTGCAAACTGGACAGGCACCCGCCTTCACATTGTAGGAAAAGCGACTGTTCGTATACCCCCGTTCCCGGGCCATCGGCGTTTCCGCAAAAAGCTTCCGTAGCCGATTCAAGATATCCGTATAAGTGGCCACCGTCGAACGGACATTCTTGCCCACCGGAACTGAATCAACCGTCACGACCCGTCGAATACCGGATCGTTCGAGTTGGCTCACGTGTGTCGGTAACGGCCGATGAGCAACCTCTGCCTCAATTGCCGGAATGAGACTATCCAAAATCAAGGTGGTTTTGCCGGCCCCACTCATCCCCGTAACCGTCGTTAGCCGATTCTTGGGGAAGTTTGCCTGGACATGGTCAATGTTAAACCGCTGATTCACCGTCACACCCAGCCGGCCTTTCTCCCATAACTTATCGGGTGCGAGGACCGGCCGCTCACGAAGTTTAGTTGTCCCATTCAAAAAGGGCGCTATCAACGATTTCTTGCTCTTAACCACTTGCGAAACCGGGCCCTCATCGACAACTGTTCCCCCATTTTTTCCCGCGCCAGGCCCAATCTCAATGACATAATCCGCCGCAGAAATGATGCGAGTGTCATGGTCAACCACGACCACGGAATTCCCCTGTGCAACCAGACCGTGAAAGGCCTTGATCAGACCCGCCACATTAGCGGGATGTAACCCAACCGAAGGCTCATCCAGAACATACAGCACACCGGTAGTTGCACTACGCAAAGTGCGTCCTAACTGGATTCGCTGCAACTCACCAGTCGACAATGTGGCCCCGGGACGGCTAAGGGTTAGGTAGTCTAATCCTAAGTCAACTAAGGGCTGGAGGCTCTGTTCGAGTTCCTCAATCAGTTCCGTTCCCAGATGCGCCATCTTAGCGGGAAGCCAGTCAACCACCGTCGTGGCAAACTTGCGGAGATCACTGACCGGCAGATCGCAGACTTGGGCAATGTTATGCCCATTAACCAATTGCTGTAATAACGCAGGTTTTAAGCGGGTCCCATGGCAAGTTGGACACGTATCAAAGGTATAAAACTTGTTGAGTTTGGCAATCGTGCGGTCATTCTTGGTCGTGGCAAGACTGTCTTCCACGGCGGCAAAGGCATTCTCATAAACGGCATTGTCCATATGGAAAATCTTGCCTTTACTACTAGGAATATTCAGGGCGACTGTCTGCTTGGCCCCGTGTAGTACCCGCTCCTTGTCCGCCACACTCAAATCCTTGTAAGGTACATCTGTTGGAATGCCAATGGCATTAGCGACCGTCGGCATGAAGTTACGACCGGGTAAATGCCAGGATGCAACCGCTCCTTCTTCCAAGGTAAGGGTTTCATCGCCAATAATTCGGTCGGCTGCTAGCTGCCGGACCTCACCCAGGCCCCCACAGGTCGAACAGGCCCCGTCCGAGTTAAAAGCGAAACTTTCGGCCCCAGGTGCCATGAAATGAGCCCCACAGACTGGACAAACCAGCTTCCCCATATTCTCAGCCACATCCAATGTGGGTTCGAGCCGATGACCATTGGGACAAACCATTGAACCCAACCGCGAAAAAACTAGGCGCAAAATATTGAGACTTTCCGACATCGTTCCAACCGTTGACCGAACGCCAGGCACCTGCGGTCGTTGCCGCAAAGCCAGTGCGGAAGGCAAGTACTCGACAGAATCCACAGCCGCCTTACCCATCTGATTGATGCGTCGACGAGTAAACGTTGATAAGGCATTCAGATAACGTCGGGCCCCCTCTGCATACAAGACCCCCATGGCTAGTGAGGATTTTCCCGAACCGCTACGTCCCGTAATCGCCACAAACTCATTGAGGGGAATATCGACATCTAGGTCCTTGAGATTGTTGACCTTGGCCCCCCGGACCTTAATTTTTGTTGGTAATGACCGCTTCACGTTACCACGACCCCTTTCTCAACAACTCCTAAGGTTATTTTCCCACTCTTCAATACGTCATTCAAACTTAAACTCGTCGTCTGACAACCATTTCCAGGGGTGATTTCTTCCTGAATTAACGAATTATTGTTGAAATTTAATCTGCCTGTTTTATACTGTTAAGAGTATGCGTAATCGCTTTCTACCGGTTGAAATTATCCACCAGCTCATGGAATCGGCTTGCGTTAAACGGGATAGACGATATCGACCCCCTCAGGAGGAACTTAACATGAAAAAATGGTTTGCAATTGGACTCACAATCTTAGCCGGTTTTACCTTAACCGGTTGCACTGCCTCACAATCATCTAGCAGTGCTAGCTCCGTCTTTGCTAGTGGCATTAAGACGATCGCGGTCAACAAGGTCACCACACCTGACAAAGCTAACAAGTACTACAAAGACCGTTTAGACAGCACCAAGCGTTTCAAGAATGTCACGGTGACCAAGGGTATCATGACCATCGAACTGAAGAATTATGGCTTCGATGGTAACTTCATGAATGGCGGCACGGCTTACAACATTGCCGAATACATCGGGGCCGCTTCCAAGATGCCCCTGGCTAAGAACGGGGTCGCGGTCATTCAAAACGATACCTACATGACTAAGAAAGGTAAGCAGTCCAAATTGTTAAGCTACGCGGCGTACTACTCCCGGGCCAACCTGGATAAGCGGACTTTCAAGACCTACTTCAAGACGGTCACGAAGGAACCGAAGAAGCTGTTTACCAACGCGGACGGCTACTACCTGAACACCGCCCTTGCCAAAGCCGATGGGAGTAAAATTGCTGCCCTCGCCGGTAAGCAGGCTGGGGCCAACCAGGAACCCCTGAAGACGTTCTTCACGGAATTCAATATCCACTAGAGATTGATTATGGGTTAGACAATAAGGCATCACAGCAGCCGCGATGGTTGCTGTGATGCCTTATTTATCTGGGCCAGTTCATCCCTTGTCCGTAAAATCAGAGATTTATTTTTTTATATTCACAAATATAACAATTTAAATGATCTAAATACTTGTGCCCCTTAACTACTCCGGATTATTATCGGTCTGTACCAAAAAACTATCTCGGGGAGAGAGTATCATGAAAATGAAGTAAATCTTCGCCACACTTGGCATCATCGTTACCCTATCCGGGGCCGGCGCCACCGCCATCACCGCTCAGGCCAAGAGCTATGTTGTCATTGCACCACGTTATGGCCGCAAATCACATCATTCACGACATTGTCGGGGACTGAATGCCGCTAAGTCTACCAAACGGGTCACCTGGAAATGGTCTAAGCATCATCACCGGCCACTCTGCCATTGGTGTTACCGCTAAGATTTAACACGATAACCTTTGGCCATTGAATACCCGGCTTCAAAAATTCATTAGTACTTAACGGGTATTCTGATACGAACCAGGCGGCACCCGCTAAATCCCCCATACCGCTGTTAATAAAGCCGCTTATGGTCAGACATCGGACCAGCCAGTCTCGGTATACTGTTCGTAAATAACCCGACTCACTTTTCAAATCATCACCATGCTGGTAAATCCATCATCCCAGCTATGGCCTTTCTCACAAAAAAGAGCCACGCTAGACAATAAGTCTAACGTGGCTCTTTAATCTGGGTTGTTTCAAAATGCCCCGAGCAGGATTCGAACCTGTACTTGGTCTCCCAAACAGCGACCTGAACGCTGCGCGTCTGCCAGTTCCGCCATCGGGGCAACTCAACAACATATAATATATTACACTATCTCTGTATAAATGTGAACCCTTTTAGTCAGATTTTTTTGTTTGTGGAAATTTAACCGCGGTACCATAGCCATGAACAACTAAAAACTTAGGTGCTACGTTCATTTGCACCACTTCGGTATTGAATCGAACCTCAATCAGCCCGTCGGCACCGGCATCCTTGGCCTGCTGCAATAAAGCTTGCTTAACCTCATCAAATAAGCCATCAAAAAGTGCAAACTGATCCGGCTTCTCCGATCGCAACATCGTATGCGCCGTAGCCGTTAAAATTCCTTGAATTGCATGGGTCCGATTGAGACCCCCGGTAGTCATGAACATGACGAATCTCCCCTCCACTTATCTTGCCAAATCTTTGCTAGACCGTAACCAAGCACAACGCCTAAGGCATTGGTAATTATATCATTAATATCGACCCATAGCCCTAGGCCGACTAGCCAGTTTCCCAGTGTTTGACCCGTTTCTAAGGCCCCACCGGTCACAACGCCCAGCAATGGCCATATTAGCCTGTTTAAGCGTGGCCAACGCCGATACCACAACCATCCCTGTGGGAGCGTCATCACAATGTTAAACCAGAAGGACGCATCAATACTGGCCTTTTGAAGTGGTCGAACGACCCAGACCCCATTGGCCCACCAATGCGTGGTGATCCCGGCAACCGATCCGGTCGTTACCGTTATCGGCGTCCAGGTTAAGGTGGCCAGTAACCACCAGCCGAGCCACCACGACATACTGGCATACTGCTGCCTCCGCCAAGTATGACCAACTAGCCCGACCAAAATGGCCGTCACACCTACGTACGGTATCCACCGCATGCCGTCACTCCCCTCGTCAGCCGAACTGATTTTAGTATACCGACAATTGTCAGTCGTGACAATCGTCTAGACCTATTTCCCAGCCTAAGTCACTTGGAGAACAAAAAAAGGTTGGAAGATCATCCCAACCTTTCGTCTTGCCTCAAACTTGATTAATTGTGACGCTTGGAGGTCCCCCCTGCCAAGCCGAGAGTAGCGAATAACAGACTCAATCCTAAGGCAATTAGACCCATGGATTGCTTACCGTTTGTTTGTGGCAAGGTTGCCTTGTTAGCGGCTGCGCTCTTCAAATCAACCGTTGTGTTCTTCTTAGCATCGCTCTTGACCGATACCTTAGCGGCTGCGGCACCAGTACTCAAGTTAACCGCCTTGCCGCCATTGTTACCAGCTTTAGTTGCGACAACCTTATCGGCAGCGCCACCATGGTCAGCCCCCGTGTCAATCGTGGCACCGTCCCCAGCATTTTCTAACTTACTGTAGGTAAAAGTAATCGTTTGACCATCATTGCTGTAAGTGCCTGTTACGGAACCATTGCCATCGACCTTGTAGCCGTCGATTGGATCAGCGTTGGCGGTGAAACTATCACCAAGCGCACCAGTCATAACCTTCTTGCCAATGACGTTGCCATCATGGTCAACACTGACAACCGTGACCGTACCAGTCGTGGTACCTGGTGTTGGATCAACTGGGTTAACTGGATTGACCGGGTTGGTCGTCATCTTGTTGTCGACTTGGAAGGTTACCCAAGCGGAGTAGCCGGAATCTGGTGAAACCAGCTTAATTAAGTAATAACCGTTTGGCGTATCCTTGCTAGCGGTGAGCTTGAAGCCCAACACCCCATCAGCGTCCTTGGAAACCGTGAACAAGTTAGAAGCGTCGGTTTGTCCAGCGGCCCAAGTTGCGTGGGCTTTGATATTATCGGCTGGCTTGTCTGCGGAGTATGCCACCTTCATATTTCCGGTTAAATTCCCCAAAGTGTAGGACACATTCGTCACTGGAGCATTCGTAGCGGCATCCTTAACCCCGTTGATGACTCCACTAACTGGGTTAAAGCTATTGTGGTTATTCGTGAGAACGATGTCGTCCCCGGTCAAGCCTTGACCTGTACCATCGAAGGCAATGCCATTACCCATTGGTGCGAGACCAGTCGTAATGTGGTTGTTATTGTATTGTAGGCTATCCAGGTTGGTAACATCTGGTAAGTCTCCAGTAAAGTTGTTGCCACCAACCCGTAAGGTCGTAAATTCTTTCCAAGAATGGGTATCTGGAATGCTACCACTCAATTGGTTAGTCCAAGCACTCAAGTTCCACAGTACTGGTAAGTAACTGTAATCTGGAATGCTACCAGTTAAGTCATTTTCTGCAAAGTTGGCGTAAAGTAATTTGTCGAAGCCTTGCAGATTAGGCAGGGTCCCTGTCAAGTGAATATCGCTAACTTGCAGCGTTTGCAAGGCTTTGTTACCACTTAAGTAATTTTGCACAAACTCGTCAGCCGTCATGCCCCAATCGGACAGCAGCCCAGCATCGTTAATGTCATCGAGGAAAAAGGATCCCATTTGTGGAGAGTTGGCGAAGCTAATCATTCCAGCTGGAGTGATACTCGAGTTTTGTAAACTGACACCCGTAATATTAGTGAAGTATTGTAGACCTTCCAGACTCTTAATTGGGGTCGTAGTCATATCATCGTATAAGTTTAGCGGAACATTCGTCCAGTTCCAAATCGTCGTATCATCAATTTGGTATTTACTTGAATATGCCTGTAAGAAGCTTGCTTCGACCGCTTGCCGTAAGGAAGCATCTGGCATCCATTCTTCAGCATTCTTCCATACAATTTCATCGGCAGTATACTTCTTAACTGGTGCAGCTTCACGAGTGGTACGCAACATTTTATCATTATTATCAGTCGTCGTTGTCCCAGCACCAGTTCCCTTATTACCAGCGTCTTTATCAGTATTGATGTGATTATCAATCTTCGTACCAGTGTCAGTATTAGTGTCAGTCTTGGTGTTAGTGTCAGTCTTGGTGCCAGTATCAGTGTTAGTCTTAGTGTCAGTATCAGTGTCAGTCTTGGTGTTAGTGTCACCCTTGACACCACCATTCACAACGTCACCATTCTCAGCAGGCTTCTGACCACTAGCATCCTTGTTAATGACGTCGCTACTAGTAACAGTGTTGCCATCAACCGTCGCGGCATTTGCCGTAACATCGACTCCCGCTAAGCCTAAACTAACAGCCAAAACTGTGATGCCAGCGAAAACCCAGCGTTTGCCTGCCTTGTAACTCTTGAAATGCGTTTTAGTTTCTCCGATGTAATTGTTAGTCATGATAGCTTCCTCCTCTTGAATAATGAAGCTTCCCTAGTAAGTGTATAGCCCGAACGATTTGCTAATAGTTTTGTCTATCGGTTTATGTTTGTGACGCTAGTCATCCATATTTTCTAGTTGAATTGTTTCCTCACACATTCGTAAATGTGGATAACTTCTTTACAAGTTCATTGTACTACCTTTAATTTAAATATCAAGATAAAATGTACATGGGAGCAACCATTTTTGCTGGATTCGTTTTTTGGTATTAACCACAGATTATAATTGTTCCCATTATAAGGTAATCGATAGAGATAATTACTCACAATGTTCTACCTAATCCTTTGTCCTAATACGTTTTCACAATATCATTTCACATGAAAATCCCGCTCGACGATTTTCTAAAAGACTAACGACCCAATCAAAAAAACTTTTAAAATTTTAAATCATTTTATCCATTTATGTCAAACTGTCACTCACATAATTTATGTATAAATCACAAAATCAGGTAATTCCGATCACCGACAGATCGCGGCTGCGTTTCAAGGCCATAATTGATCATAGGGGCGACAAGTGCCTAATCCCAACAATCGTTACTAGCAATGAAAACTCATTTTATCAATAATTATTGAACTTACAGATGTAGTTGCTATATAATTAGCCTATGGTTACGATTCGTCATAATTGTCACACAACCAAATTTTGTTGTCTTTTTATTCGACAGGGTTATGGAAGCTTTGGCTTGCAAGTGGCAATTTAATTGTATACAATACTCTCGAAAGTAATTGAAAGGAGGCCTGTGCCATGTCAAAAGTTTCACCAGTACTGTTGGACGAACAACTCTGTTTCTCCATTTATTCTGCTAGTAAGAAGTTTAATCACTTTTATCAGAGTGCCCTGGCACCCTTTGGGTTAACTTACCCTCAATATATTGCCCTCTTAGTCTTGTGGGAAGATGCCCCACTCACCGTTCATCAATTGGGCGATCGGCTTGAACTCGACAGCGGAACGTTGACCCCTCTGTTAAAACGTTTGGAAAAACAAGGTTGGGTTGAACGGGTCCGGAGTCGGACAGACGAACGTCAAGTACTCATTCATCTTACTGATATGGCAGCGGCTAAGCGTGACGAAGTCTACACGCGAATTGGTCAGTGCCAGTCACTGTTAGGCATGTCCGATGATGAAATCAACATTATGATGACCGAATTGGTGACGGTCAAACAACAACTGGATGACGTCAGCAACCAACGTAAGATTGCTAAGGAAGTCGATAAGCGTATTTAGGGCTTCTTTATAAAAGGCTCGCAATTCTTCTTGTGCAATAGTCCCCTTAAGGTTGATAGATGAAATACTATAATTCATCTGTTAACTTTAAGGGGATTTTTCTATGCCTAGAACTAGATTTACAGCTATGGAGAAGCTTGATATTTTAACTGGTCTATCACAGACCAACCTAACCAGAGCCAAATACCTTGAGCGACACGGTATTCATCGCTCTACTATTCGGACCTGGAAGGAACACTACAAACGTGAAGGCCTCGACGGCCTAGAAGAACGTCACAGCTGGACACGTTACAGTGAAGAGGCCAAACGACAAGCCGTAGAAACGTATCTAAATGGCAAGGATAGTTTAGCTGAAATTCGTAATCGTTTTGGATTGAGGAGCACTAAGCAACTTCGCGACTGGATCAATAAATTCCAGTATAATGGGACCAATAAATCATTGACGGCTACGCCGTCAAGAAGGCAGGTCCGCATTATGAGTCGTAAAACGACATTCGAAGAACGAATTAAGATTGTGGAGTACGTCACGGCTGGAAAGCATTCGTACTCTCAAGCAGCTGAACACTTCAACGTTTCTTACCAACAGGTAAGATCCTGGGTTCTCAAATCTAAAGATGGTGGCTATAAGACATTAAAGGATAGGCGTGGACGCACTAAACCAATTGAAGAGATGACTGAGGTTGAACGTCTAAAGTTAGAGAATCGTCAACTAAAGTCCCAGCTCAAGGAACAGGAGGTAATGGAGTTCTTCGCAAAAAAATTCCGAGAACTACAGAACAAGGAGTGAACGCCCAACATAAATTAGTATTCCAGACGATCCAGGAACTCGGTCCACTGATTCATGGAGCCCAAGCCATTATCCTTCGAAAAGTGGGTCTATCTCGCCAAGCATTTAATCAATGGCTTCATCGTGAAGAAACCCCTTGGGAGCAACAAGAAACGTTACTCAAACAAAAGGTACTTCTGCATTTCAACAAGCATCGGCAAAGAATTGCTGCAGGAAAACTGAAAATTTACCTCGACCATGATACGGAACTCAACTTTTATGTCTCCCCTAAGCGTGTTAAGCGGCTTATGACCCTCCTCCATCTCAAGTGTCAAAGTAGAGTGAAGAAACATCATCATGTGAAGCAAGCTGAACAAGAATTGCGAGATAACGTATTAAACCAGCGGTTTAATATGACAACTAAACCAAATGAAGTGTGGCTATCGGACGCCACTGAGGTTCATTATGGTATCAATGGCGAGTACAAGGCCCGTTTATGTGGGGTACTTGATCTACATGGCAGGTACCTTTTATCTTACAATCTGAGCGTCACTGAAACTAGTGACGCAATGATTGAGACCTTCAAACGAGCTTTCAACAAAGCTGGAGAAGCTCATCCAATTTGTCCATACGGACCGTGGCTCGGCATACACTTCCAAGGACTTTAATAGCCTGATGACCGAACACAAAGTTATTCGGAGTATGTCACGACCAGGAACACCGTACGATAACGCTCCAATGGAGCGTTGGTGGAACGAATTCAAGTCAAACTGGTTGGACAGCCATCCATTGCCTAAGACTAGGGAAGAGCTAATTAGGCTCATCGAGGAAGGCATTTACTACTTCAACTACATCGATCGCACAGCACAAAGAAACGGCTCCACCGCGGTTGAATACCGTGGTGAGGCCGCTTGAGTAAAGACGCTAAAATTATAGTATTTCATCTGTCAACTTGACAGGGACTAGTACATTGAATTGCGAGCCTTTTTTCGATTACTTCCTATTTGATTTTAAGACTAAGTAGCATCAACCCTACTGCGATCAGGTTATTAAATGCGTGAAGGATAATCGTACTCTGCAGCTTGTCCGTCTTACGGTAAACATAGGCAAAGGTGCCCCCCATCACTGCATAGATGACCCAGCTAACCGGATTATCACTCATATGAGGGATCGAGAATACCGCCCCACTAATCATGACTGGCAACCAAAATGACTTCTGTGAGAAACAGCCGTCAAGTAAAACCCCTCTGAAAGTGAGCTCCTCCACCACTGGTGATGCTAGAACCACCGTGATGCTTAACATGATCATGGTCAATGAACTCCGACCCATGATTTGTGAGATGGCCTGGTTATTGGCCGTACTCGTTTCATGATAAAGCAGGCTATTCACGATTCCCAAAACGGCTTCCACTAATAAGATGAACCCATAGGCTCGAACCATCAACCACCAGTCTTTGCCGGTTAGCCGTTGCCACGGCCGAGGACGAAAATGACGCCAGGCCCAGAAACCGATGAATGCAGTCAAAACAAATCCCACAATATAAAGAACACACCAGCCAACCAGCTGCCAAGTCGACCCCTGCTTCAGAAACATCGTCGGTAGCTGAACGAAATTTAATAGCACCAAGAGAATCATGACCCATCCCCAACCGCTAAAACCACCGATTTTCCATAATTTAGTCTTCAATTGTTCGTTCCTTCCCTTTTTGTTGTCCAACCTTACTAACATGGTCAAAGTAGCCGATCCCATCAGCCCGCGCTTTCCATTAGTTAGTAACTTTGACGTCCAGTTATTATATATTTTTTGATAGCAATTTCATAAAATGTGCGGTACTATATGGTTGCGGGCATGTTTAAGGAAACTTTTACTTGTTCGTGAGGTTTCTGTCCTCATTCAACAGACAGATTTCATTTTACTCCCCCAAAGTAGATGAAATTTTTTACAACATAATCCCCCAATTATGTTGTAACCTTACTCTTTGGCCATTGCGACTTATCGTAATGGCTTTTTTTGTGTCGTTTTTTCATCAGCAAGGTCATCTTTTTCCGTTGTCATAGGACGATAGCGTCCCCAAGTCAGCCAAAGCGCGGCTAAGTCGGCTACCGTCGCCGCGATCATTCCCACCAGACCAATCAGTACTTTTAACCAGATTAACTTGGCCCAGGTCACCATTAACCAAATGGTTAGGCCGATGATTAACGTAGATAGTGGAATCATCCACAACCAAGCCTTAAACATCTTCACAAGCAATGCTCCTTCCCTGTCAATCACATATGTCAAATCTTACCACGTTTACCCCCGTTATTCGAAGGAAAGTGACGAGATGGGTGCGTTCACTTCTGGAAACGGTTACAATTGAACTGAGTTTAAATCTATTAAAGGAGTGACCGTTTATGAAGCAAGTATTAGTCACGGCACCAATCCCGACGAAGGCCTTAGCCATCCTAAAGGACGCCGGATTGGCGGTTGATAGTTATTCTGGCGAGGGCTTGATTACCAAGACAGAATTACTGCAGCGCATTCCCGGCAAGGACTTCTTAATTACACCACTATCAACCCACGTCGACGCAGAAGTCATTGACGCTGACCCACAATTGAAGCTGATTGCAAACTACGGGGCCGGATTTAACAACATCGATACAGTCTATGCCCGCCAAAAAGGGATTCCCGTCACAAATACACCGGGAGTTTCGACTACTTCTACCGCCGAAGTGACCACGGGCCTCATCATCAGCTTGTCACACCGAATGATGGAAGGCGATCGGTTGATGCGGGGCGTCGGCTTTTCTGGTTGGTCACCACTGTTCTTCCTGGGACACGAATTGGCTGGAAAAACCTTAGGGATCGTTGGCATGGGCCAGATTGGCCAAGCCGTTGCTAAACGCATGGCGGCGTTTGACATGCACATCATCTACACACAACGCCATCCCTTGGCAGATGACGTCGCGGCCGCAATCCCGGCAAAATATGTGGATCTACCCGAACTGATTAAGACGAGCGACGTGGTCACCCTACATTGTCCCTTGAATGAGGCCACTCATCATCTGATTGGTGCCACCGCCTTCGCTGATATGAAATCGAATGCGGTCTTGATCAATGCCGCTCGGGGCCCCGTCATCGATGAGGCCGCCCTACTGACAGCCTTACATACTCACGCTATCAGTGGTGCGGCACTGGATGTCTACGAAGCAGAACCCAACGTTGCCGATGGCTTCAAGGCCTTGGATAACGTGATCCTAACGCCACATATTGGCAACGCAACCGTTGAAGCTCGTGACGCCATGGCCGATATTGTTGCCAACAATGCCGTCCGGGTTGCCAACAACGATGCCCCTTTGTACATCGTCAATTAAATTGTCTTCCAAGTGTCCGTCACAAAATGGCGAACACTTTTTTAAATTCATTTTTAGTAAACGATGAGCTCGCCTAACAATTCTGCAATCGGTTGCATTTCCGCCATAACAACAATTATAACGTAGCAATTTTTTATGATTTTCAACGTGAATAATTGCGTTCGACCGTCATGTCCCCTAGAATTAGAAATGAATGAACTTTTAATTGTTAGCAGGAAGGATGATGAGGAAGTTTGAAATTAATCACGCTACATGTTTTAGACGATTCACTCGAGGTTAATTATCAACCGACTGACAGTCCCACGCAGCGGCAATTTATTATTACGTATAACCCTGAACAGACAATTGGTGAAAATCTCGAGAACCTACGCACCAAACTCGCCGGCCTTGATGTCGACGGTGGGATCGTGGATAACGCCTTAAGTTATCCCTTTTCCGATACGGTCGTTGGGATTAATCACCAACGCATCGATATTGGTCTAGCGATAGCTAATATGCTGAATATTCCCGTGGTCAGTCGTCAAAGTATCGGTAAAGCAGGCATTAAGGCTGCCCTGAATACCAAGCGAGACTATTTAACCTGGCACTTGGACTACTACGGTCAGTACACCGGCAAACGCAATTACGGACAAGAGGCAATGCTAACGGTTGGCAACGGTTTCTTTGGTTTACGGGGTGCATACACTGAGGCTCATGCCGATGCGGACAACTATCCTGGCATGTATACCGCTGGTCTCTACGACCAACTCACAACCAATCTAAACGGCCGCAACGTTAAGAACGAAGATCTAGTTAATTTGCCTAATGCTCAATCCTTGTCGTTCGGTGTCGACCATCAACCACCATTTCAAATTAAAGCCGCCGATATTCAAGATATTTATCGTAGCCTCGACCTACACACCGGGGTTCTGACCACGACTATGCTGGTGCAACTCTCAACGGGCCATTCGCTACAGATTGAAACCAAAAAGTTGGCTGACTTTAAGCACTGGCACCGACTCGGCATTCAATACCGCCTCACGCCATTAAACTTCTCAGGGACGGTTCAAATCTATTCGGCCATCGATGGCAGTGTTATTAATGATAACGTCGAACGCTACCGGGCCTTCGATCAACACCATGTCAAGGTTACCGGGACCAGCCAAAACGCCGATGCTATCTTTCTTGAAGGCCAAACACGGTCTTCGAAGGTTGACCTAGTCTTAGGTTCCCGTCTCACGGGTGCCGGTCAGGCCCTCACGCTACCAGACGCACAATTCCCCCATGCCGATCAACAAGCTCGACAAATGCGAACGATTGACGTTCAAGCCAACCAAACTTATACCTTTGAAAAAATTGTCGTCCTATTCACAAGCCGAGAAACTCATGGCGACCTACTGGAACATGCTGCTAAGGAAAGCCAACTGGCCAGTTTTGAAGACACGCTTCGCAGCAGTACCAAGTACTGGCAAAGTCGCTGGGCTGACATGGATATCCAAATTGAACAGGATATGACGAGTCAAAAATTAATGCGGGTCAACTTATACCATCTCTTCTCGGCGGTTCAAGCCATTTCATCGGGTAAGATTGATGCCTCGATCAACGCTCGGGGACTCGATGGCGAAGCTTACCGTGGTCACGTGTTCTGGGATGAAATGTTTGATCTGCCCGTGTTCACACTTCACGATCCCGAATTAACTCGGCAACTCCTACTGTATCGTTACCGACGCCTACCAGCAGCCAAGCAGAATGCGGCTGACGCCGGCTACGATGGCGCCATGTACCCGTGGCAATCCGGAACGACCGGCGATGAACAATCGCAAACGGTCCACCTGAATCCCTTAACCAACACCTGGGACCCGGATTACTCCTCTCTCCAACGCCACGTTTCCCTGGCAATTGCCTACAATGTGATCATGTATTGCCGAATCTCCGGCGATGAAGACTTCATGCAAAAGTATGGGTTAGAAATGCTGCAAGAAATTACCAAGTTCTGGATTAGCAAAGCTAAGTACGACGGTAAGACGAAGCGCTACACCATCGACGAGGTCATGGGACCAGATGAATTTCATGAAAACTATCCCAATGCCTCGTCGACGGGCCTCGCCAACAACGCCTACACCAATCTCATGGTAACCTGGCTATTTAATCAGTTGACAGCTATTCGCGACCAGCAACCAACCGCTGCCCTGAAGGCTATTGATACTAAGACTACCTTCACCTCGGCCGACATTAAACAGGTCCACGACATCAGTCATCATCTTAAATTAGACCTGAACGATGATGCTATCATTGGACAATTTGAGGGCTACTTCAAGCTACCAACCCTTGATTTTCAAAAGTATCGCCAAAAGTACGGCGACATTTCACGGATGGACCGCATCTTAAAAGCCGAAGGCAAGAGCCCCGATGCCTATCAAGTGGCCAAGCAAGCCGATGCCTTGATGGCTTTCTATAGCTTAGATGCTACCGAGGTTGAATCTCTTATGACTCAGCTGGGCTATTCATTACCAAAAGGCGCCCTGCTCAAGAACCTGCAATTCTATCTTGATCGGACCACCCACGGATCCACCCTGTCACGGGTCGTATATGCCGCTCTAACCGCGATGGCTGGTAACATGGACCAATCCTGGCAATTCTTCTCCCAAGCCCTACTGTCGGATTATTACGACATTCAGGGCGGGACCACTGCCGAGGGAATTCACCTGGGGGTCATGGGAGCCGTGACGTTCTTGGCCACCCGCTACTACGCTGGGATCGATAGCCTGGCGTCTAAGTTAACCATCACCCCGCACCTGCCCCACGGCTGGAATCAAATTGCCTTCAAGCAGTTGATCCGGGGAATCCGATACACCTTTGAAATCACTCATCATCAAATCACCGTCACTGCGGACCAGGCGACGACGCTGAAAGTTATGACGAAATCCGTCGACTTAAAACCCAATGAGCCCGTCACCATTACTTATTAAAGGAGTGCTTTTTATGACAAAATTTGCTGATATTAAAGGATTCGTTTTCGACCTCGATGGTGTCATCACTGACACCTCCATTCTTCACGGAAATGCTTGGCACCAATTAGCCGATTCCCTGGACATTACCTGGAGTACTAAACTTGGCAATGCCTTGAAGGGCATTAGCCGCATGGATTCACTTGAAATGATTCTTAAGGCCGGTGGTAAGGCAAACGACTTTTCCGATGCCGAAAAGGAAAAGCTGGCTACCCAAAAGAACACGAACTACATTGCCGAAGTGAACAAAATGACCCCCGCCAACATTCTACCCGGGATGAAAGACTTTCTCGACGGCCTGCGGGCCAATGGTTACCAACTTTCATTGGCTTCTGCGTCCAAGAATGCGCCGCGAGTCTTGGATAAACTAGAATTGGCCGACTACTTCCCGAAGGTCGTTGATCCGGCTAGCCTAACTCATGGCAAGCCCGATCCAGAAATCTACACCAAAGGCGCTGCGCTGCTTAATCTGAAGCCGGAACAATGCATTGGGGTGGAAGATGCCGCTGCTGGTGTGGCTGCGATCAATGCCGCCGGTGAAACATCCGTCGGTATTGGAGATGCCACGGAATTGGCCGCTGCTGACATGGTCTTCAGTAACACCGCTGCCGTTACCCTAGCCAATATCAAGGCCAAGTTAGATAACTAATTCAGGTTACTAAAAAAACTTCCGGTTTGCACGCCGGAAGTTTTTTAATATCTAAAATTATTTAATTAATCCAAAGTGCTGCAAACCGGTGACAATGCCATCAGTGGTATTCGTCCCCGTGACATAGGCCGCTTGATGCTTGGCCTGAAAGACCCCATTCCCCATTGCGATCGGCACGTCAACTTCGTCAAACATTTGCAAATCATTGAAGCCATCCCCGAAAGCGTATGTTTTTGCCCCGCTGAGGCCGGCCTCTTTCAAAAATGTTCTAATACCCGTTTGTTTAGTAATCCCGGTTAACATCGTGTCCAATGCCCGCGGATTGTTACGAACAAAGCTCAGCGATCCGGCAAATTTCTCTTGATATAACTGTTCCTTATTGCGATTAAAGACATTTAAAAAGTTAATGTCGTGGTTGAGATACCAATCCGGATCGACGACCGGATTCAAGCGTAATAGCTTAAAGTTATCGGTCGTGTCAGTGTTCGCCTGACTTAATCGAAAGCCTTGATTATTAAAATAGCCAACCGGGTCTCCCTGTTCATTGGCGAATTTGGTCACGGCCGTTAAGACATCTTTGTCGAGCACTGCGGCCGATAACCGTTGCCCTTGATACTGGACGTAGCTACCATTGGCACTGACGACCGCATCGATATTGGTGGCATCGAGGACATACTGAATTTCAAAAATGTTTCTTCCTGTGGCAATAACTGGTAGAATATGATGTTGTTGCATCTCGTGAATGGCCGCAATGCTCGCGGGTAAAACATGTTTCTCATCGTCGAACAACGTGCCATCTAAATCAAAAAAAACAACTGCATTTTCCATAAGCAATAACCTCCCAATCCGTTGTCTCTCATGGCTCCATTATACCGCAATGGCCAAAGTTAACGAAATGGGCTGATATTTTTCTGCTAAGTAGATGTGGTAGCTGGTTTTTTTATGGTACACTATATCTTGTATTTTGAATAAAAGAGGGGCTATCATGGTGATAATTACAGCTGGAATGATCGGTGTCGGTAAAACGACCTTAACTGGAAAGATTGCATCGCACTTGGGTACTCAAGCATTCTTTGAACCCGTTGGTGACAACCCGGTATTGCCGCTATACTACCGGGATCCAAAGCAATATGGATTCTTACTTCAAATCTATTTTTTGAACAAGCGTTTTAGTATGATTAAGCGAGCGCTAGCGGACGACAACAACGTCTTAGACCGTTCCATCTACGAAGATGCACTCTTCACTCGTGAGAACAACGCCGAAGGTAACATCACGGATACCGAACTGGAAGTCTACTTAAATCTTCTGGACAACATGATGACCGAACTCGACGAACTACCAAAGAAGGCACCGGACTTATTGGTTTATGCCGATGCTGACTTTGATACAATCCTTCACCGGATTAAGAAACGTGGTCGGGATTACGAACAATTCGATGATAATCCAGAATTGGAATCCTACTACAAAAAAATGTGGACGGCCTACCAGGGGTGGTTCGAAAACTTCGATATCAGTCCTAAGATCAAGATTGACTTGCAAAAATATGACCTCGACGTTCCGGGTAACACTGAACTTGTCTTGGCTCAAATCGACGATGCCTTGAAGGACATTCGTTCTGACGCTACCGTTTAACCAAATAAAAATCGCTGACCAGTTGGCCAGCGATTTTTTTATTCATCAATAGTTTCCGACGGTAGCAAGATAATTTGGCTGTCACCATCGTCATAGGCCAACACCTTTTCCGGTAAGGTTGTCGTAAAAGCGAACTCCGTATCGAACCCAATGCGCAAGGTCCCTTCGGATTCGTCAGCCTGAACATACTCATAAGTGGCCTTACCGTCTTTATTCTGCAACTCAAAGGTTAACAGATTACTCAACGGGAAGAAACCTTGGAGGTCATGGTCAATGATCCGCCAAACGGCATCGATCATCTCCCCTGGTAAGGCAGCTACCGTTCCGTAGCTAGCATACCGAGCATGATTTCTTTCGAACATTTCCATCGCCTCCACTTCTCATCATGAACCTATTATAACGTATCTACATGCACCATGTATAAAATTAGTCAGTTGATTCATTCAGGTCACGGCCGCTCTTACGATCAAACCAGTTCACCATAAAGGAAATGGCAATCAGGATAACTCCCGCGATAAAGATCGCATGCAGACCTTGATACAAAATGCCATGCAACGTAGGTAATAAGTGACTCGGCAACGACTTAGCCTTCTGCGGATTAATCAACTGATTCATCATCCCCATGGTCGTCCCGGAATGTTCCGCCACTCCACGAGTCATGGCCACGTTCATAATAATCCCAAAGATTGAGACCATCACCGTCTGCCCCAGGGTTCGGGCTAACGTGTTAAACGAGGTAGCCACCCCCACTTCATCAACGTCTACCTGGCTCTGAACGGTCACTGTCGTCGTGGTGATGGTGATCCCAAAACCGGTCCCACAGATCGCGGCGATGACGAAGAATGTCCAGAACGGTGTGCTAACCGGTGCAACCGCCATGGCCACAGCGCCAACTGTAACTAGTATCAAACTAATATTCACAATTTGATACGGCGATCGACTCAGTAACAACTTTCCCGCGACGAACGACCCCACAATCCACATCAAAGAACTTGGCGTAATCGCGAATCCCGCTTGTGAAGCTGGTAGGCCCAGCAACCCTTGCGTCCAAGTCGGCAAGTACACTTCAAACCCCATGATAAAACCACTTAACAGTGCGGCAATCAAGTTTTGGATAACGAAGGTGCGATCGGTAAATAACGTCATTGGAATTAGTGGATCGACCACGCGTTTCTCCTGCCGAATAAACAGGCCAAACGCGATAATTGCCAGAATGAAGCCACCAACGACCCACATCAGGTTCAACTGACCTTCTCCCAATAGCTGGAAGGTCAGCATCATCAGTAATAACCCGACGGATAACCAAAGACAACCACCCCAGTCCATTGTAAAGGGCTTACGATCCATGGTTTCAAACAAGAAGAACCAGATCAAAGCCATCGTGACAATGCCAATTGGGATATTAATAAAGAAGATCCAATGCCAACTCAAATGGTCAACGATGAATCCACCCAATAATGGCGCCACAACGGCAGCGATTCCCCAGGCCGACCCATTGAGTCCCATGACCCGAGCCCGCTTCTCTACGGGGTAAATATCGGCTAATATGGTAAAGGATACGGGCATGATTGCCCCAGCACCAATTCCTTGCAGGGCTCGCCAAGCAATCAGCGTTGCCATACTATGTGACATTCCCGATAGGGTTGAGCCTACAATAAAGATCAACAAACCAATCAAAAACACTCGTTTACGACCAACCGTATCAGCGAGCTTGCCATAAATGGGAGTTGCCAGTGCATTGGTCAATAAGAAGATGGAAAACACCCAGTTCATCAGAGCCACTCCATGAAGATCACCAACAATGGTGGGCATTGCAGTGGAGACAATCGTCCCCTCGACGGCCGACATGAAGGTCGCGACAAAGACGGCGCCGGTTACAACCCCGACGTTTGTTTGTTTCTTAGACATAATTTCCTCCTGTCGTTGGCCCCACCACACAACGTTTCTGAGTAGCCAAGACCGCTACTCCCCAATTTCTGATTAAGTCAGTAATAATTTAATTATCAATGGCCTCCGTTAAAATTTCAAGTGATTACGACGGTTAATTTTTGCTGCCAGTATCCTTACGAACAAAAATTCCGGCACCCATCGGGCACCGGAACACGTGAACCGCTAAATTAATTAACGCTTACTTGCAAAATTTTTGTAAAGCATCAACCTTGTCCAATTTTTCCCAAGGCAAGTCAATGTCGGTCCGACCAAAGTGGCCGTATGCGGCGGTTTGTTCGTAAATTGGCCGCTTAAGATCTAACATTTCAATGATGCCGGCTGGACGTAAATCAAAGAATTTCCGAACGGCTTCGGCTAACTTGCTTTCGGTAACCTTACCCGTTCCAAAGGTATTGATAGAAACCGAGACCGGTTCGGCTACACCAATCGCGTAGGCAATTTGGACCTCACATTCAGTGGCCAACTTAGCAGCAACGATATTCTTTGCGATGTAACGCGCCGCGTAGCTAGCAGAACGGTCAACCTTCGTAGCATCCTTACCTGAGAAGCAACCACCACCATGATGGGCAGCACCACCGTAGGTATCCACGATGATCTTTCGACCGGTTAAACCGGCGTCACCTTGAGGGCCACCAATAACGAACCGACCGGTTGGATTGATAAAGTACTTCGTCTTATCATCTAACAATTCGGCTGGAATCGTGGGCTTAATCACTTGTTCAATAACATCTTGACGAATTTGATCCAAGGAAGCTTCGGGATCGTGTTGGGTACTCAGAACAACAGTGTCTACTCGCATAGGCTTGTTGTTTTCGTCATACTCGACCGTCACTTCAGTCTTGGCATCTGGCCGCAGATAATCAATGGCCCCTGTCTTCCGCAACATCGCAATCCGTTGCATTAAGGCATGGCTCAGGGTAATTGGAAGAGGCATCAACTGTGGCGTTTCGTCAACAGCGTAACCAAACATTAACCCCTGGTCCCCAGCACCAATTTGGTCCAGTGGATCAGCATCACCAGAACGCGTTTCTAAGGAGTCATCAACCCCTTGGGCAATGTCGGGTGATTGTTCATCGATAGCTACTAGCACGGCACAATTGTCACCATCAAAGCCGTATTGACCATCTGTGTAGCCAATCCGCTTAATGGTATCCCGGACGATCTTTTGAATATCAACGTAAGCCTTGGTTGAAACTTCACCAAAGACCAGTACTAAACCCGTCGTCACGGACGTTTCACACGCCACTCGTGAATCTGGGTCTTGGGTCAGCATAGCGTCCAAAATAGCGTCACTGATTTGATCAGCGATCTTATCAGGATGTCCTTCAGAAACAGATTCTGAAGTAAATAAATGTCTTTCTTGCAATGGATATTCCCCCTAGATTGAGTTGACGCGAGTTGACCGATAATCTCGCAGTCATTCGGTTACAAGGCAGCTTCACTGGGTTCGTGAATCCTATCGGGAATTGACTCATAACTCAAGAAGTTTAACATAAATCAATTGAAGTTTAAAGCCGGCCACTTGTTTTTTTCACAAACAAGCATTGACCCACTCGCTAATAATCACTAAGATAAAAGACATACTATCGACAATCGAAATGGAGCGATTCAATGCCCACACTTAAAGCTCTCATCAAAAATCGAACACTGCAACAACTATTAATCTTTGCCTTTTCTCAAAACTGTCTTTGGTGGTTGGCCGGATCAACTGCCTCCACCGGGACACCACTTTCGACCTCCGTCAAACTTTTCCTGGTTGGTTATGGCCTGTTTATGGCGGCCGGCTGCTTCCTAATTCTGCGCCGACAATTTCACTCGACTTTTGGCCCCTTGTTAGTGTGCATTGCCGCTGTCTTCGGTCTCTTTGCGGCACCCAGTGAGGGCATGGTCCAAGCCTTTTCCTTCCTTATATGTGGGATGCTCATTCTCCTCTGTGTCCCTAAGCTTGGATTACAGTCAATTTATGGTCTCCTGGTTTTCAGTTTTCTCATCGGCGTGGGAATTCCCGTCATGTTGTTCTTCCTGCGCAATCACTACCTAGCTACACAGTTTCTTTGGCCGCTAATTCCATTGGTTGCCAGCTACTTGGCCCTGTTCGAACGTTACTTCCTGCCAACGGCCACAGATTGGCGCCTAACATTAATCACGCCAGGGATCCTGGTCGTGTCCTTGCTGAGTCTACCGCTAAGCTGGCGGAGTCTCGTGATCATATTGCTGGTTGGCAGTCATCGGTGGTTCCAACATCAACTCAACGCCCGCTACCAACTCATCACAACTGGGATCGTTCAGGTTATCGTTGGAGCCTTAATCCTCATCTAGTCTGCTAGTCTAGATAAAAACCGAACATCCCCGCCAGTCTTTTAAAGTTTCGCTAAACTCCCCCTTAGAATGCCCGGCCCACATAGGGTTCATGCTAAAATGAGGCATCATCTAATATCGGAGGAACCAATATGACAAAAATTAAAGTGATTGGTGACATCTTGAGTGGTAAGTATCAACCCACTCTGACTGGTAACCCCACCGTTGATGCCGCGCTAGTCGATCGCTTTTGTCAAAAATTAGCAATTGCTTTACATCTCGATCGCACCATGGTCCAGGCAGAACATCACTGGAATTTACAGCTGAATCCTGAGTGGATCTACCTGGTCGATTCTAAGATCCTCCAAGATAGTGACCGAATTATTCCGGCACACAACGTCGTCGGTATTAATCACACAGACCTGCTACGTGGCCAAACAAAGACGACTGAGCAAAAATTGACTAAGTTTCTAACGACTCAACCGTCTTTAAAATAATTGTCCGATCATTCAATTGGTTGGACTTTTTCTTTAGACTAAATCTTACGTAAAGTCCTTAATATGGAGAATTGACCCCTTCAACCAGAGTGTATGCTCTTCTAGATCACGCTCCAACATCATCAGACCATCAACTAACGGAACTGGCTTCCCAGCAATGTAGAATTGCGTCTTCAACCAATATAAGTGATGGTGGCGGATCTCGAAGGTCCGGCGTAAACGATACCCAAACTTGCCGTAATTTAAGGTTTCAACGGCCGTACCCTTCTTGACCTCACACTCATCCGCTTGCTCCAGTTCATCTAGCGTAAACGAAAGCTTTCGATGCGAATGTCGGTCCCAGATCTCCAAGCGATACGAGGTCTCGATTGATTCTTGCAGGAAGTAGCCAACCGTCGTGAAGTAACTGCGACGAAAGTGGCCCAGATCACTTATATCATGATAGAAGAGCCGCTGTTCTTGGTAATGGTTCAGGGACGTTTGCAGGGAGTTTTCCATGTGCTTGACGATCAAACGATAGGCCTCACGAATCTCTAAAAATTGATCAATCATCTCACACTGCTCCTCAGTTAATGGCGTATCACTATCAGGTGTTCGATGCACCTGGTCACCTGAATCTTTATCGTCGCTCATAAGTTATCCTCTCTGGAGGCAATCGTTAGCTGCCGACTGGCCTTAAACGTCACTTTAACAGGTTACTGTCGACATAGATACTTTCAATTAATGATAAATAATTAGACGAACCCGTCAGATTGATCACTTGAATGCTATGGAAATGGAACAAATCACCTGTTTGAGCTAGTATTCGCGTATAAGTTTGAGATTTTCCCCGCCCGTATACAGCTTTTCAATAATAAGGAAGTTTATATTCAGCCACCAACATTTATTTTCGTTTAAGGGTTGCTTGTTATCGAAAGTCAAAATGCGTATAGTTAAAGACGTCAAAGAGGAGGAAACATAATGGAAACAATTTTAGTCACAACTACCGAGAAAATTCCCGGCCACGACTACACCGTCATTGGGGAAGTGTTCGGTTTAACCACGCAGTCCAAAAATGTTTTTCGGAACATTGGCGCATCGTTAAAGAACGTTGTTGGTGGTGAAATTAAGGACTATACCAAAATGCTCGAAGAGTCACGGGACATTGCCGTTGACCGTTTACGAAGTAATGCTGCCGCTATGGGAGCCGATGCCGTCGTCATGATGCGTTTTGATTCTGGTTCTATTGGACAAGATATGCAATCCGTCGCTGCTTACGGAACTGCCGTCAAATTTCGGGAAGTGTAACTAGTTTACCGGTTTAGTTGCACGCAATGTTCGTAACACTCTAGTTTCTTTCACAAAAGCGCTTACAGGCGTCTCAGGTTCGTTGGGTTTTAGCTCGCGAAGCCGGAGGCGCCCTTTTTGTGTTCAAAAAAAGGAAAAATCCGCCTAATTTCGGAGTTACCTTTATAGCCACAATCGTTGATGTGTAACCATTTGTCGTGCTCTAAGAGGTACTTTTCGCTCGTTTATA
Organism: Levilactobacillus senmaizukei DSM 21775 = NBRC 103853; assembly: GCF_001592085.1. Taxonomy (GTDB): domain Bacteria; phylum Bacillota; class Bacilli; order Lactobacillales; family Lactobacillaceae; genus Levilactobacillus; species Levilactobacillus senmaizukei. The sequence goes on from NZ_BCWD01000009.1 coordinate 62,796, forward strand.
TCCACTTCGCCAATAATGTCCCCATGAAACTGTCCACACTGGCAGAAGTGACCGATCAACTCCTTTGATACCCGTCCTATACTAACCATAGTCAATCAGATAGGGAACAACCTAAAAAATGATTATTCGGATTTAAAAGAAAGCGGGTATTTACAATGTTATCAAAAATTACTAAATGGGCAGTCTTAGTCATCGCAACCGTCGTTCTGACGTTAGCTACTTTCAGTTCAACCATCATCGCATCTGCAACCACCAACACCGTCACTCCTTCATGGGGCAGTTGGGAAGATACCACTATTACATACAAGACGAGCACCTCTTCCTCATATTACAAGGGTGTTTGGAAGAACGCCGTTAAGCGTTGGAACAAAGTTGGCGTTGTTCAATTAAAGGCTGCTAAGGCTGGCCAAAAAGCTGACATCACCTTAACCTCTTCTGCTTCATTGAGTACCAAGAGCGGCAAATTAGCTGGTTACACGAATTACTCATACTTAAAGAAGAGCAACGATAACGAAATCGTTTCTGCTAAGTCTACTTTGAACCGTAGCTTACTGAGCAAGTACCACTACTCCAAGAACCAACGTACCAATGTTGCGACTCATGAAATTGGCCATGCTTTAGGCTTGAGCCACTCTAAGAGCAAGAGCAGTGTTATGTATGCCTCTGACCGTTACGCATCAATCGACCACCAAGACAAGGTTGCTTTACAAAATGCTTACACCGACTAACAAAATCTGACTGATGACATTGCAATACCCGAAAAACCCTAGCCGCCCAGCTAGGGTTTTTATTTTGTCCAATTTATAACCAACGTCTTCGATACGCGTCAATAAGCCATGTTGATAACTTAATTGCAGATCAAATGAGGCTCACATTTAGTTCCTGTCGCATTTTACAAGTGATCTCATGTAATTTGCCCGTGCAGTAGTCAGAAACCGTCTCGTGGCAATTCAGCGCACTCAGACCGATCCTCGTAAAAATGTCGTTCAACAACTTGGCTATTAAATCTCCCCATGGGAGCTGACACCCCTTCCCCAAAAGAAGAAAGACGACAACCATTTGCGAAAGTTGAAATGACGTAACCTGCAGCTGCAGATCAACATGCCCCCAAACCCGCCTCCTCTGAAGAAGCATCGTACACTGAGCGCTGATTATTTGATAGCAATCATTTATGGCGGTTGATCAGAATCCCCACCCTGTTAAATTTAGCTAGAACTAATTGGCAGCATTGCACCAAAGTCTCGCAATCGCCTTCATTAATTACTAGCCTTGGCTTAACCGTCCTTGTCACTTTATAATTTGTGATGTGTGGACGAATCTTTGAACGACGTCTGGGTCACACCCTTCTCTGGATAACAACCCCATCATTCTCGTGAACAACCTGAAATTCCCAGGTCTGGTGAAGGACTATGCAAATCACCTTTGATTTGTAGCTCATTCAGATGATTAACATGTACCCAAGCTTTCCGAACCGCTAAACGGTCAAAGAATAAAATTCCCTATTTCAGTATTTGCTGATATCCTAACACCGCTGCCGATCACAGCTGATCAACAATTATTGGCCAACTCCCCTTCAAGGGCTCCCAGACACGACCGTCTAAGATAGGACATTTAAAATGCTTAGGCAGCCCCTGAGCTTCTCTGTCATGTTGCCCCGGTAAAAAGGGTCAAGAATTCATTCAGTGGTCGTCAAATCGACTCTAAAAGGGCTTCGGCTCAAGATATTCCATCTTAATGACAAAAAAAGAGCAACAACGTCATCATAACGTCGTTGCTCTTTGAAACATCAACATGTTCCTTATCATACCGGAGGTGGGGACTGGATAGAGCTTTCTACCCTTGGTATAAAGGCATTCCATTTATGGATGGGCGTTTTTGGGGTGATTTTTTTCTAAAAATATTTCTTTATACCAATTTATACCATCTGATCCGGATTCCAGATAACCCCATTAGGTCATCAACTTTTCTTCTATTATAGTGCACTATTCTGATAGACGAGATTCCATCTCAATCTTTCGGTCAAGCGCCTTTTTGGCCCTATCCTGCAAATGCGCGATGGCAATTTCCTCTGTTTCATAAGAGTTGCCAGACGAGGAAACTCGGTACTTTAGTGCCGAGAGGAATCGTCGTCTTGGGCAATTCACTTCCTTTCAATTGTTTTTCGTTAAAACGTAAACACTCAAAAAGCGCCCACCCCGTCAGGAGTGAGCGTCTTCGTGTGTTACTTGATAAAACTGTTAATCTTTTTGTTGCCACTAATAAATAATCCATTAGCCAACTGAATCCGAGTTGTATATCCATACTTGACGATCTTAGCGACATCAAATTCAGTGCCGGCTGGCTGCCAGTCCACAACATGTTTGAGGGCCTTATCTTTGTACCGATGAGTACCGCGTACAGACTTCACTCGTTTGACATCACCACCAGCCACATAGTAAAGTCGATTTACATTGTCTTGGTTAGACGTGATGTAATGCCCGTTTGCCAATTGGAACCGGGTAATCTTGCCATAGGTCACTACTTTGGCGATCGCAAATACGGTGCCGGCCGGGAAGTTGTCCACTTTGTGCTTGAAGGCAACGTCCTTGTAGCGATTAATTGGCGTCCGGGCATAGATCATCTTGGGATTGTATCGGTAATAGATGGCCTTCTTCGGTTTAACCGCCTTGGTTGCGGTGCCGTAGTAATAGTTAGAGTACATCTGGGACACATCAAATGTTCCATAACAGCCCGGGAAGTGCATGCTTGATGTCCATTGCCAACCATTATATCCGGTATAGAGCTTAAATCCTGACGGATTATAAGGGTAGTTAGCTACCCAACCACCACGGCCCGAGTTGTTCAATGGCACTGAATTAATCCAGCTACCCATCGTATAGACATCCGTTTTGGGATAGCCCATGCGATGAACTTCGTTAATCCAGGCCTTAACAATTTTAGAGTTCTGATTCCAACCAGAGTTGGTGGCTTCAAAGTCAAGTACGATCACACTGCTCTTGCCCAATCCTGCCTTAAGCGCACTTCGGGCTGCCATCTGGGCTTCGGCCTTAGCCCCAGCCACTGTCGTAAATCGGGCAAAGTGATAGCCGTTGACGTGTAAGCCAGCAGATACCGCGTTACGAATGCTTTGCTTGGCCGTTTGGTCAGTGAAGTACGTGCCTTCGGATAGCTTAGCTATCATGGCTTTGACGCCATACTTTTTCATTGAACGCCAATTGGCAACGGTCATGATTCCATTGTTATTGGACGTATCCACAACATCATAATGCGGCATCACTTCACATCTCCCTCCGTAGCGGCCACGTCTTCTGGCACATCTAAGGGTGCTGGTTCAGCGGGCACTGTCGCAGCTTGCTTGTCCAGTTGTGCTTGTTTATCAGCGAACGTTTGCTCTGTGTCCGCCAGAGCGGCATTGTATTCAGCCTGTTTTGCTTGGGCTTTCGTCTCCGTCGTGGTCATCGACTGATACGCTTTTTCGATGGCTGATGAAATAATTGCCGGTGCCAGACTGTCATGACCAAATAATTTCATTTGGCCTGTTACATCAGCAATCGCCTGCTCACGCTTTTCTTCCCCTGGCATTTCATAATTAGTGGCCACCTGGTTGACAGCACTGAACGCTAATGTGTCTAACAGTCCCAACACTTCGCGTTGAGTAGCGGACTTATTCGCCGCAATCTTGGTCTTTAAAGCAGGATTGATCCGGGTAAACCAGCCAACTAAGGCAAAAATTAAGACACCTAAGATACCGGTGTCGTTGAGTAATTTAATAATCTTCGTAAATTCATTCATGCTTTTTCCTCCTAAAGATCACCATACCGTTCCCAGTACGCTTGATTCTCACGTTCTAAAGCGGCGTTGCGTTTTCGCAAAGCTTTATTCTCACTAACCTTCAAGGCAATCTGCTGGTTAAATTCTTGTTCCATGGCATCTTTCTTAGCCTTCAAGTCGGTCAGATTCCGTGAGTATTGCGCTTGATCACTCTCGCGTTCTTTACGAAGCAATTCGTTATCAGCTTTGACTTGCTCCATGATGTACTTCTCCATGCCCTGGCGATCCTGGTCAGCTTGCCGTGTGTCAGAATGATAGCCATGAATAACAGCCCAGATAGTGGTTGCAAACGTTCCCAGCGCACCTAAAGCAACTGCCCAGGACTTAATATCCATGCGTGTCCCCCCTAATCAACGTACCGACTAGCAAGAACAGCATGAGTAAGGCGAATACCCACGTTAGGTTAAACCGCACATCAAACAAGCCCCGAACAATAAAAGCCACTGATAAGGCCCCCATTGCCGGTGATAGGGCGACTAGGCCACCATCACGTAACAACCGCCGGTTGTGAAAGACGCCAACCAGAATAGCGAGACCACAGATAATTAACCACAATGAAAACCACCAGTCGTCAGCAAAGGCAAAGATTGCATGTTCGGTTGGTGACGGTGGTGGCGGCGGTGTCACCCGTGGATCATCCAAATAGCCTTGATGAAACCAAATATATAAACCACCTACCAGTGAAAATAAGCCAAAACAAAAATGATTCCAATGCGAAAAGGCCCGTTGAAACGGACCATCTTTAATACGATGCATGCTTACGCCTCCAAAATAAAAGCACCTAGGCGGTGGTGGTAGCCGTCGTCGGTGCCGTGTAGTCCTTACCTGTCAGGTCTTTGTACTGTTCTGGTGTGATGCACCAGTTGACCATGTAACTAATGTCTAGGCCCCATGAAGCATATAATTTGGCGTCTTCAATGCTTGGCGCTGAAAATGGATTATTTTCCATGATGATTCCTCCTATTCTGCCTTAGTTGCAATCTGCTTTTGAACTGCCACAATTTGCTGTGACAGGCCGACGAATTGCTTTTGAAATTGTTCCTGCGTAGTAACAAATTGCTTCTGGGCTTCTACTTGAGCTTTTGTGGCACTTCCCAATGCTGTTTGCAAGCCTTGGATAGTTTCACCTTCCTTGTCAATCAATCCTTGCAGATAGTCGATATCCAAGTTGGGTAAGTTACCCGGAGCTGTGACTTCTTGCGAATCATCACTCTTGAATGCATACATCCACCAGTAGCGAGTGAAGTATTGAATCGAGGTAGTTGGGATATTGACTGCCCGTAGTCCGTCCGCTGACTCAAGTACGGGCATTGTATCCTTTTCCGGAAACTTGTTGTCTGAATCTGGTTTTACATAATAAATTGGCATTTCTGTTCCTCCTCGCGGTTAAATTGCAACTATTTTTTGAACCAAAAGAATTGAAAAAATATTATAATTGGTGTCAGTTAAATCGAAAACCGTGCCTTGATTTTTTGATATAAAGTGGAATCCACTAGAATCACAGTTAATAAATACACTACATTGATTGCCACGATGAGCGCTCATATATAACGTGCTATTTCCAGCCATCTGGTTTGCAGGTATATCAATAGTGGCAACTGATGGTTCCCAATATAGGTTGGTATAACCACCGGGAATTATGGAATCATTCCAATTAAATAGCATATTTATTTTTCTAGCATCACTATACCCATAGTATTGATTGATGTTGATATACACTCTAATGCCATTTTTAATTCCAGATATGTTTATTTTTTGATTAATTGAAGTATCTGGAATAATTGTAGGGGCCTTAGTAGCATTTATCCCAAATCCGTTACCGTTAGCATTATTAGCTTGCCAAAATACATAGCCAGATGGATAGAAGCTCGAATATATTTTTGTAGCATTACCTCGGCCATCGGCATAATACATGCCACCTACTTTTGTAGCATTCCCTCGGCCATCAGCCATATACATGCCACCAACTTTTTTTCCGCCTTGAACGTAAAGACCCATGCTACACCTCCTCAAACCAGAAAATGCCAGGAACCGGTGTCGCTTTTGCTGCTGCTAATGCTGCATCATTACTAGCATTAGCATGATAATAATTATTCAAATCGTCGCTGGTAGCGACTGATACCCCCTTTACTTGCAACCCAGGAAAGTTGCCGGACTCAGTCACCGCCCCAGTATCAGGACTACGGTGAAACATATTAGCATCGTTAGCTGGCGTATAATCCAGCTTGTCCTGCTTAGCATTAACCTCATCAATACCGGCAACTTGATTGGCTGGTTTGCGCATATCAGTTTTAAGGACGGCCTGGTCATCGGTGACGTAGCTATTGCCAGCACCGTCCACCGCACCCTTTTCAAGCGTGACGGCTTCCTTGAAGTCCGCTGGCTTGCTGCCATCGATGACGGTGGCAGGAATATTAGCCTTTATATCATCAATAGTTGCAATGTGTTTTGATGCAAAGATTGCATCAAGGTCGGCCTCATTAAGTGAACCAGCCTGACTGACAGTAATTAAAACATTATCGGCATCGCTCACCGTTGTATCAGTCTGGAATGAATCATTTAAGTTGGACTTGCCGTCATATGCAGCGATGTAATCCGGCAAAGAACTTGGCAATACTCCATACAGAATTTCATCCCCGTTTTCTGGTCGTGCATAAAACCCGACTGTATAGAGACTGTATGCTGTCGTCACATCTTTAGACGGAAAGTCTACCCGCATAGTCAAGGTAGTGTCATCCTTCTTAATTATTCGTGAGTAGTCGACTGTCTGCTGCACATCTTCAATTGATGTGAGCTTTTTTAAATCGTTAACCGAAGTAGCTGAGTAGTCATGACTTGAGGCCACTGCTCGGGTGAACTGGATTTTATCCAACCCCCCAAGTGTGCCCGTTGCCAGTGATCGACCAGCTTCGGTCAAATAGGTAGTATCAAATTGCAATTGCTATCCCTCCTTTACGATGCGGTGAATCCGCTGTTTCTGCGTTACTGTGGCCACGATAGTCGAGCCATCCCCAACGACATGTTCACGGTCGACCTGCGAGTCCATGACAGCGAAGTGCTGCCGATTACGCGATGTGGCCGTGGCGATGAACAAGTTCTGAATTGCCTTAGCCTGAAAGTCAACACTGACAATTCGCGTTTGGGGAGTAACCGAGTGCTCTAAAGTGTTAATCAGTAATCGTTTTTTTCGTGCAGATTTGCTATAAGTATTCGGAATATTGGTCAGCTTGATTGCTTCGGGTTCACCATTGAGTTCTTCACGATCAGTAATTAGCGAAAATTCATTGTATGGAGCCTGGAGAGCGAAACCGATGATGGTAATCAAATCATCCTCAGTAACACCTTTTCTATGCCGAATCTGAGCGAGTCTAATCATTAATCTGAGAAAATCATCGTCATTATCGATCCGATTAACGCCCCAGTCCTTCGCGTAATTATTCAAGCTGTCGCTAGTGGCTGTGTCGAGGGAAAGTTGCTTGAATATTGCTGACAAATTTTCATAATTATTATCAAATTGATGGATTATCATGTCCATAATTGCCTGATTGACCGAGTCATCTTCCTGGTTGAAGTACGCTGAAAGCCCCTGTCTAACCGCATCCTTAATTTTAGTTGGATCTAAATCATCAAACATCGGCTGTCACCTCAACATCTTCCATAGACAGACTCGGCAATTCGAACTCATTAACGGCAATGTCTTCCAGGGCCAAGTTATCTTTATCGGTACCGATTTTTAAACTCAGATTCGAAATACCAGGTACTAACCAAATCTGGCCAAATATTTGCGAAAATAAAACCTGATCACCCATTCTATATTTAGAAAAGAATGTGATCAGGTTCTTCTTAATATTGTCGATACCGTTATCGCTATCAAAATCATCGTTCGTCGTTAGTTGAATACTAATTAACACAGCCTTAGCAACGGCCCGACTAAACTTAACCGTACGAACATCCCCCGACTTGTTTATCACGTCTGATGCAACTTCACCAACCGTCAAAGTACCCTCAGGCATACAGTGGAAAAAAGCCTCAGCAACCGTTTGATCCGTTCCACCAATAACATAAAGGTGAGTTGATTTGGCCGGATTACCGTATTGATCTGGCTTTAATGTGTTGTTTCCAACTACCCGAGCTTGTACGACACCTGGAGTATTCTCAATAGCAGTCTTCATGCCATCCTCGGTTGAGGGAGAACCATTCGTATTGTTCGCTATCAAACGGGCAGAATAGGCCATATCCGTCTCTGCTTCTTGACCACCCTCAGCTGCCATAGGATTGGTGACTTTGAAGATGTTGGTGTTACCATCCACGTTATAGGTAATCTGATTCGCACCAATATTCCCTTGAATTCCCGTTTCCTCGGCAACCGCAGTTACGGTCTGTCGACAAATTGGGGTACCATCATCATCCTCTAACGGTATTTGTGACCCAGGCTTGTCAGGATCATCGACCATGGATGGCTCATCAAAGGTGACATCATCAACCGTCTTAAAGACAACGCCGTCTGCTGTTGACATCGACGAATCAGACTCCAAGAATTCGCCAACGTACGAATCAATTTGAAGCGTAACCACAGCTTGCGCTGCTGGCTTACGAAATATGGAGTTATCCAACCCATGGCGGTCCAACGTATCCCCCGTTGAAGACGAAATAAAGATCGAATAATAAATTGCCTCAGCTAATTTCTCAATGGAGTCGTCGTCATAGGCCATAGCGCCTTGAAATTGACCAATTAGCGTGGTGTCATCAATTCCCACATCAGAGCTAATTTCATTTTGAGCAATCGAGACCAGATCAGCTCGAATCTCATCAATTTCTCTTCGCTCATAGCCTTGGCCCCCATTAGTCAGACCCATCGTCATCAACTCCTTTTTCTAGATTTATCAAATCGCCATCTATTGTGGTTAGTACCATATTTATATGAGCTTGTCTTTTGCTGTAAGTGATCCCGGTCACCTCAATGTTCTCAACCTCATCCTCAAAACGTGCGGTTACCCACTCATCCAGTTCCATCGTCAAAGCTGCCTGATCATGGATATCCAACATTACTTGAGACAAATCGATACCGAAGTCAACGTTCCAAGGAAGCTCACCAATATTAGTATTTAAAAAGACGAGGACCCGATGAATCAGGCTCTCGTCTTTATCAATATCATTAGTGTCACTGTTATACGCCGCGTCGTTTTGATCATCTAGCGCAAAATCAACCATGCTTAATCACCGCCTCAATAACCCCATCAGAAAGGTCATGTCGTCTCTCGGAATCAATTAAATAATCATTGCTACCGGTAAAGTTTGATAGGTCATGGTCGGAGAAGCCAATCCATACCGTATCTCCGACTTTTATTTTTTCGTTACTGCTTGATGACACGGGAATCCACTTGCAACTATCAGAGATCATAACATCCCGAATAATCAGTGATTCTTCATCCTCCATTCTTCCAAGTAGCTTACAGTCCGCATAATCACCCGATATGCTGGTAATTCTAGCTGCCGCATGCGTATGGTCATCCTGGCTGCCTGATTGGGGAATTGTATTCGTTAGAGCGTCGGCTAGGCGTTGAACTGTATTCATCTTAGTCAATCTTCTTCGCCTCAAATTCCGTGGTATAAGCGTCACTGTTATGAGACCCGTTCAGAACTCTAAACCATCCTTTAACACCATCGTAACTAATGTAGACGACTGACCCAGCGTCTATTCGAGGGTCTAGTGCCGTTGTTACCGAATAGGTAGTTTTACCATCATCGTCTTCATTGATGGTCATAGACTCAATTCCGTGTGTCTCGTCCAAATAAATATTTTCTTTATAAGGATTAGCCTTCCCAAAGCTGTCTATTACCAATCCATCGCGGCGATAGTAAAGCTTTGATCCACATGCCTTAGCAAGCTTTTTTAGGGCAGAATATGGCTTGGGCCCAACTGTATAAGCCTTTTTATTGACCTTATCTTTTTTTAAATCCATTGGCGATATCTTAATTCCGCTTTGCCGACAGATTCGTTTGATAATTGTGCTGGATTTGGTTCCCTTACGAAAACTAAGCTTGACCTTAACTTTTTTCTTAGTGTTCCACTTGATCACTTCACCTTTTTTGATAGTGAAACTATGCTTAGTCTTCTTTGAACCGCTAGCATAAGAATAAATTTTAGCATCCTTCGAATAGTCCTTTCCGACCAGGCAGCGAACCTTTATAGAGTAATCAGCTCCATCTCGTTGCTCTTCCTCATGCGATATGATTGTACCCTCTGCCAACTTACCAAACAGTTCCTCTGGACCTGACTTAATTGTGAATCTCCGCTTGTTTTTGAAAACCTCAGCATGGGCTTTTGATAAATTGTAAAACGTAATGTCAACGTAATTAACACTGCCGTCAGTATTAAAAGGTAGTTCAAAGATAATTTTCCCGCCATATCCACTTTTCTCATGGTCAGAGAACTTATAGGTTCCCTTCGAAGTAGCGATAGTGATTTCGGTTTTGTAGCCCCAAAAAACGCCTTTATTCCGTGTCTGCACCATTGTCAACATCACTTCTTTCGATATCGTTGGCAGTCAAAAATACCGTACGATTAATATTACCTAGATTAACTTCAGTTTCCTGACCTGATTCATCACGCGGAACAATGCCAGTCATTGGGCAACGAGGGTCCTGACTATATGAGAATAGTTCATGATCCAAAATGACCGGATCACTGACATTCAAACCGTTGTCATTGCTAAGCTCTGCAATAATTTGTCCTGAAACCGGGTTAAACGAGAATCCCAGCAAATATTCTTCATCGTCGATGTCAATTGGATATGAGTACGGTAACTGGTCGGGATCCAATTCAAAATGATCATAAATAGCCATCTAAATCACCTCATTTATATCTGACGCGAGCGCCAATCGGAATCTTCCTTGCAGGCCATTTGTTCATCTTCTCCAAACTTTTGACACTTACCTTCTTAGTCTGGCTAATACCCCAGTAAGTAGTCCCTGCTTTTGCAGTTACATACCTCTTCGAAGTCTTGGATGACCCTTTACCAGTGACCTTCGTTTTCTTCGCTACGGTTTTCTTTTTCTTCTTTTTGGTATAACCAATGTTCTGAGGAAGAATATAAGTAAACGAGATAGTCATCTTTAGAGCATTCCCATAGAACTGATTTTTATCAACTTCTTGAATACGAGCATGGGCAAACTTTGAGAATCCTCGAACTTCGAGCTCATATCCCAAGCGTGCCCACTTTTGGAACTTATTAAACTTGGAATCAATACTTTGCTGTTCAGTTCCGAACATGTAATAGGTTCCTGAAAGTGTCTTCGCATTCCGTCGACTATACCGAGCGCGGGGATCTCCTCGATCGACCGGTTGAGTCGGAATATCGTTAACATCTGTTTCGCTTGGCTCTTGTTCTGCCAGAAACCAAACTGTAGGGTCTTTCTTATCTGCTCGATAGATTGCGGTCTTCCCAGTCCCAGCCTTCTTATCGGGTGTTAGTTCGTTATTGGCCTTAATCTTTGCTTGGATTTCCTTAGCTACTTTGGCTTTCGCCGCTGCTTCGGCTTTGGAATCACGTTCGCTCTTAACCTGTTTATACATCTTCAAATATCCAGAATACCTAGTCTTTGTTGATTTAAGATTCGTCATATTTGAATTCAGAGTTTTTAGTTTCTTCAGTGATTCAGTTAATTTTTTTGCGGACTTACTGTAAGAAGATGAGCTCGCAATTTTAGTCAACTTTGAATACGCATCCTTCTGCTGGGTGGTCAAAGTCTTAATCTTAGCCTTAAGGTTCTTCTTAGTCCCAGAACTTTTTGCACTGGTCAAAGACTTATTGGCCTTCGATAGTTCTAAAACAATGTGATCATAAGCCGCTTTGGCAGCTTTATAACCGTTCTTCTTATTCAATGTGTCGTTAGCTGTATCTTCTTGCTTTTTGTATTTATCAATCGATGATTGTGTTTGTTTAATTTTTGAGTTAATTTCAGATACTTTGGATGTCCATTTAACAATCTTGGCTTCCACCGTAGTATTTGAGAATCCGCGAATAATCGCGACTGATAATTTTCCCGAGGCCGTACTCGTAGCCATTCCAACCCACCCTTTTCTTAAAACCATGTAACTAAATAAACTCATAACTGGAATCATCGCCCGATTGGGCATTGATTCTAGCAATGAGTTCTTCATCGTGTTCTTTAAGAGCACGTTTTACGGCCGCAGTAATAGCGGCATCATCAGCGTTACCGTTGACTTCAACCTTAACGTTATACTGTGGCGCAATTTTGGTGCCACCACCTGTCGCCTTTGAGACCAGACGCTGTGATTCCTTATGAGGGACAATTTTGCCAGACTTCTTTGTCTTGAACAGTTCTTGTCCTTCTTCATTGACACCAACCCAGCTGTTTAACGGAGGCGTTCCTCCCTTAGCATACCAACCATGAGCCTTTCGGAAAGATAAGGCTTGGTTAATACCGCCATAACGGCCTTTGACATAGCCCTTCATCCACTTCAGTTGAGTGATTGGATTTGTCTTCCAATCGGAGCCTGCGGAGGCCATTTTAGAGCCAGGCAAGGCTTGTGGAAGCCCATAAGCCGAGCTGCTAGGATTATGGATCTTAGGATTCCACCCAGATTCAGGTGTGATGATGGCATTATAAGCACCAAACTGGTTCGCAGGGATACCCGCTTGCTCTAGCCAATGCTTATGACTGCCTGAAGGTGCAGCACTCGTTCCACCTCCACCACTATCATCCTCAGTGAGTGGGGCAATATTCTTAGTAATCCAAGGTAATACCCCAGCTGCGTTCAGCTGGTTCTTAGCAAATTTCTGCAAAGCCGTGTTTGCTTTAGGAGCCTTAGCAGTCCCGTTGGAACTTCCTTGCATCTTAGTAACGTCATACCAGCCACGAGTACTAGATCCACCATGATTCCACAGCGAACCTTTAGAGACCCCAATGTGGACATGGGGGCCAGTGCTAGAGCCAATGATTCCGCCTTGAGTTGCGACAGTATCACCAGTCTTAATCGTTTGACCAACATGGGCTTTGATATGACTGGCGTTACCAAACTCCTGGTAGATTTCTTGCCAACCATCATCGGACTTGACAGTAACCACATAGCCCAAATCCTTGAAGTCCCAAACTGGTTTACCGGCTCTAGTGACAATCCCTCCGTGCACAGCCTTAATTGGGGTACCTTGAGGCCCCGTAAAGTCGACACCATCGTGAGAACCAAACGAACGGCTAGCTCCAAATCCGTTACTTTTGGTCATGCCTGGGTCATGACGCCAATTACCACCAGCACCACCGCTTTGAGCAGCAGCGTTCATGACACTCCAGGCTGCAGCATTCCAAGGAACACCTTTACTATTTGCGGCCTTTGTTCCGAGTGATTGGACCCCTGACGCTAACTGAGGTCCGCTACCATCGGTTAAATGGCTGGTGAAGTCACTCTTCCACGCATCGTTAGGCTTTCCGGAGTTCTTCTCAATCAGAGATAACAATTTATCCTTCGAAACGCCAGTCCCTTTAGCAAAGTGTGGCAAGAACTGTCTAGCGTGAGCAACTTGGGCCCCATTCAGAACTTCATCACCTTTTTTCAAAGGTGTCAATACGTCTTTTCCTTCAGGTTTCAGTAATTGCCCACCACGAGCAACAAGTTCCTGACGTGGACCCGACTTAGCATCGTTAAGGACTGCCATCTGATCAGACCTAATTGGGCCTTTAGAACCAGTTGCATAGTGAATTGGTTTCAAAACTGACTTGTTTCCGCCAAATTGAGAAAGCGTTGAGTTGATACCACTAATACCACCATTAAGGGACGTAATCGCGCCGCCCATAGCCTTATGAGCATATGGCTTCAATCGACCCATGATGTCTCCAAAGTCACTAGTAGTTGCTTTTGCAGCAGAGTTCAGGCCCTTGTGGAGCTGAATCATTTGCTTCTGACTACCTTTTTGCATTTGATCAAAGTCTGATACAGTACCTTTACGGATTTGATTGGTATATTTGTCGGTCGTTTTGTGGATCGACTTCCATTCAGATGAGTTCTTAGACTTGAACTTTGAAATCGATTTGTTCGACTTCTCGGTTCCCGAAGAATATCCTTTTGCGATGCTCTTACTAATCTTGGACATCGACCGCTTAACGACCGTTTCAGTCCCACCCATGCTGTTAACTTTGGCAACGGATGCTGCATCCGGAACAGCGACTTTCTTCTTTTGCTTGGGCTTAGCATTCCCACTAGCAAACCCGGGGATACGCTCCCCATAACTACCCTTAGTCATGGCGACGGCGTCAGCATGCTTATAGATCCGATCGCCCGGACCAACTTGCATAAGTTGAGCACCATGCCGGCCAATTAGTTTAAAACTCTTACCTCGTTGAAGCAGCTCAAATCCGTTTTCGCCGACCATCGACATGCCGTGCTTGAAAATTGAACCACCAGTAGCTTTGGAAAACACCGAACTAGACGATGTCAGCTTGACTGATGGGCCACTTTTAAGAACCGAACTCGTTTCCTTATTCTGGAGCTTCTTAGCACCCTTAGCTAAGTTTCCCGCCGGGTTGGTGTTGTCATGAAATGACTGATCGTTAGACTTTGGTTTCTGCCAAGTGCCACCAACAGCCTTAGCAAGTTGCTTTCCAAGGTCGTCAATGTTATTAGACATAACTCCCATAATGCCGTTGATACCACCAGCGGCATTGGCCGCCGCTTGTACAACTTCTTTGGCTTGTTGATTAGCGTATTTGACGGTCTTCTTATATTGACGATAGGCTGCGGAAGTCGTCTTATCATACTGCTTGTCCGCCGATCCCTTGATCGACTTGTACATTGAGGAATGAACGCCATAGATCTGTTTTGCAGACTTTAACGTCTTCTTGTATGTTTTGAAAGCCGTCGAAGTTTGAGAATTGTATTGCTTCTTAGCATCCGAGATGGTTTGCTTACGAGCTGCACGACTCTTTTTCATGACCGTAGAGTATTGCGAAGTGGTGAGATGCCCCACATTCTCTTTGAGATCCTTATAAAGTCGCTTCTGCTTGTTAGTACCGGCATCGGTGAGCTTAAGCAATTGACGATTAAGCTTTGAAACTAGCGCAGCCCTATCAGTACCGCCATTCTTTTCGGCTTTCTCAATCTTGGAAATTGTACTCTTGATGTCGTTAACTCGCTTGGCCCCACTACCCTTCTCTTTCTGAAGTTGTTTGGCTTGTTCAGAACCACTAATCGCCCCAATTTTCTTGAGATAATTAATAGATTTATCTGCACTAGTCGTTTGCGACTTAGAATAAGACTTTGCAGTAGTTAGAACCTTTGAGTAAGTGGACTTGTTAACTGAAACAGCAGCCTTGGAACCAGTCCCCAGAATATTCAAGAAATTGTCATTAGCCTTAGTAACCTCTGAATGAGTGTCCTTAAGAAACTACTTTGTATCCTTGGACAGCCCTTTGTAAGGATCCGAAGCCTTTGACTTTCTCTGGTGACGGAATGGCTTAGAATTCAACTGACCTAACACTTTATTAGCGTCATCTGAATCAGGTGTTCCTTGTGTGTAATACCGCTTACGCAACTTTTTCTGTTGGTGCTTATCTTTTTCTACAATCTTTGCATTGGGATCTTTACCGGTAGAGTTACTACTTAGGTACTTATCAATCTTCTTTGCAGTAAGTGCTTTGGTAATCCCATCACCAATTGAAGCCCCCATTACGGCACCTTGAGGACCACCAAGGTAAAATCCTAGTCCACCACCGATAGTCTTGCCGGCACCATTCCATAGTGTTTGTCCACCAGCTGCGGTATCCAGTCCCTGCTTGGTAGCTTTGACAAAGTCATAGCCAATATCCAAACCGACGGCACCAACAGCTAGTTTCCCCATTAAACTGGAATTGTTCCATTGAGACTTGAATCCAGAACCTCTAACAGAGTTCTTAGCATTGCTAAAATGGGTTGTGCCCATCCGGCTACCTGTTGAACCGACAGCCGTTTCTTCTTCGTTAGCAATAGCCTCTGTCGCGTTGCTAGCCGACTGGAGTGAGCCTCCATTGATTGGCTTTCGCATAACTTTAGCCATGCTTGACCAAGCCGTCTTCGCCATACTGATACCCTTTAATAATCCACCTAATGCCAGCGATATTGGAGCAATCCCAGCAGCTAAAGCGATACCAGACGTGACAAACTTTTTAGTGCCCTTAGGCATCTCATTGATGGCGAAGAGCATCTTATCAAGGCCCTTAACCAAGCCGGTGATGTTAGGCAATACGGTCGTCGCAAATGAAATCCCCAGTCCACTAACAGCTTGCTTGAAGATGTCAATCTGTGCCTTCGCCGACATGAGGTTCTTCTTGGACAATTGGGCAATGTATCCTCCGCCCTTCATGTTCTGAGAACGAGAAACTTGGTCAGTTAATCTACGCAAGCCCTTAGTATCTCGCGACAAAGCAATCGCTGCTTCTTGACCAGTGGTACCAAAGAAGCGCTTAAACACGTCGGCCTTTTCAGCACCGCCCATGTTCTTCGTCTTCTTATTGACCATATCCATCAAGTCAGCAATTGATTTTAGATTACCTTTAGAGTCTTCGAAACTCTTCTTGGTCCAACCAAATTTTTCCATAATTGGAGCTTGTTGACTCATCTTGCCCATATTAGGCGACAAGAAGGAGTTTAAGACCTTCCGGTACCCAGTACCAGCAACAGTGTCTTCCATGCCTGCATTGGATAAAATACCGACACCAGCCGCTGTCTCAGCAACTGACTGGTTAGCTGTGTGAGCCGTATTCCCAACATATCGAAACGCGTCGCCCATCCCCTGAAAATCAGTGGCCGTGAGGTCAGCGGCATACGCCATTTGGTTAATGACCGTCTTGGTATTCTGCATCATTTGGTTGGTGTTCTTGGTCCGCATACCGAATTGTTCCAAGGCCGCAGCCCCGTTGTGAACAACGTCGGTATAATCGTCCCCTGAAGCCAGAGAACCTTGTAAGAAAGTCTTCTGTGCCGCTAAGACTTGGTTAGAATCATAACCACGCCGAACCAGTTCCTCATACCCTGCAGACAGCTTCGTTTGTGCTACCCCATACTGAGTTGAATACTTGGCCGCTTGGTTTTGCATCTTACCAACATTCTTGGTAACCTTCGACTGCTTTTCACCACCGTAGACGGCCAAATTATTAATGACACGATACTGGTTCTGCAACTTAATCGCGTCATTTGCACCCTTGACCATGGCAGCACCAATCGCTGTTGATGTTATTGCCATGTTGCGGCCCACATTTAGAAACTTATCTCCAGTGGCGTTTAAGCTTTTGGTCGATATATGCATCCGCTTGACGGACTTATTGGTTGAGTCAACACTTCGGGAAACTCGACTAGTTGAGGAGTTATTGAATTTCCCGAGGGCCTGTCGCGACTTGTCAACGGACGACGTGATAGATTTATTGCGGGTTGAAAATTCCTTTTGCGCAGAGTTAACACCCCGCATATTCTTCTCGTACGTCGGTAACGAGCCGGTCATTTCTTTGAAACTATTTTTAAAACTTAATGCCGAATTTTGGACAGAATCAAGTCGCTTGTCGGTAGTCCCCAATTGGCGATTCAGGCTACTAAAAAAGCGAGTATTGGGAGTCTCTTTAAAGAGATTGCCAACTCGCTCATTTAGGATTCTCGCTTTTTCTTGCAACTTACTGAAACGCTCGTCAATTTTATCAAAGGCTTCAAGGTTAGCCTTAATCTGAATGCTAACATCTTCAGACCTCAGGGATTCCGCCATTTGGGCCACCTTCCTTCTTATCTCCGCCAAACGACATAGCTATAGCATGATTCATCAAGAACAGCTCTTCGAGTTCTAAGTCATGAAGCAAATCCTCATACATCAGGTACTGGTCAAACGTCAACTTTCTACCCTGAGCAATAGAATCAATCAGACCGTATTTCTTCATTTTCGACCATGTGAACATCAAGTTATATTCTCTTAAGGCGTGAATTTTTCGATGATCAGTATTACCTTCCTCATCGATGAATTGGGAACTAAGCTCGTTCTTGCAGAAAGGAATTGGCTTCCTGCATCATGGTCCAGAACCCGGTGTGAACTAAGGCATCTAACAGAAACTTATTAGCTTCTGGAAGCGCATTGTATCCGCCACCGTGTTCATCCCAATAAGCCCAGGTAATCTTATGACCCTTATCGTCTCGGAAAACATCGTCATTCAACGTGCCTAAAAGTTCCTTCAGGTTAGCAGATCCGTCTGCCGTTTGGATGTTGAAGATGATGTTAGTTGCTTCTCGTGCGCTAGGGAAAATCACATTGAGCTTTACTGTACCGCCATCGCGATCTTCAAACTCGATAGTCCCCTTATCATCCTTATTCTTTTCAACAGATTCATTGATGAATTTGTAATCCATCCGAGGGTTTACAAGAACTTCCTTCATCAACGTTTCATAGACGCTACCAAAGTCACGAAAACCGCCTGAACGTTGTTGCATGTCATTAACATCGAGCACCGTTTCATAGTTTGGTTGGTTCAGTGTGATTTCCTTAGTAACATCCTCGCCATCCTTATTCTTATAGCTAATCGTTCGCTTTACTTGTTTTGCATCGAGTACGTTTTTTGCTGCCATGATTTTGGCCTCCTAATCTTGACTAAAGTACAATTCCGGAATCTTGATCGACATCGAAGTTCCACCCTAAGAATGTGTATTCAGAGTTATCGAAACTGTTTGTAATGCCCCCATCGGGTTCCTTTTGAGCAAACGCATAAGGTAAGTCAACAGTCTTGTTATTGTTGTCATTGACAACCTTGAGACCAACCGTTGGAATTTCACCAAGTGCATAAGTCTTTTGTCGCTTGATAACAGCTTCGCCATAAGCCGCTGCTTGCCCATTTTCATTGCATGACAAGGTAATTTGTCCCTTAGATGAGTGGTTTTGCAACATGATTGGGTCACCAGAGAAGTCAGAATCTAAGTCGAAGTCATTATCAACCTTGGTCCACTTAATGGCATCATTGTTCGTAAAACCAAACAGTTCATGGGTCTTACCATCCACAATTAAATAGATATGAATAAAGCGGGTGTCCTTGAGGTACACCCACTTGTTTTCACCGTATTGAATTTTATTAGGCATTTATTTATCCTCCTGACTAGATAGTGACGTTAATTTGACCATCAACGCTGTCCAACAGATTAGCCATCGTGTAGCCAATGGTCATGGCTGTCGTACGTGCTTCGACTTGCTTGCTGGTTACTTGGTTGCGACTAGGAATATCAACCGAGGCGACGGGCTTTCCATCTGCACCTTCGGCAAAGAAGCCCATATTCCCCAAATCATTTAATAGAGTTTGAGCTTGAGCCTTTAACTTGCTCAAGTTAGAATCATTAAACTTGAAGTGCCGTTGTTCCGGAAGGTCTAACCAGTTTTGTAGCCCAACAATCATGTAATCGTAAATATATTGAGCACCAAACATGTTATCTACATAGTGACCATCCAATGCCCGACCATGGAGAAGCATCATGTCGCCTCCCTTATTAACGACTGGAATAAAATTCAAATTGGACAACTGAGTAATTTCCGGGCTGGTCCAACTATTAGCCTTAATACCAGGAATATTCCCAATACGTTGCCAATCGATTGGCAACGTTGCGACAGCTTGTGCTACCGCCCCTGCCCCTAGTGGTTGGCCATCCTTATCAGCTAGCCCAATTACAGGAAGCATCCTGGACGAGTCAAACTTGTCAGACTTGGCATAGGCTTCCAACTCAGTGGCACTAGCTACATCACTGGCAGTTAAAACTAAGATTCCGTCTTGGTTTTCATATAAGAAATCCATGACAGATTCGAGTTCTTCAGTGTCAGCTTCAGGTAAGATGACATACCGCCAACCAGCCTTGAAGTAGTTGGTCAAGAAATGAACTGACCCCGAAACTTGGGTTACTGACCCTGCTTCAGATGAAATAGTGGCACCATCAGCCGTAGCAGTAACTGACTTAATCACTGGTGCCGATACAACGCCCATTGGATCATCTTGTTTCTTATCAAGGTATTGCCCAATTGAAATAGGTTGATCCGTAATCTTTTCTTTTGCTAGTGTTTCAAAATACTTGCTAGCCAGCTTGTAGGCATCGGAAGATTCATCGAATTTTTCCGCGACATCGTCAAGGGTGCCAAAAGTGTCATACGTTTCTTCCCCATCCTTAATTGGAATGGCAAGCAACAGGGAAGACGCTTGCGAGTAACTCACAACCTGTTGAATCATTTGCTTAAAGCTAACGTCATAATTTAATTTAACTGTGCTCATTGTTCTCCTCCTTTGAATCTGTAACGCCTAAAATGACGTCTGTTATGGTCCCTGATTGAGTAGTGTCGTCGTACGAATCGTTAACCGTGACCGTCACTGAAAGCACCGCCTCGGTTTCGTTGGAAACTCCAAAATTCAAATCCCGAATCGGCAAAGACTCGACCTGTAATGAAATTCCGGATTCAGCCAAATCGGTCAGCAGTCCAATGCTTTCCAATAATTTCCGCATGTCGTGACTTAAATCTGGCGAATCTAGTTCATCATCAGTTACTGCCGTCAATTGCAGGACAAACGAAAACGGCTCATTTTCAACATCGTTGAAAGTCAGCCGTTGATAGTCGTCTACAATTTTGTAATAAAAAAACGGCAGTGGAGGCCTGTCGTCAGGTTGAAATTTCTTGGTAATTATCCAGCCAGGTTGGAACTTATGAATCTCAGAAATAATCTTATTTACCGTATCACGATAAATACCCATCATTCCACCGCCTTTAGATAATACGTGGTTAGTCCTGCAAGCTCATCATAGGTGAATGATTCAACCTGATAGGCACGGCCCGAAGTCTTAACAGTTATGGTAGTTCCTCGCGGAAAGTCATCGTGTCGTGACACCCACTCCATTTGTGCAGTCTTGACCGGACCACCACCTTCGTTCTGAAAGGATGTACCTGGGTCAGTTTGCGTATTGGTGGTGCTCTTCACGATTGGCTCGATAAGATCGTACTCATCTGCTTTGGACTGAATTAAGTCTCCTGAAGAATCATAGTCAGCAGCTGTCAATTTGTGCTCTTTAACGGGTACTACCACATGAATTGGTATCTTCAACCTATCAAACATGAACTGGAATCGATTGAAGTTTTGGAATTTAAAAACCACTACATTCCCTCCTTTGTCCATGTAATCGACTTGATAAGCTTCCCAGTATCCATTAACGGGTTGTTACTCCCTTTACGCTCAACTGTTACTGGCGCATTAGCTGGATCAGCCATGTCGCGAATGGTCATTCGAATGTCGTTGGTTGCGGTTCGACCAAGTTTGGCTAATACCCCATCGGCCGTCTCAGTCCCGCGAATGATGCCTGACACTCCCTGAACTGCAATTCTTCGCCACACCGAGCGCTTATGAGCCACCGTCCATCGGATGAAGGGTCGGGTAGGAATCGTGACGGATTTTTTTAGATAGAACATCACAGTCAGTTGATCCCCATTAGCCACTGCCAGAATATTCTTTCCCTTAGGCTTGAATAATCCTGGTATATCACCAGCTTTGCGCGTTCCTGCTGCCGCAGTCGGAATAGTTAACCATGACCTTTTAGCCGTGATAATCTTACCCGTTTCATTTACACTAGCCACCATTTGAAGATAACTATCCCCAACAGGAACACCGGCAACTACTCGGGTATGGTTCAACTTGGACAGCTCAGCTCTTACGTGAGGCATTCTGTTAAAGGAAGGCAATTCCCCACCGTCCTTTACCAAACTTCGCTACAAGGCGTTCATATTCAACCATATAAGGATCGTTTCCTTGTGACCAATCGAACATCTCCTGCGTGTAATCTTTCGTACTTGCACGAGAAACTCCGCCCGATTGTGCCGTGCTGTCGACCACCATATTATGCAGGACCAATAGTCGGTGACCGCGTTCACTAACTGTGTCTGGCAATTCATCCGACAGTACAATCGACCACGTGTCGGCAATTGCTTGGCTTATCGCTTCATCGTTATACCCCTGGGCCATAGGATAGGCTTTAATGGCCGCAAGAGTTGTTTGTTTAGTCGCTTCTGTATAGGCCATCATTTGCCTCCTAAGCCGTAGTTACGGTAACTTGTGCACCATCATCGGTTGGTGCTGCGGCAACGCCTGTCGGTGCAGGAGCCTTAGCCTTATTAACAGTGAACGCAGGCACATCAACCTTGTCGGATTCTTCTAAAATACCTTCTGAGTCAGTATGGCTAGCTTGATATTCACCCTTTACGACAACCGTTCTAGCCGCAAGACTAGTGATTGTCACTCCATCTACGTCGGTTCCTGTGAATGAGGGCTTGGTATCACCCTTTTTATAAATATTCAATACTAATGACATTTAGCTAACCTCCTTTACTTACCCGCGTTGACAGTAAATGATGGCACCTTAACCCGTTCAGATTCAGTCAAAGCACCAGTATCATCAGAATGACTTACCTCGTAATCGCCCTCTGCAACCGCAGTTCCGGCTGCTAATCCTGTCACCGTTACTCCGGTCTCGTCATCCCCGATTACAAGCGGCTTAGTGTCACCCTTCTTATATAAATTCAGTTTAATAGCCATAATTGGCCTCCTATTCTGCTGTTAGATATGCTAAAAGCTGGGCCTTGGTGTCAGATGCCTTGTAGGTAATCCCCTTGTCATCCAAGTAGGATTTAATCTGATCATTGGTCCAGCTTTCGTTTGGATCGCCGCCATTTTCAGGCGGCGTTTCTAGTTTTTTGCTGGGGTGTCAGTAGTGGTTGTCGTACTGGAATCACCGGCCGGCGTTTCAGCTCCCGCAACGTTCATGACCACAATGTTACGCGCCTTATCCAAGGTAGGCAGTACCTTTTGTGAGACGTAAGTCATGGTGGCGACTGGATTGTCTGTTCGCTTGGTATACATCGTGATACCGTCGGAGGTCCGGGATAACTGATATTGACTACCGCTTAATCCCAAGTCTTCATTGGTGTCTGTCCATGACATCCGACCAACACCACCATCTGGAATCAGAACAACCACATCATCAGGAATGAAACGGTCCTTGCCCACTCCCTTGTTATAAATTAAGGGTTGTACGCCGCCCAAAGTATCCGTAAACAGCGCTTTTACCGACGACTGTGAAATAGCGATGTTGTTATTAGTCTTGGCGATTGCCAAACTATTAATGACTTCACCAGACTTGCCAATCTTCCGGAAAGTGCGCCCGTTCATGATGGCATACGCAATGACTGTTCCGTTATCATCATTAATTTGGTCAATTTGGTCTTGAAGGTCAGCCAATGGCGTTGAATCCATCGTTCCCCAAGGAGTCTTAACTGTTACTTTGTGCTCTTCAGGTAACTTGAAGTCTCGCTTATAAAGAATACCGTTGCTATTTACCGTGATACGACCCGTTGTTAAGGCCTGCATTGCTAAAATTTCACGGGTATACAATGCGTCACTAAGCAATGAAGCTGGGTCTTTGTATTGTGTATTGGTAATAGCTTCGACTTGTGCAGCATTAGCATTATTCGCTAAGGCACGAACCAAGTCATTACGGCGCTTTTCGTTCATCGCCTTATAGTTCTTGAAAGGAATGGCCTGCAGCGTTTCACTTTCAAATCCGATGTTATCGCGCTTGATTGAAGCCACATCATCAGTCGTAGCTGACATCATTTCAACCGGGTGGTCTTGTCCGTAAAGCATTTCAATTTGATCCGTAGCGCTATATGACACATCAAAAACACTTTGATATAGGTATGGCCCACGCTCGTTTACCCGTGTATTCCACCATGCAATAATGGCGGTTGGATTTTCAATATCTGAAATTGTTCGCATTAATGTTCCCTCCTAATTCCGGTCGATTACTGACAATTTAGGCAGAACTGCCTTTAATGAATTTTTAAATTCTTCAGTATATGTCTTTTGAGTATCTGAATTCATTCGATGCCGGTTAATTGTCCCAGAAGTGATAATTGACGCCGGAATCGCACCTTCCAAAATGTTATAATCTTGGCGCAAAATGCCTTGAACAGCCGTTGCATCAGTTGTTGGTACTAAAACTACCGAACCATCGTCACTCAATTCGAAGTCTTTACTTGCAGTCAAAGGTGTACCGGCCAACAAATACTTATTACCATCTGTATCTACAACAGCGGTGGGATCATCAACCATCCCGGCAATCATCGTGGCATTTTCGTCGTCAATTAAAATATCTGGACTAGTTCCATATTTCTTAGTCACTGTATATTCCTCCTATTCGTATCTCTACTTAAAACTATCCAAAGAAGCACGTGACTGATTTGATTTAGCAATCGATTCGCCAAGATCCGCAAGTGATTCCGTCTTGTGCTTGGTATCACCAGGAATTTTGCCAGCCTGATACTCTTTACGGACACTAGTTTCAGTATCCTTCTGGATAGAAGTGACGAATTTCAACAGTTTGCTGGCATTGTCGATAGTCTGGTCGTGATCGTTAGTAACCAAGACTTCAACGATGTCTTTTGGGATATTAACCCCACTCTCACTGAAAACGCTGACTGTTTCGTCAACGGTGTCACGGCGGGCAATCTGAGCTTTAAGCTCAGCTACTTCCTTCTGTTCAGGAGTCTGTGTTGCTGGTTTGTCTGTCTTCTTTCCTCGCAACTTTTCAAGCTCCGTCTGGGCCTTTTCAAGCTGTTCCTGCAGTTCATTCTTTTTGCCCTGTTCTTTGCCAATCCGACCCTTTAACTTTTCAATGATGGCATCTGTTTTTCCACCATCATCTGAATTTTCAGACTCCTCATTATTTCTATCAGAGCTATCTTCTGAGTCAGATGCCTCTTGTGAGTCGGCCCCATCATTGTTCGAATTTTCGGAATCAGTATCTGAATCAGGTTCTGCAAAGTACTGCAAGTTCATTGGTAGAATCGTTGTCTTAAATCGTTTCATGTCAATTGCTCCTTTCGCGCATTTAAGGCCGTGGGAGGCCATACTCGGTTGTTTTTAAGGCCGCAAACAGGAAAAAGGCCATAAAAAAA